>DUZJ01000062.1 GCA_013349615.1 Planctomycetota bacterium | reverse complement strand
TTTAGCTCACTTTAGGCACTTTAGCTCACTTTTCACTAATTTCCCCTCTACAACTGTAGTGAGCGCACTACAAATCGCTCATTTTATGCAAAACAAACCCAATTTCCAAAAAGCCCAAATGAACGTAAGCCGAGTTTCAACAAGGGATTACGAAAAATGGACGCTTGGTGAACGTGGGAAAAACAAACCCAATTCAAACCCAATACAAACCCAATCAAACCCAATTAAAGCCAATAAAATGCCAAAACAAACCCAATACAAACCCAATCAAACCCAATCAAACCCAATTTCAGTCTTCAACCATGTTAAACTGCGCAATTGATGTGAAATCCCTACCGCCCGAATCCCTGCATGTCGTAGGCAGGGACCCAGAAAAAACCTCCAATTGGACACTTGGTGAAAACGAACCCAAACAAACCCAATCCCTACCGCCCCATCTTAACATAAAGGTCGCGCTTAATTTTACCCGTCGACGTTTTTTGAAACTCTTCGATTCTTATTTCCAGACGATGCGAGGAGACCTTTTCGAAGCCGGACAACTGCCGGCTTTGCTGCTGACATTCGTTGATATTTTGCCAGACGAGTTTTTTGAGAACTTGCGGCTGTTTTACTAATTCAGAACAGGAGAGGTTGGTCATGGTTTCTATTCTTTCCAATGCCGGTCGGACAATCGCCCTGACGGCCTCTTCAGTTATCCCGGCCGAATCTTCTTCGAAACCCGGCACTACCAACACCTCTTCAACATACTGGGCCCCGGAAATTACAGACTCGACGAGTTCGGGATTAACATTTTTGCCGCCCGGCAGCACAATCAGGTATTTCTTTCGGCCGGTAATATAAAGGCAGCCATCCTCGTCAAGGTGCCCCAGGTCGCCGGTATACAGCCAGCGGACACCTTTACCGTCCGTTTTAATAACGCCGCCGGTTGCTCCGGGATTTTTATAGTAGCCCTTCATAATACAAGGGCCGCCGAGAACAATCTCTCCCTTTTCACCGGCCCGCAGCGTTTCGTTTTGTTCATTGACGGTCTTTACCAGCAAGGTCGCAATGGGCCTGCCGACAGAGCCCAATTTTCGCCGGTCGGCGTTAAAGCCGTAAACCGGCGAGTTCTCCGTAGTGCCGTAGCCCTCGCGCAGTTGCAGGCCCCTCCTCCAGAAAACCTCCAGCACCCACCTGGGGACCGGAGCTGCCCCGGAGATGAAGAACCGAAGACTCTCCCAGCCCTGCTTTTTGACAAGCCTCTTTCCTACGAGCCTCGGCAGGCAGCCATCAAGAATCCTGACAAGAACGCTTTTTTCTTTCTGCCTGCTCAGCTCATCTTCAATTCTCTTGGCAATAACGGCAAAAAGTGCAGGTATCCCCACGAAGATAGTTATGCGCTTCTCTCTTATGAACTGCGCGATTCGGCGATATTTATTCGTGTAAACATTAGTTGCTCCAACCCAGAGCGGCAGCAGTTTACCAACCGTAAGGCCAAAAGAGTGATGAGGCGGGATAACGTGGCCGAGCCTGTCATCGCCGGTTATTTTCACCATCTCCAAAGCGCCGCCAATATTGGCAATAAGGTTAGCGTGAGTAAGCTCAACTTCGCGGGGGTCGCCGGTAGTGCCCGACGTGCACAGAATTATCGCAGTGTCATCAGCTTCCATCTCAGCCTGGATATTATTCAGCAATTTATTTGCCGCGGCACTATCAAAGCCGATTCTTTCATAAACGGTCATTTCAATAAGACCCAGGCCCCGGCTCAAAGTATACTCTTTAAGCTGCTGCCGGGAATCGGCATCTTGATAATCATCAGCCATAACAATCAGACGTGCGTCTGTGGAAGCGAGGTGTTTCTTTACACCTTCTACCGGCCTTTCGGGGTCAATCAGTACAGGCACGGCACCGGCAATGATAATCCCCCAAAGGGCCACATCCCAATCCGCACGGTTTTTGCCCAATATCGCGATTTTATCTGCCGTCCGAATATCTCTTCCTTGAATAAGCCACAATGCGAACTCTTGCGCCCTTGTTTTCAACTGTTCAAAGGTGATGGTCTCCTGCCGATCTTTTCTAACGATTTCCAGGCACGGCTTATCCAATTGGCTCCGCCGCAGGGACTGTTCAAAAAGCTCTATCAAGGTTTGGAATACAAGCTCAGTTTCCATATTTTACGCCAAAGGAAGCGACAGGGACTCACAGGCCAAAATTTCACTCTTTATTTTAATGTCCTGCGGAACGTTATCATAGCGTACCGGTTTGCAATAAGCAACAAACCTCTATATTTCTTGCACAGTTTTGTAAAGGACTGCTATTTTGTGCTCCACCACCGCCGGCAGGCGTCCCCGAATGGACTTACAGACTGCGGAAAGCGGAAAAATACCAAAACAGAGAAGGGCGACAGCTTTATGAACAGACGCTCACAACCCCAGAAACTGAATGGCCAGGCCGCAAAGAAGAATGGTTGCGCCGGCTATAGCGTGAGTGAAACGCTGCAGCCGGGTCAGTGGAACAAAACTCACTCCCGCCCTGGAAAGAAGAACCACGCCCAGCATCGTGCTAATCGTAACTACACCAAACACGCCCGCCACCACCACCAGGCCCAGGAAACTCTTCTGTGCCGCCGGATACATCAGGATAGGAATCAAAGGTTCGCACGGGCCAAAAACGAAAATGACAAACAATGCCCAAGGCGCAACGCTCGGCTTGGTTTTGTCGTTGTGAACGTGGGTGTGCTCCCTTTGATGGCTGTGAGTGTGTATGTGTGCAGCCTCGCTTGTGTGGGTGTGACTGTGGACGTGAGGTCGGTTCCGACACGCCCGACGCAATCCCCACACAAAATACACCAGCCCGAACGCGATAAGCAGCCACGCCGCCAGGTTGCCCCGAAAGGACTCCACGAACTCCAGCTTATTGACCGCTATACCCACCGACACACCTATCAGGCCCAGCACAACCGAACTTCCGATATGACCCAGGCCGCACAAAACAGTTATCAACGCGGTTTTCACACCCGACCATTTCCTCGCCCAGGACATCATAACAAAGGGCAGATAATGGTCCGGCCCCAATATAGTATGGAAGAAGCCTATGGAAGCAGCGGTGATAATAAGAGCGTTCAGCTCCGCTGTCATAATCAACTCCTCAAAAAACAGAAAAAATCACTGAGGTCCACGCATAAAAATAGCGAATTCCCGCCGCCATTTCAAGAAAATAATTGACGGAAAATGATAGAATCCTTTAATATGCTTATGTAACAACCAACGAAAATGCTGTTTTCAAGGAGACTGTATGACATCGTCAGAAAAAGTGCTCATCATAGATTTGAACGATAAGGCCGAATATCAAAGACTCCTGGACGGCAAGACACAAAGCTGTGGAATGCGTTCGGGCAGAGTGTATATCAAGCCAGACCAGAGCTGCGGCCGACACAGCACCGAGCAGCACGAGGAAGTCCTGGTTTTCCTCTCCGGCCAGGGGCTGCTGCTAATCGGCGAACAAGACTCTCACCAGGTCGGTGAGGGGAAAGTATCATATATTCCGCCGCATACGCTCCACGACGTCAAAAATACCGGCACTGAACCGCTTATTTACATCTATTGTGTCGCCCCTGCAGGCGGGCAATCAGGCGGATGAAAATCAGCATTTCACGCGGGCCCGGTATCCTCAAAAACTTCGAGAGTCCAAACCTGGTGGTAAAACCGCAGGCTAAATAACAGTATTTAGCAACGCGTTTGACGCGTCGTTTTGGCCTAACATCGGCCCTGAGGGGCCAAAAACGGCGAAATGAGCGGACAAATAAAAAAAAATTCAAAAAAATTGAAAAAATTTGAAAAAAATGCTTGCAAAAATCATTTTGAGGCTTATAATTAGGATTAGAATATATGGTTCTTTTCTTCTTATAGTGTCTTGGTTTCGGTGAGACAGTGGTGATTTTTATAAGTTTGCCCTATATTTTTAAATGAAAAACTGTCTCACAGGGGCTGGAGTGAGCTAACTCCAGCCCTTTTTTATGCGCTTTGCCTACGTCCGGTCTGCCCGAAGCAGATAGAAATGCTGTCCCAGTGCGGACATGGACGCACCCCGGGGCGGAGAATCTGCCCTGCAATAAAAAAATTTGTCTAATATTTTCAGATTTTATTATTGCAAGGAACTCGGATTTGATGTATAATGCGGTCAGCAGAAAATGGTATGTATTTAACGCAAAAAATGCGAAATTAGAGGAACAGAAAGCCGGCTCTGCGCATCTTACAGATGGTAACGAAACGTCAGTAGTAAGAAAGGAGTATCATTATGGTTAAACGAAGAGGATTTACATTAGTAGAGCTCTTGGTGGTTATTGCCATTATTGCGTTATTAATGGCGATACTGATGCCGGCACTGAATAGGGCCAGGGAGTTGGGTAGGCGCTCGGTTTGTATGGGCAATCTGAAGCAGTTGGTATTTGCGTGGGTTATGTTTGCAGACGACCACGCCGGCGACCTTGTTGACGGCTTGGCAGGCCATGATGACGGGGCCTCTCCTCCAATTATCACTGGCTGGGTAGGCAAGGTGAATCCCGGTGACGACCAGCAGACACAGCAAAACCATATCAAAAACGGAGTATTATACGAATATTGCAAGAACCCAAAAGTTTTCCGGTGCCCTGCCGGACAGGTAGGACACTATCTGACCTACGCTGTAGTCGATGCCATGCATGGTGACAAATGGTGTGGACAGGCCCCTGGTACGCCCCCGTCCCTAACTGAACAAGAGGAGGTATGGGCCAGCAATAGGGGCGACCTTACCAAAACAAACAGCAGAATCGTTTTCATTGACATAGGCCGGGTGAGGGACAGTAGTTATCACGTTTATTATCAGAAGAAAGGTCAGGGGCAATGGGGAGACCCGCCCCCGACCCGGCACCGTGACGGTGTTACCGTCGGCTATGCGGACTCACACAGTACATACTGGAAGTGGAAAGGTCAAGACACAATAGATTATGGCAATAACGACACGCGGCCTGACCCTGACCGCACACCTACAACCGAGGAGGGCTGGATGGATTTAGAACAGATGCAGAGGGGCGTGTACGGAAAGTTATTACCATAGTGGTTACAGGCATGATTTTTTGTGTTTATTGATTTTGGCTGGGCCCGTTAGCGGCGTCAGAAGTAGGTCGGGCTTTCTAACGGGTTCAGATGTTGAAAGTGTGGCAGCTTCGGTCCGGACTTCTAACGGGGTTAGAAGTGAAACGCTTTACCGGCTTGTCCCGCAAATGGCGGGGACTTTTAACAGGGCGGGTCAGTGGAATATGAGCAGTAAGAAAGGAGTATCGTTATGAATAAACAAAGAGGCTTTACCTTAATAGAACTGTTGGTGGTAATCGCCATTATTGCGTTATTATTGGCGTTATTGATGCCGGCACTGGACCGGGCCAGAGAGCTGGCAAGGCGCTCGGTCTGCCTCGCCGGTCTCAAGGATTTGTCACTTGCCTGGATTATGTACGCAGATGATAACGACGGCAAGCTTGTCAACGGCCAGCCAAGTGATGGGGACAGGAACCAAGATTACACAGATCTCAGGGTCGAGATACCCTGGGCATGGGCTATACCTATCGACGGCGCCGGCGACCCTACTGATTCCACGTACGACCAGGAACAACTTATCAGAGACGGAGCGCTATTCACGTATACCAAGAACCCAAAAGTTTACAGGTGCCCGGGCGGTAAGGCCAAACACATGCGGACATACTCTCTGACTTGTGCGCTGAATGGTGATGAAACTCCGGTTAACAGTCTCGGCAGCGGCGCGAGTATGCTGTGCGTCAAGAACAGGTCGCTTGTTCGCAGGCCGCACGATAGAATCGTTTTTCTTTGTGAAGGCTGGGTAAACAACAACAGCTATAGAATTGAATACACCAGCGCGGCGTGGTGGAATCGCCCGCCTCCAGACCATCCAGACCCGCCTCCGGTGCGACACGGCGAAGGTATGACCTTCGTCTTTGCAGACAGCCACACAGGATACTGGAGATGGGACCAGGAGACAGTAGCTATTGCCACGAATATGACACAGCCTACATCCGAAGCGGGCATAGCAAACGTGAAGAAGACGATAATCGGCGTCTGGGGCAAAATAGGTTGGTAGCAGGTTATCAGGGTCTATACGCAATGTGATTAACAGGCATGTTTTTTGTGCTTTTTGATTTTTATCCGGTTTAGTTGCGAAATGTCGGCGATTAAGGAAGAAAGGAGTGTCGTTATGAACAAACAAAGAGGGTTTACCCTCATAGAGCTTCTGGTGGTAATTGCCATTATTGCGTTATTGATGGCGTTGTTGATGCCGGCCCTGGAGCGGGCCAGGGAGCAGGCAAAGCGGATAATTTGTCTTAACAATCTCAAGGAGCTGCAGTTTGCCTGGCTTCTGTATGCCGATGATAACGAAGGCAAAATCGTCAACGGCGCGCCTCTGGGCACGGAATGTCAAGCCGATGCGGGTCCGGGTGATCATCCAGATGAGATTCCGTGGATAGGCAGGGCTTGGCACGGTAATTACCAAAATGGGGACAAATTATCACCTGATTGCCAAAAAGCAGCTATCAGAGCAGGAGCGATGTGGCCTTATGTCAAGAACCTGGGCGTCTACCGCTGCCCGACCGGCCTGGCAGGAGAGATGTGTACGTACGCTGCAATGGATGGCGCCAATGGCCTTTCGAGGAATAATATAGAAGACTTGCAATTTATGAAGAACGCGACGGCGTATCGCAGGCCGCACAAGAGAATCATCTTTATAGATGAAGGCTGGGTAACACCGGACAGCTTCGCTGTATACATTGATCATGCCGCATGGTGGGACGACCCACCCGTCCGGCACGGCGATGGGAGCGCCCAGTCTTATGCAGACGGGCACAGCGATTGGAGGAAGTGGGAAGGTCGCTGGACGGTAGCATTCGGCCTGGCCACTATAGGCATTCACCCTAAAAACGACAATAAGCCGGGTGACCCAATCCCCGGTGGTACAGCCGTGTCGGCTACAGACGCGGACTATCGCGATCTACGCTGGCTACAAATAGGCTGCTGGGGTGAAGTAACCTATTAGTTTCCAGACCGCTATAGCAGACAGTTTTTCGTTATTATTGACTTTCATTCAGATGCAGAATTAGAAATCCGCATTGAGGTTTTGGTGTCTTCTGTGCGGCTTTATCTCTAAGCGGGCCGGACGGCAAAACGCCGCCGACAGGATTGATAATGGCAAAGGAATAGTATTGTGTATAAGTGGAGAGGATTTACACCGTTAGAATTTCACAGGATAAGGGGGCTGGCCAAATTTCCCGGCTCATCTCTAACGGCGTTTACCCTGGTAGAGCTGCTGGTGGTAATCGCCATTATTGCACTGTTGATGGCGCTGTTGATGCCGGCGCTGGAGCGCGCCAGAGAGCAGGGCAAGCGTGCTATGTGTCTTAACAACCTGAAGCAGTTGACGCTTGCATGGAATTTGTATGCAGATGATAACGAGGACAAGATTGTCAACGGCGCAACAGGGTATAGCAATGTCGGGCCTCCTCAGATATCCTGGGGCGACCACCTAAATGAGATCGCCTGGGTCGACGTGTCGTTTCCCCCCAGCGACTGGGACACGGTTTTGCAGGAGATCAAGGACGGCGCCTTATGGCCCTATGCCAAGAATGTCAAACTCTTCCGTTGCCCGACCGGTCTGGCCGGAGAGGCGATAACATACTCGATAATGTTTTCTATGAACGCTGTTAACCATACCTGGACCCAGGGGGTAAAAGGAGCACACGTTAAAAGCAGGAGCGAGATTCATAGCCCCGCTTACAGACTCGTTTTTATTGGCGAGGGCCGTTTGACTCCGGATGCTTACGCCGTTTATTATAAAGATGAGCTATGGTTCGATGACGCTCCCGTACGACACGGTGACGGGGCCACTGTTTCTTTTGCAGACGGACACAGCGAGCACCACAAGTGGAAGGGCGGTTGGACGGTATTCGCAGGCCTGGCCGGCTTCATGGGTCACACTGGCAGCTATGCGCCGGGTGATCAGATCCCTGGTCATCCTGATACGCCTCAAGCTACCGACGCAGATTGGCAGGACTTATACTGGATGCAGAGGGGCTGCTGGGGCGGACTGGGTTATAAACCAAATCATTAACAAGTATGCCTTCTATGCTTATAGATTTTCACTCGGCCGGCCTTAGAAACCCGCATTTTCCCGTCTTGACCTGAGTTAAGCGGATTCATTTGTAAGGAGCTCAATAAGTAACTGTGGGGTAGAACCATTGCAAGGGATGAAAGACTTGTTAGCGGTGCGGCTTTGCGTTTATTAAGGCGGCCAAAAGGATGTGCCTCAGCCTGTCCACAGTGAGGTTATTAAGGTAATCTTCGGTAAAATCCAACTTAAATCGGCCTCTGAAGCTTCTGATTCGCCTCTTGAGCTCGTTTCTGCCCAGAGCAGCAATTGAAGTTGCTTCTTTGTCGAAATATCCAGTTGAAGCCATTCTTCGACTCCTTTCAATCGCTCAGAATAGTGAGCGAAGTCGAACCATTACCCACACCCTTAAAAAACTATTGGGTTCCCATCCCCACCTCCGCGCCGACAAGTTTACCCCTGCGAAAACAGTGGCGACTTGCGTCAGGCTTCCCAAACGCCCATATTTTCGCGTTTGGGAACCCATAAAATTGTGTCACTTGCCGTAAAGTTAGGTTCGGTTTACCTTTATCCTACCAACATCGTCCCCGGCACCGAGCTACTTTTGCCGGAATCTCCCGGCGGAGTGCAAAACGCCTAAATCGGCTTATTATTGGGCTAAATTTTTTTTGCCATTTGGCCAGACGTCTGATAACGTTTCGGCTATGAAGACAGATAAGCTGCAATTTCACCTCCCGCCGGAGTTGATTGCCCAACAGCCGGCCGATATTCGAAGCGACTCACGACTGTTGGTCCTCAATCGCCTCCGCGGTGATACTTCTGACAGCCGATTTAACAGGCTCGGCGATTTCTTATCTCCCGGCGACTGCCTTGTGCTTAACGATACAAAAGTGCTGCATGCCCGCTTTTTCGGCCGACGCAGCACAGGCGGCCAACTCGAAGGATTGTTTCTGGCCGAAAGCGGACCCGGTATCTGGCAAGTGTTGTTAAAAGGGGCCCGTAAAGTGAAACCAGGCGATGTCCTCCACCTAAAAGACAAAGCAAAAAAGGACTTTTGCAGAGCGGTAGCGCTCGAAAGAGAAGCTGAAGGCAGATGCCGGCTGAAGATGGAAACGGATGCAACCGTCGAGACTATCCTTGATAAAATCGGCTTCTCCCCTTTGCCGCCATACATCAAACGGGACGATGATTTGGCAGCAGAGGCAGTTGACAGACAGCGGTATCAAACGGTTTATGCGCGGATTCCCGGTGCGGTCGCGGCGCCGACAGCCGGGCTGCATTTTACAAAATCCCTCATCGAAAAATTAAAACAAGCCGACATCAGCTTCGCCTATATAACACTGCACGTGGGGACAGGTACATTCAAGCCGATTACCGCGGAGAACCTTGAAGACCACAAAATCCATCAGGAGCGATTCAGCATCGATGAAGAAAACGCCCGGACAATAAATGCGGCAAAAGAAAAGGGCGGTCGAATAATCGCCGCCGGCACAACATCAACACGCGCTCTTGAGACGGTAGCGACCAATTCACGAACCGAATCCGCCAGCCCCGTTAGAAGTCCACGCCGAAGATGTGGCAGTCCTCAGTGGCGACTTCCTTCTAACGGGGCCGGTGGCGAAACGATGCTTTTCATCAGGCCCGGCTACAAATTCAAGATAGTTGATGCGATGGTAACGAATTTTCATCTGCCCAAATCCACACTGCTTGCGCTGGTGGCGGCCTTCGCAGGCCTGGACAACATCCTTGCCGCTTACAGACACGCCATCGGCGAGCGATACCGCTTCTATTCCTACGGCGATGCAATGCTGATTATCTGACGGGTCTTACTTATACATTTCATCAAAATAGCGTTGAGCGCTAACAACAGCGGCCCTCATCACATCTTCAGCCTTGGCGGTCTCCCGCTTGCCGAGCACATCCATCAGGGCGGCGGTATCCAGTTCTCGCGCAGCTTTTTCGCAGGCCTCCCAGCTCAGCACGCTTCTTACCACTCTGTCGATTCCCTGCTCGACATTATCGTATGCCCGCGTTTGCATATCGTGTCCCTTCCATCGGGAATAGCCGGCCTGCTGGATAAGCCCCGCAATGGCAATGTTCATACCATTGACTCTCGTCCCGTGGTCGATATCGTACTTGCCAGGCCCACCGAGAATAATCCCGTCGTTATATCCCTGGCTGTTTAGATGCATGTGCACCATCGCATCGTTGTCCAGTTCTTCAACAGTATCGTACACATGGTCAAGACCTATCATTTCCGAGTGCCCGAACTCCTTATTCACCCCTTTTTTGGCTCTCGAAATCCCAAGCTCCTCTTCGATCTTTCTCCAAAAAAGTACCGCACTCGCCACGGTCGGGATTAACATCGCCGGATGCCCTTCGTTCGGCTTGGGCTCAAATCCTATAAACAGGCTCCCGCCCTTCTGCTCATATTTACACAAACCGGCAATGCTTTCTTTGAGGTTCTGATACATTTGCCGGACGCCGACAGTGGCAATGTCATAACCGAACGAGCCGTTCCAGATTATAAAAGCCGGCGCTTTGCTCTCGTCCGGGTGCCACGCCTTCTTCAAAGGCCCGTATGCAAGGTCAACCGTTCGCAGTCCAAAATCCTCCACCGCTTTTCTTTCTTTTGCATCTAATGAAGCAACTCCGCCGTAACCCCAATGCACGTGGGCGCCGGGCGTTATCATCGCCAAATATATTCCCGTATCCACTAAAGCATCAGCAACTTCAGCCGCGGTATCTTCATCGACCTCGTTGTCATAATGCATCTCAATTCCTAATTGGACGTTATCAGGCAAGCGAGGGGCAATTCTTTCTTTCACCAGCTTAATCATATCCGCCGTACTGAATTTGCCGCCCCATTCCGGCCGCATATCCGCAGGCACAAAGCCGCCCTTGCCCGGATTAAATGTCCATCTGCATATACTGTGTAAAGATTTTTCCGCCGCCATTTACCTGCTCCTTTCTAATTGACTATCGTGTCGCCCCCGTTCTTGCTTTCGCAAGAAAGCACGGGGGCTCGTGTCACGAGTCACACTTTTAATTGTCGTTTCAAAACTTTTCCCCATCTCTCATACGCTTGTTGATAACGGTGAGCTAACTTTTCATTTGGCTCGATTGTCTTAACGGGGGCCAATCCCACAAAGGCATCTTTCTGGTCCTTGTAGATACCCGCACCAATACCAGCTCCCCTGGCGGCGCCTTGTGAGCCGTCCGTATTGTATAATTCCACAACCGACTGCGTAACGGTCGCAAAGGCCTCGCAGAACAACGGGCTAAGGAACATATTCGCGTGACCAGCCCGGACAGTTTTTACCTGCACGCCAGCCTGACGCATTATCCCAAGACCGTAATTCAACGCAAAGACAATACCCTCTTGCGCCGCCCTGAGCAGGTGTGCCCTGCTGTGTGTGTTGAAGTTCAGGCCGTGGACGGATGCGCCGATGTTCTTATTCTCCAGTGTCCTCTCGGCCCCGTTGCCGTAAGGCAAAACCACAAGCGCGCCGGCGCCCACTTCAACCTGGCCGGCCAATTCATTCATTTCGTCATAGTCAATCGTATCGGCTGCGTTGTGCTTCAGCCAACTGTTCAATATCCCCGTCCCGTTAAGACACAAAAGCACGCCATATCTCGGCTGCTCAGCAGAGTAGTTGACGTGAACAAAAGTATTTACTCGCGACTTGTGGTCGTAATCGCCTCTGTCGCTGATACCGTAAACCACACCGGAAGTCCCCGCCGTAGCCGCTATTTCACCAGGATTCAAAACATTCAGAGACAGAGCATTATTGGGCTGGTCACCGGCTCTATATGATATCTTAGTACCGGCCTTCAATCCTAATTCCTCAGCCGCTTCCTTTGTCAGTTCTCCCTGAACTGAAAAAGTCGGCACAACATCCGCAATCAAGTCCCTGCTAATCCCGTAGTAATCCAGTATCAATTCGGCAAGGCCGTGCTGTTGAAAATCCCACATTATCCCTTCGGAAAGACCGGAGGGAGTTGTCTTTATCTCGCCCGTCATCCTCATTGCGATGTAATCGCCGGGCAGCATTATTTTATGAATCTTAGAATAGATGTCCGGCTCGTTTTCCTTGACCCACTTCAATTTCGAGGCCGTGAAATTACCCGGCAGGTTAAGCAGCCTCTCGAGGCACTTTTCTTCTCCGATTTCCGCTGCCGCTTTTTCGCCAACGGATACCGCTCTGCTGTCGCACCAGATTACCGAAGGCCTGAGCACCTCTTTATTTTTGTCCACGACGACCAGCCCGTGCATCTGGTAGGAAACCCCAATCGCCTCCGCATCAGCCATACTATAACCGGTATTATTCTGCACCTGCGCACTTACACTCTTTGTGGCCTTTACCACGTGTTCCCACCAGACGCTCGGCTTTTGCTCAGCCCAGCCCAACTTTTCCGCGATAATCTCTAATTCTTTTTCCGGCGACGCCGCTGTCGCCAAAACCTTACCCGTTTCAGCTTCCATCAACGTCGCCTTTATTGACGAGCTTCCAACGTCATATCCCAACAAAAGCGCCATTCACGTATCCCCTTCATAATTTATTACTCTCCCCCACGTGTTTCCAATAATAATTTAAAATCTCCTCCCCGTATCTGCCCTTGAACCTATTCCTCCGGATAATTCAATTCTGGATGCTCATTTTTTTCACCCTTGGCTTTAGGTGACTTGTTGAACGTTACATTCACTCCCTCCGAATGTGGATAATCAACAGTCTTGCCACTTAGTAGTTCTTCTACTGTAAGGATTTGCATTGTAGCGTGCTTGGTTCCCCAAGGCGACTTATAGAATCCGGCGCTTGACGCTTCAGTCCGCATTGGTTTTGTCGGCTGTTGCATACAAAGCAAGACACCTATCTGGGCTTTCTCCCGCTCTACCACACCTCGTAATTCCCTGATATGTCCTGATGGTATGTGGCCAGCCTTGACAGAGAAGATGATCTGCTTCGTTCGACCACCCTTAGGCTCATCGTGGAAATAAAGCCGACCGTCAATTCCCTTATCTGCTCCCTTCTTTTGTTCGATAGGACGTGCTCCAACCAATCCCAACGCCCACCACTGAAACTGGTACCGGTCGTCCTTGGCTAAAGTCTCTGCGTCAGTTAGCGAAACAGGTTCACCGACGACTCCATAGGTCTTACGAATATTCTGCCCGAAAGCGTCTTGCAATCTGTGCTTTATCAGCCCAATGGCGAGATGGGTAATATCAATGCCGACCCAGCGCCTCTTTAGACGCTGTGCGACAGCAATAGTCGTACCGCATCCACAGAATGGGTCGAGAATAGTATCATCCTTATTGCTGCTAGCGCGGATGAGACGCTCAAGGAGAGCTTCCGGCTTCTGCGTAGGATAACCCAGGCGTTCTTTGGCTGAAGGAGCAACAAATGGAATTTGCCATACATCATTTTCTGGAACCCCTTCAGCTTGAAGCTCCCTGTTACTTACCAAAACAGGCTCTTCTCCTCGTTTGAATCTGTGGAGAACTCCTTGTTTTTTACGCTTAGCCGACCCCTTCGTATACGGTATCAAAAGCTGGTTGAAAATGTATTTATTTGTTTTTGTATAGAAGAGAATGGTATCGTGCAGTCGCTGGAATTTTTTTGCTGCTGCTGTCCACCTGCGATAATGCCACACTATCTCGTTCCGGAAACTATCGGGGCCAAATATGGCGTCCATAAGAAGTCGTAAGTGAGCGCTTGCTGTTTGGTCGCAGTGCAGATATATCGAACCTGTACCCTTCAAAACTCGCCGAAGCTCTACCAGCCGTGGCGCCATCATTGCAAGATATGCCATCATATCATTTGCACCAAGGAATGTCCGAAACGCTCGCATCATCTTCGAAACCCTCTCCGGCCCACTTTCAACTACTTGCTGATAGGCTTCAGCAGACCCTTGGTCCCACCGCCAAGTATCTTTAAATGCTTTGATTTGGGCCTTTGAGCTAGTCCCGTTACGTTCCTCGAATAGGACGTTGTACTCTTGATTGCTCTTAAACGGCGGGTCGAGATAAATAAGGTCTATTGTCTCATCCTTGAGATACCGCCGAAGAATGTCAAGATTATCACCATAGTATAAAATGTTTTCCGTCATACACTATCTCCGTTAATAACTTTAACAAAGACACCGAGCCACACACTAAACCGACTTCGCCGCAAAGTCAACTGACTTGAAGCGCATCTTATCAGATTTTTGCGGGGGAATTATGAACAATCACCTAAAAAATTTCTGTGTTTTCCATTTATGCGCTTCTCTTACTAAACCTAACTACAGTTTCCCTCCCCAACGGAATCCCCCTGTCTCCATGGGCTTTATAATCAACTGCCTGCAATTTATCTCGCATCTCACACTTTCAAGCCATACAATACCCAAAACCGGATTCAATCTTTTCAAATTCATTTTAACTCCGAACCCCTCTAATGAAAAGTTGCAAATTCAAAGTTCCGATTCGCTAAAAATCGCGGTTTTCCTTACTCCGCTAACGAGATACGAGCGATGGGGCACGAAATAAAGTTCTCTATACCCCCTAAACTAACAAAATGTTAAAATGCAAAAGCGGTAAATTTTTGCTCATTTTTGGTTAAAAAGCGCGCATTTTTGCATATTTCTGCTAACTTTTTGACAACTTTTGCGCATTTTTCACCATTTTTTTCTTGCCTGTTGTGCCCAAGGCCTGCAAATTGACACACCAAGCCCCGTTTTTAGCTGGCTGAAAAACCTCCGCGATCTCTGCGTTCTCCGCGTTCAAAATTCGTGCCCTTGTGTCTTCCTGGCGCGTTAATATAAGTAAAAAGGCGCGACCAAAAGCGCACATAGTAACCGGCCAAATCTGAAAAAATAAAAAAATTTTAACTGCCTATCTGACAACGATTTAATCCTGTTAATCCTGTCAAAAACAGGCCAATTTTCGCATCAAACGCGCACATCCGTGCATTTATAGAGAGGGAGTTGTTTTTGCAGAAGCCCAAAAAGAAGGAAATGGTAAATGTTTATTAGCAAACGGTTGTTGGTAATTGACAGCGAAACACCTGCTGTCCTCTGTCTTCTGCCTTCTGTCCTCTGCCTTCTGTCCTCTACAACTGTAGTGAGCGCACTACAAATCGCTCATTTTATGCAAAACAAACCCAATTTCCGAAAAGCCCAAATAAACGTAAGCCGAGTTTCAACAAAGGATTACGAAAATAAGACACTTGGTGAACGTGGGAAAAACAAACCCAATTCAAACCCAATTCAAACCCAATCAAACCCAATTAAAGCCAATAAAATGCCAAAACAAACCCAATACAAACCCAAAACAAACCCAATCAAACCCAATTTCCCCAAATCACAACAATCTCACTTTTCAATGCTGTTAATCTGCGTAAAGAATTCAGACGATTTTGGTTCCGATATCGTACGCTACTCTTGTTTTACCCGACACACCTCGCGCAGAATGTTCAAAAAAATTTATGCCGATACCATCAATTTTCTTACGGCAATTCAACGATTCTCTGCCGATTTCGTGCAAATTACGCTTGTATTGACAGAAATTGTTCGTTTGCAGAACAGAAATTCTGGACAAAAGCCGACTTATTTGGTAAAATCCTATAAAGAGTAACTGGTCGCCATAGTATTGGCCAAAGGAGACAAAAATGAAACGATATTTAACTTTTTTTGTTTTACTCTGCATTGTCGGCACCGCGTACGGGGCACACTTTAACTATTACGCAGGTGGACTTCGGGCTTACTACGAAGTTTATGCGCAAGACGGCGGTTACTTCGATGGCCCTTATAGTGGAAAAATGGACCATCCAACTTATGCCTGGGCTGGAGGCTCTGCGGATGCTTCTACTCAAGCAACCAGTAGCGCGCGTAGTGATATTTGGAGTGAAATCATCGGCAATTCTATTCGCATACAATCATACTCTTTCGCCAAAGGCCTTGCAGCTACCACCGCGTGTTATACCCGCGCCGAGACTTACGCCAGAACACAAGACTATTTAGATAACTACGGGATATTCTATCAAATTAAGCCGGACTCAGGCGAACAGATAGGTGACGATGTAATGGTTTATTATAATGACATGGTAAACATTCCAGCTACAGGTGCCACCTACGTCCGCATCGGAGGGCCGGGGACAATGGACCATCTGGCTATCACATGCGGTCAGCTTCCGCCTGTACCAACAGAACCGGACAGGGAAAATGAAGTTTTGAGTTTTCCCGATATTACGCTGTTTAATAGCGGTGACGACTGGTTTAGCGGCGTACATCCCTTCCCCGCAAAAATTGGAGATATAATTGGCATTTTTGCGCAGAATTACACATGGATTGCTGATTGGGGTCCATTAATCGGAGAGGTCACCTATAGCACGCACACGATGATTCTTACTGTAAGAGCAGTATTGTCAGGCGATTTAGACTATGATGGTGACGTGGACTTCTACGATTTGGCGAAACTCGCCAACAATTGGCTTGAAGGTGTTGGGATAGAGCCTCCCCCCGACACAACGCCGCCGACACCCGACCCGGTGCAATGGGCTTCGGGCCCTAAAGAAGACCCTCGTGGCGGAACCTTCGATTACTGGGCCGTGATGACAGCAAAAGTAGCTTTAGACCCAAGTGGAGGCGTGCAGTATAAGTTTGAATGCACAACCGCGGGCGGATTCAGCAGCGGCTGGCAAGGCAGCCCGTATTACGAGGTCCAGGTAGGCAGAACCGAACAATACCACCGTTTTCGTGTCAAGGCACGTGATCTCCACGAAAACGAGAGCCTAAACTGGTCGATTGAACTGCCGACCTTACCTTAAAAGGACAAGACAACTGTTGAGCAACCCGAACGGTTGGATAGGGAGAGGTTCTTCACTTCACTTGGTATTGCGAAAACAGTGCCAAATATCTAACATCAAAGACTCAACAATGAATTAAGGTAACGCAAATAATTTTTTTGATATTTTATTCTCCCGGTGTTATATTCCAGTCACGTCTGCAAAGTGCACAAGCCCCGTTAGAAATTCCGGAGCGTCCGGAATCGGCGCCGACAAAAAGCAGACCGAAAAAGGAAACATTTCTAACGGGGCAAGCATCCATATTTTAGAACAGGGAGCTGAAAAAATGAAAAGAAGAATCTGGATTAATTGTGTTTTAGCAGTGGCGGCGGTTTGTATGGCCGGCTGTGAAAAAAAAGGAGCACCCTCAAGAGAACCCCAAGCTAAGGAGACGAAGCCAATGAGCACTCGCAGCGAACCTTTTGGGCAAACGCCTGACGGCAAGCAAGTCTATCTGTACACTCTAACCAATTCTCATGGACTCAGGGTCAGGATAACAAACTACGGGGCGATACTGGTTTCGATGGAGGTGCCGGACAAGAGTGGCAAGTTAGCTGATATTACGCTCGGCTTCGATAAGCTCGACGGATATATCACAAGGCATCCCTATTTCGGGGCTACCGTAGGCAGATACGCCAATCGGATTGGTGGGGCCAGGTTCGTGCTCAACGACGTCGAGTATAAGCTGGCAGCGAACAATGGGCCAAACCATCTGCACGGCGGCATCAATGGATTCGACAAAGTGGTATGGAAGGTAGAGGACGAAAGAGCCGAAAGCGACAAAGCACTGTTAAAGTTGAGCTATCTGAGCAAAGACGGCGAAGAAGGATATCCGGGTAACCTGGCGTGCACCGTTACCTATACCCTGACAAAAGATGACGAATTGAAGATTAGCTACGAGGCTGAAACCGACAAAACCACGATACTAAATCTGACGAACCACAGCTATTGGAACCTGGCGGGGCAGGGCAGTGGTGACATTCTCGGTCATGAGCTTATGCTCAACGCCGATAAGTACACCCCGGTAGATGAGGGCCTTATACCGACAGGTGAAATTAGAAACGTCAACAATTCACCGATGGATTTTACCAGGCCAATGACAATCGGCTCTCGAATCGGCCAGGTCGAGGGCGGCTACGACCATAACTACGTGCTCAACAGCGGCGGAGGCACGCTTGCTCTGTGTGCAAGAGTTTATGAGCCGACCAGCGGGCGTGCTATGGAAATCCATACTACCGAGCCGGGAGTCCAGTTCTATACCGGAAATTTCTTAGACGGTTCCATAACCGGCAAATCCGGCAAGGTGTACAAGAAACATTACGGATTCTGCTTGGAGACGCAGCACTTCCCGGATTCACCAAATAAACCGGACTTTCCATCAGTTGTTCTAAATCCGGGGCAGAAGTACACGACAGTTACCGTACACAAGTTTTATACAAAGTAAATGCGAGTTTGCGGATTGAGGTGACTACTCTCCTGGGACAATTCGAAGCAGGGGCTGTTTCTCAGGCCAAGTAGAGCTTGTCCTTTGGCTTTATTTCGGGTATCTGATTCAGTTTTGCTTTGATGTCGTCCGGCCCCATTGCAAAGCCGGGGGCGATTTCGATTATGCAGTCGACCGAGCCGTCCGGCTTCCTGGGGACAGTAACTCCGGCTGATTCCAGCCAGCCGGCAGCACGGTCAATCATCATCTGCTTTGCCGTCTCGACACTATCAACGCCGGTGGCATTTTTGATGGGCGAAAATTCTTCGCTTCGTACCACCGTCTGCAAGATTATCGACTTCGAGGTCAGGGGCAAGGCATCAAAAACAAAGCTCTCCAGCTTTATACCGTTTGGCCCAGCAGGTTCCACCCGTCCTCCTTTCCGGTCGATATGCGGGATTCTTTTGATGGCCCTATGCAGAGGTAAAGATAAACCCTCGCTGTTCAATCTTTTGACAAGGCGCGATTGATAATGTGGATAGCGATACTACCGAGCTGGAAGACCAAAGAGCCGTCGGGATTTCGCTTTTCGGCCAAGTCATCAGGAAAATCACTATATTCGATGACGGTTACCTTACCATCAACCAAGCAGAAGTTGCCGACCTTCTCCTTTGGCCGTGTTTTTATCAGGGCCTTTGAGGACATCTCGGCCTCGTTGAGTGCGTGCAGACCAATAAAGAGCGGGTCAAAAAAATTTACCAAGGGATTATCCACCTGCCAGTAGCTTATGAACTCAACGCCGCGTCTTTTCATATCGTCGATAGCACCGGTTTCGCAAAGTGCCTTCAAGGTGCCGCCGTGGCCGTCGGGCGAGCAGGCTATATCGGCCTTGTCGGCCAGCAGGATTTTACCGTCGAAATCAAAATTCGGCAATGTGCCCTGCCGAAATATAAAGACATCTTTTTCGTTGAGGCCGTAGTAATCATTCGAACGAAAAACTTCTTTGGTCTCGGCGTAGTTCAAAGGACTGGTCATAATATACCAGGGGCAGACGGTTTGGTATTTCTCCGAGACTGCTGCGACAGACTCGGCAAAGATTTGAAACAGCGTTTTGTTTTTAGCAGGGCTGACGGGGAAATTCCCCTTTGGGCCGTCGAATCCGAGTCGTGTTCCCTGGCCGCCGGCGACAACCAGGGCGGCAACCTTGCTTTTCCGTATCAACTCTTTGCCCAAATCCACGGCCTTGCCGTACTTGCGCTTTTGCTCTGCGTCGGCTCCAGCAGGGCCATAGGACCTGGCAGGGACCAACTCGGTACTTATCTCGACAGAAATGGGTTCTTTGACGAAGTTGGCCACCCAGTCGTCTATTTTCGCCAAATCCAACTGCCGGATTTGCGCGAGCAGATTTTGCCTTTCGGCTGTATTCAATTGCTCCCAAAATGCCAAAAGGTGGCTCTGATTGTGCTTTTTCAGCAATTTTTTTGTGTCTTCAAAAGTTTTTTGGGTAGTCATATAACCACAATTCCAGGCCAAAAACAACGATATTAAGCGAATTGCAAAAAAAATTCAATAATTTTAGCAAATTTGCCGAAATTTTATTTGACAGGAAATTTACTTTGTGTTAATATTAAGAGTAGTTAAGGGCAGGCTTAAAAAAGCCTATTATAACCTAAACAGTCATCATAACTTGAGTTTTTTTCATATCCTTAGCCTGCCTGCCAGAAAAAGAGTCTCTTTGTCGCGCGGCCTACAGTATTGCGATGAGAGCAATCTTAAATCGCAACAGAAAGTAAACAATGAGCTTTATCGGGAAAAGTCAATCTCGAGTATTTGAACCAACCGTTTTTAGGCAGAATAATGTTAATTCAAGAGATTCGCAAAAAACAAGGTTTTTCACGTTCCTATGTGGCAGTAGTCAGGCTGCACTTATTTGCTAAATAAATGAAGAAATGTAACCAAAGTGGGCTTAAGAACGGCTGGTTTTGCGAATCTCGAAAAAAGTAAAGGAGAACCAAAATGAAAAAGAAAAAGAAAGGTTTTACATTGGTAGAGCTGCTGGTCGTAATTGCGATCATAGCGCTGCTGATGGGCATCCTGATGCCGGCTCTTGCCAGGGTGAGGCAGATAGCTTACCGAATGGTCTGCGGCTCGAACCTGTCCGGTATCGGCAGGGCAATGCTGATTTATGCCAACGATTACGACAGCAAACTTCCGCGTGCAGGTTTTCTTGGGACCATTTGGAGTGGCCAGATTGGTGGTAACTGGCAAGCTGGGAGTCCTTTGAGTCCTGGGGGGCGAGCCCAGGCTTATGGCAATCCCGGCCAGGCAACCATCTCGTCCAGCTTTTACCTTTTGGTAAGGTTTGCCGAGGTAACGCCCAAATCGTTTGTCTGCAAGAGTGAGTCCGCCACCACAACCTTCAAAGCCACTGATTACGGTCTTGAGGATGAGCAAGCCTGGGATTTCGGGGATCCGCCGCCTAACGGTTGGCCTTCCGCGCACTGCAGCTACTCCTATCATTTGCCTTACTATGGGCTTGGTGAGCCTGTCTTCGCCCTGAGCACGGCATCAAGCGAACCAGGTATGGCAGTAGCAGCCGACCGGAATCCATTCTTAGACCCTCCTACTACCACAATCGGCTTCATTGCGGTTGGCCCCCAGGCCTACGAGAAGGATCCAACCACCGGACTCAGAAAGTACCAATTGGGAAACTCCGGGCCTCACCAAAGGGAGGGACAAAACGTATTGTTTATGGACAACCACGTGACCTTTGAAAAACAATCTTCCTGTGGCGTTAATGAAGACAACATTTATACAAGTGACACAGGAGTCCGTCAGCAAGGCCAGGAGCCTGTGTGTGACACTTATGATATTAAGCCGAGTCTGACAGTCCAAACAGATTCACTATTGGTAAATGAGTGTTGGGGAACAGCAGGAACGAAACCACCACCGGTGAAACCACCAGGAGTGCCCGGCTGTTTCCCTGCCGAGACTCCTGTCTGGGTCGATGGCGCACAGGTGCAAATCTCAAAAGTTGCCGCAGGCCAGAAGGTCGGTAGGCTTGATGCCACTGATGCAGCGTCGTGCTTACAGAAACCGGCGTGCTTAAAAGAAATTGAA
>DUZJ01000061.1 GCA_013349615.1 Planctomycetota bacterium | reverse complement strand
GTGAATGTTTCGTTGATTCCACGGCCTCTGCGTGCGATTACGGTGCCGGTAAATACCTGTATACGCTCTTTGTCGCCCTCCTTGATGCTGCAACGGACGTCAACGGTATCGCCTATTTCAAAATGGGGGATGCTTTTCTTCAGGCTCGTATTTTCGACAGCATCAAGCATCTCGGTTTTTGCCATTTTTTTGGTTTTCTCTTTTTTTGCCATATTGTTTCCTATTTAGTTCGTAGTTCATAGTTCGTAGTTCATAGTTCGTAGTTCATAGTTCGGGAAACGTATTAAGTTTAACTTTTTTTGTATCCGAGGCAAGTACTTTTTTGAAATTTGCGTTTTTTATGTGCCTTTTGCTTCGCGGAGCAGCTTGTCGCAGCGTTTTCGCAAAGAGTTTAAGGTTCGCCGGTATTTTTCGTCTTTCGCCAGGTTCTGCGTCTCGTGCAGGTCGGATTCGAGGTCGTAAAGCTCTTCATAATCGAAGTCAATATAGCGGGCGTATTTGAAGCGGGGGGTGCGCAGGGCCTCGGTCTTTGGGATTGTTCCGTGCTCGAAGAGGTGCTCGTAAAAGAAGTCTGTTCGCCATTTTGGTCTTCGGCCTGTCAGCAGTGGGATGAGGCTCCTGCCCTGCATCTGTGGTGGTGGATTCAGGCCGGCGAGCTGGAGGATTGTCGGTGCGATATCGATGTTGAGGACAAAGTGGTCGCGCGTCAGGCCGCGAAGTTTCTTAGTCGCTCTGGGGTCGTAAACAACAAGCGGGACGCGGATTGATTCCTCGTGCGGGAACCATTTTCCGGCGAGGCCGTGCTCGCCGAGATAAAAGCCGTTGTCGCCGGTGAGGATTATGATGGTGTTGTCAGAGAGATTGAGGCGTTTAAGCTCGGCGCGGATTCTGCCAATGACGACGTCGACGCCGTAAATGAGGCGGTAATAGTTCTTGACGGACTCCTGGAATTTTTCGGGTGTGGAGAAGCGTATGTTCCATCGGCGGCGGGCTTCGGAGGTCCGGAGAAATTCGGGGAGGGCTTCGAAGTAGCGCGGGTCTGCGGTTTTCGGAGTGGGGATGGTTACGTCCTTGTACAAGTCTTTGTATGCGCGGTCGGGAATGAATTGGCGCGGGTCGCTGTCCTGGACGTGGGGGGCTTTGAAATTCACGGAGAGGCAGAATGGTTTTTCGTTTGAGCAGCCGTGGAGGAATTCGGTTATCTGGTCGCCGAAGATTTGGGTGAGGTGCTTGTAGTTTCCGTCTTTGTCCTTGCGTTCGTAAGGTGAGCATTGGCCCGGGCAGCCGAACCAGACGTCGTATTGGTCAACAGGGAAATCACTGCCTCTTCCGACGCCGTGTTTTCCGACGCAGCCGATGCGATAGCCGGCGCTGCGGAGCAATAGTGGATAGGTTTGGGCGAGGGCATCCTGCGAAAAGCTGGTGGAGAAGTTGTTGATACCGTGGCGTCGGACATATTGGCCGGAGAGGATGCTGGCTCGGCTGGAGGCACAGATGGATGTGGTGACAAAGGCATTTGTGAAGAGGACACCATTTTTGGCCAGGCCATCCATGTTCGGAGTTTGGATGATGGGATTGCCCATGCAGTTAAGAGTGTCCCAACGCTGGTCGTCGGTTAATAAGAAAATTATATTCGGCTGAGCCATCCCCAAGCTCGTCCCGATTTTTCGGGACTCGCTTGAGGCTGCCACCCGTCGTGTTTGATTTTGACAGCCAGTAGAAGGCAGCAGCGCTGCGGCAGCGGAAGCGGCTGTGAGATTTAGAAACTGGCGTCGGGATAGGCCATCGGCAAGCTGCGCTTGAGGCTGCCACGCGACTCTGGAATTTCTAACGGGATTCGAGCTCTCTATATTTTTGTCGTCCATTTCAAGTCTCCTGTAGAATATGTTAGTCACAACCGTTGATAGTATATAATTATTTGCCTTGTTTTTTGAGTTTTTTCTTTTTGAAACGTTCCGGTTTTTTGTCCCAGGGCTGTGGGGGTGTCGGGTCGTACTTAGGGGCGCCATCTTTTTTGGGAAAGGACCGGGCGACGGCTTCGAGTTTTTTTCGTGCGGCGATGACATTCGGGGCTTTATTATCGATGAGGTTATTTGTCTCGGCGGGGTCGGCAGGCAGGTCGAAGAGCCTTGCAGGTTTGCCATCCAGGAGCCAGAGCTTATAGCGTTTGTTACGGACGACGCGGTCGGCGCACTCCTTAGCGCCAACAACACGGCCATCGGCAAGTTTAGCGGCACCGAAGCCCATCGCCATAATCCAATCGCGTGGAGAATCATCGGCCTTGCCGAGGAGCAACTTTGCGATGGAGCGGCCGTCAATGGTAACATCGGCAGGGATTTTTGCTCCTGCCAATTCCGCGAAGGTGGGCAGTATGTCGGTAAAATCGGTGAGGGCATCGGTGCGGGCGCCGGCGGGGACGAGGCCGGGACAGTTGACGATAAATGGCGCCCTTACGCCGGCTTCGCCGATGGTGGCCTTGCCGCCTCTGACGAGCCGGCCATTCATTCGAGCGGTCATTTTTTTAGCTGTGCCATTGTCGGTTGTGAAGAAGACGATTGTGTTGTCGCGGATATCGAGCTCGTCGAGTTCCTTTACGAGGCGGCCAACTGCGTGGTCGGTGTAGCGGACCATTGCTTTGTGGCGCTCGATATTGCCGGTGGCGTTTGGGTCGAGCGGGGTGTTGGTCAACGGTCCGTGGGTCAGGCACATCGGGAAGTAGAGCATCATAGGTTTGTCTTTGTTGCGTTTCATAAAGTCGATGAGAAAATCGACGAAGACGTCGGCGCCGAATTTTCCCTTGTAGGTTCTGCTGCCGGCTTTTGTGTGGATGTATGGGTCCCAGTATCGTTTTGCGCTTGGTGGGTTGTTGGTTTCGTAGCCGGTCCACATGCAGTGCTCGTCGAAGCCGTGCTTTTGCATAGCGTTGGGCTGGACGCGGAAGTCGTTAATCTGCCATTTGCCGGCGGCGGCGGTGGCGTAGCCGGTGGTCTTGAGGACGCGGGCGAAGGTGATGTTGTGTTTGTAGTCAAAGTGACAGCCTGCTCCCCATCGTGGTACGTCCCAGTGATTTACCCAGCCGTGACGGAACGGATATTGGCCGGTCAAAAGCGTCGCGCGTGTTGGTGTGCACTGAGCCATCGAATATGCGTTGGAAAACTGCATTCCACCTTCGGCGAGCTTATCGAGGTTGGGTGTTTTCATTTCCTGGCCGCCGTAGCGGCTCAGCCATTCGGGGCCGAGGTCGTCGACCATAATGAAGATGATGTTCGGTTGGGCCATCCCCAAGCTCGTCCCGATTTTTCGGGACTTGCTTGAGGTTGCCACCCGGGTTTGACTTTTACAGCCGGCGGAAGGCAACAGCGCTGCGGCAGCAGAAGCGGCTGCGAGATTTAGAAACTGGCGTCGGTTCACCCCGTTAGAAATCCTTGCTTTTCGTTGTGATATCAACTGTCGGCTCCTTTCCAACGCGGCATGTTCCATATTTGTGTAACTTTTACAATTTCTAACGGGTTTAAGGTTTTTCATTGCGTTTTCCTTATGAGGTTCTTTTGATATTTTACAACAATATAATAACGGAGGAGGGGCGGGGAAGGAACAAATCATTTGGAATTGTTTAGTGGTGGGTCGTTTACGAGTAGTGAGTCGAGTTTGTCGGCGGGCTGGCTGCTAATAACAGGCGGGGCGCCCTGGCGGATGTCGGTGCCGTCCCAATAGGTATAAATGTTGTCATCGTTGACGCCGCAGAAAGACTGTTTCTCAAAGGAGACGTGGTTGTCGAGGAACAGTACGTTTTGCCCTTCCCTTTGGTGAGGGCCGGCGTTTCCTTTCTGGTATCCTTTTATATTCTCACGTCCACCAGTTTTTGTTTGGTCGTCCCATTTGAAGCCGGTTGTATCAGTAGAAGGATCTAACCATGGGTTTCTGTCGGCGGCGACAGCCATGCCGGGATCGGAGGATGCTGTGCTCAAAGGATATGGGCAATAAGGGATATGATATGAGTAGCTGCAGTGCTTTGAGGGCTCGGGGCCGAAGTCCCAAAAGGCTTCAGGCTCTTTATCACGTACCCCATATTTAGCAGGCTTGAACTCGGTGCTTCTTGTCTCCTTGTCGCAGATAAAGGACTTTGGCATGATTTCGGCATACTTTATCAAGAGATAGAGGCTGGACGAGATGGTTGCGGAGCCGCCAGTGCCATCGCGCTTTAGGCCGAACGCGTCGATTCGATTGTCGGCCTTCCAGTTGTTTATCTTAGGCTGCCAGATGGTGTCCCGTCCGCCTGCGCGCGGCAATGCGCTGTCATAATCATTGGCGTAGATGAGCATTGCCCTGCCGATGCCGGAGAGGTTTGAGCCGCAGACCATTCGAAAGGCAACAGACCTAGTCCTGGGCAAAACTGTTTGCAGGAACATCAGGGAGAAGAAAACTGCGAGGATTGCGATTCCTATTGAAACAAAGGCTTTGCCGGTCACCCTGCCGGCACTTAAACCAATTTGTACAAGACTAATGATGCCGAGGATGAGGGCCAACATCGCTGTGAAGATAGAGGTAATGGCAAGCGTTTTGATGCCAAGGATCGCTGCGAGGAAAAAAGCAAAGGGGCTGAGAATGGCAAGAACGAATGATGCGATAGCGATTCGGCTGGTTTTGACTTGTACGGTTTCAGTAGGTCCGGGAGGCTGCGTTAGCTGACTTTTGCAGGAAGTACAAACCTGAGCATCATCTGGATTTTGTGTTCCGCATTTTGGGCAGTTCATATTTTACCTCCTTATTGTATCTCTTTAATTTTCGCTGTTTTTTTCAGCAGGTGCGCGGGCGTGTTCGTGCCCAGTCCGGTGCTGTCGCCATCCTTATTATACAGGTGAGCGGTCAAAAAATCCAGTCGTCAGGTCTTCTTTTTGGTTTATTTTATGGGCCAATTTGGCGAGTCTGTGCGGGCGGTCTTGAGATAGGCCTCGATTTTTGCTACCACGTCGGGATTCCTGTCGGCGATGTTGTTCTGTTCGGCGAGGTCTTTTTCGAGGTCATACAGCTCCAACGGTTTATCGGGGGCGAGGCGTACGGCCTTGTAGTTACGCCAGCGGACGGCCTGCTTGAAACCGCCTGATGGGAATTCCCAGTAGAGGAAGCGGTTGCTTGTGTTTTGTTCCATTCCGAAAAGTGTGGGCACGATGCTGATTCCGTCGATATTTGCAGGCGGTTTGATGCGTAGAAGCTGGGCGAGTGTCGGGAGGACATCGGCAAAGTACCAGACGGAGTCGCTTGTCTTTGAAGCGGGGACTAATCCCGGCCAGCGGACAATCATAGGCGTGCGGATGCCGCCTTCGTACATGTCACGCTTGCGTCCGCGCAAGGGGCCTGAGCTGTCGAATAAACCTTGCCAGCGGTTTGCGGCGCCATTGTCGGAGCAGAAGAAGACGATGGTCTTTTGGTCGATTTCGAGGCTTTTGAGAAGCGCCATGATTGAGCCGATGTCACGGTCCATTCGTGTAATCATTGCGGCGTGGACCTTTGCGTCCTGCGGCCAGGGCTTTTCTGTGTAGGGTTCGGTGCCGGGGATTTCATACTTTGCGTGCGGGATGGTGTAGGGCAGGTAGAGGAAAAATGGCTCATCCTCGTGTCTGCGGATGAAGTCGAGGGCGAATTCGGTGATGAGGTCGTGTGAGTACTGCTTTTTTTGGCCGTCTTCGTTGCCTTCGAGGATTTGTTTTTTCCTGTTTCGCCAGAGGAAGGGCGGGTAGTAGCTGTGAGCATTTCGCTGGTTGAGATATCCGAACCATTCATCGAATCCCTGTCGATTTGGGATACCGGTGGTGCCCGGCTCGCCGAGTCCCCATTTTCCTGTTATGGCGGTTGTGTAGCCTTCTTTTTTCAGGATTTCAGCGAGGGTGACGTCTTCGGTTTTTAGGGGGACACGCCGCTGGGGGCCGACGCCACCTACCTTGCCGGAGTTGCCACGGACACGTGTGTGGCCTGTGTGCTGTCCGGTCATAAGTACGCTGCGGGAGGGCGCGCAGACGGTAGAGCCGGCGTAGCACTGCGTGAAGCGTGTGCCTTCGGCGGCGAGCTGGTCGATGTTGGGCGTTTTGATGTGCTTTTGTCCGTAGCAGCCGAGGTCTGCGTAGCCGAGGTCGTCGGCCATAATGAAGAGGATGTTCGGGAGATTTTCTTTTGCGATTTTGTATTTTGAAGGTTTGCTTTCACAGCCGGTGAGAGATGTTACCACGGCGGCGGCTCCGCCGGCTGCGAGATTTAGAAATTGTCGTCGATTCATTTTTGTTTGCTCCGGTTCTTCTTGGTTTTCTTAGTTTGTTTTTTCGGCCTTGAGATTGGCTCGCCCATCTGCGCGCGCCACTTATCATAAAGCTCTTTAAGCTGCCTTAACAGGTCCGGCTCTTTAGAGGCCAGGTTTTTGGTTTCACTGATATCGAGAACAAGATTATATAGTTCCAACGAGCCTTTTCGAGAAATTAGTTTCCATTTTCCTGCCCGAACTGCCCACTGGTCGGCGCCGTCGCAGAAGAAAAGTGCCTTGTGCAGAGTTTTTTTCGTTTCTCGGCGAAGTACCGGTAACATGTTCTTTCCGTCATAGACACGGTCGGGCCGAAGAGATGCGCCGGCAGCCGAAAGGATGGTGGGCATAACGTCCAGGCTTATGACGGGTTCATCGCAGACGGTCCCTTTCGGCAGCTTTGACGGCCAGCGTACAATAAACGGGACCCGGATGCCGCCTTCATAAACGCTTTGCTTGTAATCGCGCAAGATTCCGTTATCAGCTAAATTTCTTTTTGCGCCTCCGTTGTCGGAGAAAAAGATGATGAGAGTATTGTCGTCGGCTCCGGTCCGCTTGAGGGTGTCCAGCACTTCACCGATGCCCTCATCCATACATTCGAGCATTGCGAGGTAGATGTCGCGGTCCTTATTGCCGGTAT
This sequence comes from Planctomycetota bacterium, assembly GCA_013349615.1. Lineage (GTDB taxonomy): Bacteria > Planctomycetota > Phycisphaerae > Sedimentisphaerales > Anaerobacaceae > CS2-K091. Next base: position 14,867 of record DUZJ01000061.1, on the reverse strand, counting down.
TGAAGCGTTTTATGTACTCGGGCGGCGCCTGGAGCGGCCAGTGTACGGCGCTAAAGGGTAGGTACAGGAAGAAAGGTCGGCTGCGGTGGCGCTCAATGAAGGAGACGGCACGGCGCGTGAGGTTGCGTGTTAGGTAGCCGGTATCGTTAATCGGTTTTTCATTGCGATATATGGAGGTATAGTCGTCGGTTATCCGGAGATTGAAGTAGTCGTGGGCACCGTGTCCGAGGAATCCGTAGAATTCGTCAAAGCCGCGTTTGAGGGGGCGGTAGTCCGGCTGGATGCCGACGTGCCATTTTCCGATAACGGCGGTGGCGTAGCCCTGCTTTTTGAGCAGGTCGGCGAGTGTAACTTCACTCAAGGGCAATCCGGTCCTGGAATCACCGCCTGTATAGAACCCGAAGCGCTGCTGATAACGTCCGGTCAACAGTCCGGCCCTCGTCGGCGCACAGACATAGGCGCTGGCGTATGCGTTTGTCAGACGCACGCCGTGGCGGGCGAGCCGGTCGATGTTGGGTGTGCTGACCTCCTGCGGATGGTCGTAACAGCTTACATCTGCGTATCCCTGGTCATCTGAAACGATGAGCACAATATTCGGCGGGGCATTTTTACGGGCCGCTGAAGTGTGACCGGACAGCCAGAATGCACCCGCACCGGCGGCCAGACACTTCTTCAAAAAGAGGCGTCGATTGAGGTTATCCATTTTAGCTTTCGCTCTTTTCATTTTTATTGTTGTTGTCGTTCATGAGGTCAGGTCGCCATTTTTTTGTTCTTTCGATGGTCTGTTGTCGCCGCCATTCGGCGATTTTGGCGTGGTCGCCGCTTAAAAGGATATCGGGGACCTTCATATCGCGAAAGACTTCCGGCCTGGTGTATTGCGGATACTCCAACAGGCCCTGGCTGAAAGAGTCGTCTTTGGAGGAGTCCTCATCTCCAAGGGCGCCGGCTAATAACCTGACGACGGCGTCGATTATAACCATAGCTGCGAGCTCGCCGCCACTTAGGACGTAATCGCCGATGGAGATTTGCTCTGCGCCGAGGCCGATGCGAATTCGCTCGTCGATGCCCTCATACCTTCCGGCGATAAGGATGAGGCGTTTCTCGGCGCTTAATTCGAGAGCTTTTGCGTGGTCGAATTTTTGTCCCTGCGGTGTGAGCAGGATTGGCCGGCCTTTATCGGGGGAGAGCTTTTGGACGTGCTCGAAGCATTCAAAGACGGGGCCCGGCATCATGACCATACCCGGCCCGCCGCCATAGGGTTTGTCATCAACCTTGTTGTAACTGTCAGCGGCGAAATTCCTTATATTTGTGAGAACGATATCAACAAGGCCCTTGTCCTGGCCCCTTTTTAGTATCGAGTGGCCCAGCGGAGATTCGAACATCTCGGGGAAAAGAGTTAAGATATCGACACGCATTACTCTTGATTTTCTTTATCATTCGAAGGCGTTTGCTTTTGGTCTTTGTTTTCGGCTTTTTCTTTGGCCTTTTTGGTTCTTTTCTTTTTGGTTTTAGCCTTTGCCTTTGGTTTTTTCTTAGGTTCGGCAGCAGGTTCCGGTGGAGCTTTAGCCTTAGGTTCTTCGGCTGCCTGCTCTTTGTCTTCCGGCTTTTGGTCAGCGACCTCGGTTGTTAGCTCGGGTTGGGGCGGAGCTTCCGTAGCTTCGGCTTTTACCTCGGCCTCAGGTTCGGGCTTTTCTTCGGGCGCAGGTTTTTCTTCTGGTTTAAGTTCAGGCTCGGTTTTTTCTATGGGTTCCGCCGCGGCTTTGGGTTCGGGCTTTGCCTCGGGGGCTTTAACTTCTTCGGTCTTGGGCTTTGCCTCAGCTTCCGGCTCCGGCTCCGGCTTTGCTTCGGGCGCAGGTTTTTCTTCTGCTTTAGGTTCCGGCTCAGGTTTTTCTTCTGCTTTGGGTTCAGGCTCGGGTTGCGGTTCGGGCTTGGCTTTTTCTTCGGGTGCTTGTGCTTCGGCCTGCTGCTCTTTTTCTTTGGCTGCTTTGGCTTCTGTCTTTGATTTTTCGTCGGCTTCGACCTTGGCTTTTGCCTCAGCTTCGGCTTTGGCTTTTGCTTCGGCTTCGGCTTTGGCTTTTGCCTCCTGTTCCTCGGTGATGCCCTTAGCTGCCTTTTCGGCGGCTATTCTTTCGGCTTTTGTGAAGAGTTTGCCTTTTGCGCGAGCGATGGCTTTAGCGCGTGCGCGACGAGCGGGCTGCTCTTCGGCATACTTGTGTTTTATACCCTGGCGGAGCAGGATTTGCGAGACGGTGTCAGAAGGTATTGCTCCCTTATCAAGCCAATACCGGACTCGCTCAGCGTTCAGTACGACCTGCTTTTCCGGGTCTTTTTCAATGGGGTCATAGTGGCCGAGCTTTTCAATTACTCTGCCGTCGCGAGGGGCGCGAGAATCGATGGCATTTATTCTGAAGAACGGACGATGCCGCCTTCCCATACGCATGAGTCTTAACTTTACAGCCATAATTTTTCCTTTCGTAAGTCATTTATAATCAATTCCCGTAATCCTGTTACAATCAGGATTGCGAAACACGTTTGTAGTGTAGAGCGTAACCATTAATGAAGATTGCTAAAATGGCCGGGTCAATCCGGACGTCGGCTGCGATTTTATGCACCTGCTCATCCGTTAGCGTATCGGCGTTGTTTTTTTCATCGGGAGTCATGATGGCCACTGCTTTTTCGATCTGTTCCAATTCGGCGGGGCTGGGAGCGGCCAGCATTGCCAATTCACTGGCGCCTTCAATATCCTTGAACTGGTTCCTTATCATTTTGCCGTAATCACTGCCGGCAAAGCGAGCTAATTTTTTCAAGTACTGCTCGATCGGGATTTTGCTTTTTATCGGCATTGTTATATTACTTTTCGTCATCAAACATTCTTTTGCTTTGAACGCAGTCTCACATTGAGCCGAACAGCAGGGGCCTTGGATTTTCGACCCAGCCGGCCGGACGCTGGTTTTTGCCTTTGCGATTGACGTCGCCGAGGTCGTCACGGGCCTTTTCGGCAAGAGCGAGGAGGCGCTTGACTACGTCTGGATGCTTATCTGCTACATTATTTTTTTCGGAGATATCGTCGTCGAGATTATACAACTGGAGCGGGCTGTTGGGAACAGGTTTTCCCCAATTTTGTTTTTTTTGCTTTAAGGGCAGGTGCAGCTTCCACTTGCCTGAGCGGACTGCCTGTAACTGGTCTATCTGATAATAATAGAAGGCCTGGTGCGGTGACTTTGCCCCTTTTTTGCCTGCCATAAGCGGCCAGATGTTCCTTCCGTCGATGATGCGGTCGTCGGGTGGTTTTGTGCCGGCGAGCTTAGCGAAGGTGGGCATCAGGTCCATCGTTGTCGCTACTTTGTCACAGGTTTTTCCGGCGGGGATTTTCCCGGGCCAGCGGACGACGCAAGGTTCTCGCATTCCGCCTTCCCAGGTGCTTCCCTTGTGTCCCCGGAGGGGGCCGTTGCCGCCTCCGAAACTATTGGAGGCGCCGTTGTCGGAGGTGAATATGACCAGTGTTCGGTCGTCGATGCCGAGCTTCTTGAGCGAGGTGAGAATCTCGCCGGTCGACCAGTCGATTTCTTCCACCGCGTCGCCGTATATCCCATTAGCGCTTTTGCCGCGAAACTTCTCGCTGGCGTGTACCGGATTGTGCGGCATCGTGTGCGGCAGATAAATGAGGAATGGCCTGTCTTTGTTGGCCGTGATGAACTTAATAGCCTCTTCTGTGTAGCGTTTTGTGAGGGTGTCCTGCTTGGCGGGCGCCTCGATGACCTTTTCGTTCTGTACCAGGGGCAGCGGCGGGCGATTGTTGTTTCGTCCTTTGCCCATATCGTTACTGTATGGTATGCCGTAGTAATAATCGAAGCCCTGGCGCGTGGGGAGAAAGTTTCGCTGGTCGCCGAGGTGCCATTTGCCAAAACAGGCGGTGGCATAACCCTGTTTCTTCAGGAGGTCTGCGATGGTGATTTCATCCGGATTTAGTCCCTTTTTGTTGACGGGGAAGAGAACGCAGAGGCCGGTGTCGTTTTGGTGCATGTTGACTCGGCGTGGATAGCAGCCGGTCATCAAACTCGACCGGGACGGCGTGCAGACGCCGCTGGTTACATAGAAGCTCGTGAAACGCATACCCTCGGCGGCCATTCGGTCGAGGTTCGGCGTGCGGTGCTTCGTTGAGCCGAAGCAGCCGATGTCACCATAGCCCAGGTCGTCACAGTAGATGATAATAAAGTTGGGGGCTGAGCCATCCCCAAGCAAAGCTTGAGGCTGCCACCCACCGCTACGACATCCGGGTATTGTCAGTGAGGCTGCTGCTAAGCCTACGGCTTTCAAGAAATTTCGACGGTTTAGATTGTTATTCATAATTTTTTCCTGCTAAATAATCCCCAATAAATTGTGGGAGTGTAAACAAGCCCCCAGTGAATCTGGGGGCTAAATAATAGATTCCCGCTTGCGCGGTAATGACAATTATAGAACTATCTTCGTTTTATTTTTCCCCTTCGTTTTATTGTTCTTTTTCTCTTTGAGCGCTGCTTTATTTTTCTTCCGCCTGACATAGCAGCGCTTAACGTATCCATATTCAAACCGCCGCTGAATAGACTTTTTAGTCCTCCGAGCTTTCCTCCGCTCATCGCTTTCATCATATCGCGGCTTCGCTTAAAGGTCTTTACGAGGCCGGAGACATCGTGGACCTGGACACCGGCGCCCGCGGCGACCCGTCTTCTCCTGGAGGCATCAATAATGTCCGGCTCTCGGCGTTCGGTCTGCGTCATCGAATAGACAATTGCCTCCATTCTTCGAATTTCGCCGTCATCGATATCCATATCAGCGAGCTGTCCACCCATTCCGGGCATCATTTTTAGCATATCCTTGATTCCGCCCATTTTTTTAACGGCCTGCATCTGCTTTAGAAAATCATCAAAGCCAAAACTGCCCTTGGCCATTTTCTTTTGCAGTTTCTCCGCCTCTTCAACCTCAAAATGCTCCTGGGCTTTTTCTACGAGTGTTACTACATCTCCCATGCCAAGGATTCTGCCGGCCATACGTTCGGGGTGAAATTCTTCGAGCTTGTCGAGCTTTTCGCCGACGCCGATGAACTTGATTGGCTTTCCGGTAACGGCCTTTACACTGAGAGCGGCCCCGCCTCGTGCGTCGCCGTCGAGTTTTGTAAGGATGACGCCGTCGAGCTCGAGCCGCTCGTTGAACTCTTTTGCGGAATTTACAGCGTCCTGGCCTGTCATCGCATCGCAGATGAGGTAAATCTGGTGTGGGGTGACGGCTTTTGCGACATTGGCGACCTCGGCCATCATCTCTTCATCTACGTGGAGTCTGCCCGCGGTATCGAGAACGATGACATCGTAGTTGTTTTCCTTTGCGTGCTTTACGGCGTTTTTTGCGACCTTTACGGAATTTTTGCTGTCTTCGCTGTAGACATCGATATTTAACTGCTGACCTAAAATAATTAACTGCTCTATTGCGGCGGGCCTTTGCAGGTCGTCAGCGACTAAAAGGGGTGTTTTTCCGTTAGCGAGGAGGTACTTGGCGAGTTTTGCTGCGGTTGTGGTTTTTCCGCCGCCCTGGAGGCCTGCCAACATAATTACGGTGGGGCCGGGCGAGACAAAATAGATGCGGGTATCGACCGGGCCCATCAACTTTGTCAACTCATCGTTGACGATTTTGACCAGGACCTGGCTCGGATGAAGACTCTTTATTACCTCGGCGCCGATGGCGGCCTGGGTCACGTCTTTGCAGAACTTCTTTACGACATTGTAGTTGACGTCGGCTTCGAGAAGTGCCTTGCGGACGTCCCGCATAGCGTCTGAGACGTTTGCTTCGGTGATTTTTCCCCGGCCGGCCAGCGACCTGAAGACCGAATTGAATTTTTCAGTTAACGACTCAAACATACTCGATACTCGTTGGCGTCGCCGTGCCGGCGACGGCTAAACGACCCCCAGTGAAACTCGGGGCTAAATATTTTTTGAGATTGCTTCGCTCCTTCGACTTAGCTCAGGACAAGTTCGCTCGCAATGACCTTTCACATTGTGCCGGCGACGGCCAAACGACCCACCAATAAATTGGCGGGCTAACTATCATTCTGAGGCAGCCAAAAACCAGCGAAGACTCTCTCTTTTGCTCAGGCCAGGTCCTTCGCTGCGCTCAAGACGACCTTATGATGGAGGATTGTAAGGCAGCTCAGGCGATTTTGCAAGGACAAAATCTGCGATATAAATGCAGTCTCCAGGATGTGTAGAATTATATCCTGAAATCATTAAGATATTTGCTTTTCATTTCAATTTCGGGTAAGGTATGAGGAGCGTAAAATGAGAAGCTGAAAGTGTAAAACTGTGGAATTCAGAAGAAAAGTTTATGAAGAAGGCTAAAAAGGCAAGAAAGATAGCCGGGGAAGATGCCGAGGCTGATACGGCTGTGGAAAGCGGCGGGCGTGTCGAGGATATGCGGATACTCGACGAGCTGAAGAAATCATACCTGAACTATGCGATGAGCGTAATCGTTTCGCGTGCTCTTCCGGACGCTCGGGACGGGTTGAAGCCATCGCAACGACGAATATTAGCAGCGATGAACGATTTGAATCTTGGTCCTCGAAGCCGGCACCGCAAATGTGCGAAAATCGTCGGCGATACGGGCGGCAACTACCATCCGCACGGGGACCAGGCGATTTACGATACGTTGGTGCGATTGGGCCAGGATTGGAATATGCGGTATCCGCTGATTGACCCGCAGGGCAACTTCGGCAGTATCGATGCGGACCCGCCGGCTGCTATGCGATATACCGAAGCGAGGATGGCCGCACCAGCTATGGAGATACTCGAAGATATTAACCACGATACAGTAGATTTTGTGCCGAACTATGACGAGACCCGTAATGAGCCGACGGTCCTGCCGGCGAAATTCCCGAATCTATTAGTCAACGGCTGTACCGGCATCGCCGTTGGTATGGCGACGAATGTTCCGCCACACAATATCGGCGAAGTTTGTGACGCGCTGCTGCTGGTTATCGAAGACCCAAGCTGCGGATTCAAGGACATTATCAAGCGTCTTCCGGGTCCGGACTTTCCTACGGGCGGAATCATTTGTGGCAGGATGGGTATTGTGGATGCTTATACGAGCGGCAGGGGGCATTTGACAGTCCGGGGACAAGTAGAAATCGAAACAACCAAGAGGGGCAAGGAAAGCATAATAATAACCGAAATACCTTATATGGTCGTCAAGACTACGATTGTCTCAAAGATTGCCAATTGCGTCCACAACGGCCAGATAGCGGAAATTGCGGACGTTCGGGACGAGTCGGACCGCCATGGCCTGCGGGTTGTCGTGGACCTGAAAAGAGACGCCGACAGCGAAATCGTATTGAACAAGCTTTACCGTTACACGCCTTTGCAGACGACTTTCGCCATTGCCAATATCGCCCTGGTTAATAACAGGCCCGAAACGCTCAATATCAGGCAGACGCTCGATTGCTTTATCGAGCACCGCAAGACGGTTGTTCGGCGGCGAAGCAGATACCTGTTAAGGAGATGCAGAAACAGGGCGCATATTTTAGAAGGTCTTATCTTAGCGGTCAGTGACATCGACGAAATCATCGACCTGATAAAGAAGTCGCCCGATGCGCCGGCTGCGAAGCTGAACCTTATGAAAAAGCCGCTTCGATTGACCGAGTCGGCGACGCTTCGAGAAATCCTTCCGAAAGCTTTTGTTAAGGAGAAAAGTAAATCGAAGCACTTCCTCACAGGGCCGCAAGCCGACGCGATTTTGTCAATGCAGCTTCAAAGATTGACGGGCCTGGAGATGAAAAAGCTGGCAAAGGAATACGCCGACCTTAGCGAGCAGATAGAGGGCTACGAGGCAGTGCTGGCAAAGGAGGAGCTGCTTCTGGACATCATTCGCGAAGACATCTACGAGATGAAGGAAAAGTATGGCGACAAAAGGCGGACGAAAATTACCGCAAGAGTCGAGCAGATAGATATCGAGGACCTTATTGCCGAAGAGGAAGTGATTGTTACGGTAAGCCACAGTGGGTACGTAAAACGAATGCCGCTCGATACATATCGCAAGCAGGGCAGAGGGGGCAAAGGGATAATCGGCTCAGATACCAAAAGGGGCGATTTCCTGGAGCACCTCTTTACTGCTTCCACGCACGATTATCTTCTTATATTTACCAATCGCGGCAAATGCTACTGGCTGAAGGTCTACGATGTCCCGAGTATGTCACGGCAGAGCAAAGGCAGAAACATCGTGAACCTGCTGAAGTTGGGCGACCAAAAAGTAGCATCCATAATCAACGTGCGGACGTTTGATGGCGAGAGCGCGGAGGCAGGGCCTCGCCAGCTTGTTATGGCCACGAAAAACGGCCTTATAAAAAAGACTAAACTGTCGGCCTACAGCAATCCGAGGTCGGTCGGCGTCATTGCCATCAAGCTGGACCCTAACGATGATGTGATTGGCGTAGCATTGACAACGGGCAGCGACCAGATTGTACTGGGTACGCGGGACGGTATGACGATACGCTTCGACGAAGGGCAGGTCCGGTCAATGGGCAGGGTCTCACGCGGCGTCAAAGGGATAAAGCTGCGCGGCGGCGACTCGGTGGTCGATATGGTGGTTGCGGAGGAGAAAGCCTCGCTTCTTACGGTTTGTGAAAACGGCTACGGCAAACGAACGAGCCTTGAGAATTACCGAACGCAGAACCGAGGCGGAGTAGGGCTTATAAACATAAAAACAACGGCCCGCAACGGCAAGGTGGTGGGTCTCAAAGCCGTGCAGTACAAAGACGAGCTGATGTTGATAACGGCCAATGGGATGATTATTCGCACCGGCCTCGATGAAATCCGCTCGATTGGCAGAAACACGCAGGGTGTGCGGTTAATCAAGCTCAAGGGTGACGACAAGCTCGTTGCTGCCGCGAAGATAGCGTACGAAAGCGCAAATAATCACAAAGAAGAATCCAAGAGTAACCAGGAACCGAAGCCGAAACAAGAGGCCAAACCTAAGGCCAAAGCGGAATCCAAATCGAAACGCCCAAAAAGTAAAAAGGCAAAAAGGCGGAGGTAAAAGTAGAACTCTGTTCGTTATACCTTGCTCGCCGCTATGCGTTATGAAAAGCTTCAAACCCATTTATGTAATAGCCGGCAAGGAATATTCCCTTGTGAACGCCAGGTGTAGGGAGCTGCTCGATGAGCTTGTAGAGCCGTCACAAAGGGCAACGGGGCTTTTTAACGCCGACCCCAAAGAAGTTACGGCTGCTGATATTCTGGATGAGCTGCGGACGGCACCGTTCCTGACGGAAAAGCGGGTTGTTGCTGTAAAAGACGCAGACGATTTCGTTTCGAGTAATCGCGAATTACTGGAAAAATATTTCGATAATCCCTGTCCTACGGGTGTGCTTGTATTAAGTGTAAACAGTTGGGATGCCCGCACGAAGCTGGCGAAGAAGCTGCCGAACGTCGGCAAACTAATCAGCGTCGAACAGCCGAAACGCTGGCAACTGCCGCAGCGGCTTATCCAATATACAAAAGATGCGCACTCGAAAAGATTGAGCAAGGAGGCTGCTGAGCTCCTGATAGAATTAGCCGGCGAGGAACTGGTGCGGCTGTACAGCGAAATCGACAAATTGGCGCTGTTTGCGGATTCCGAAAAAACGATTACGGCAAAGCATGTTGAGAAGCTGACGGGTCATAATCGGCTGTACAATGCCTTTGCCGTGATTGATGCTTGTTTGGCCGGCGATGCCGGCGGGGCGGTGGAGAAGCTGAGGAGTATGTTCGCATCGGACAAATCGACGGAGTTCACCGTTGTCGGTGCCTTCGCATATCACTTTCGCAGGATGTTTAAAGCGAAAGTTTTGCTCGATGAGGGGCTTAATACTTACGAGATTGCAAAAAAACTCCGAATATGGGGTAACAGGGACGGCTTTTTTGCACAACTGCGCAAAATGACGTTGAAACAAATCGGCGATAGTTTAGAGCAGTTAGCCGCGACCGATTATGCAATAAAGACCGGCAGAACAAAACCTCAGGTGGCTATAGAACAATTGGTACTAAAATTAGCCACTGGTTCTAATGTACGTTGAAGCACAACATTCGAGTTATGGACAACCGGATAGGTGGGTTTCCCTATCTCCACCTGCTTTGCCATCCGGAGGGGCTATTTGCTCCTTTTTTACACTTTCTCTCCACTCTTAAGTTTGTACTCCTCCAATTCTGCTAACAGCCTGTCGCGTTCATTATGGATGTTGTAATATTCTACCGCCTGCCGGACAGCCGGTTTGAATTCTTCCTCGAGTTTCCAGGGCTTGGTGATGAACTTATAAATCTCTCCCTGGTTAATCGCCGTCAGCAGGGTGGTTATCTGGGTATATCCCGAAAGTACCATCCTGACGATGTGGGGATACTCCTTTTTGACGGTTCTAAGAAGCTCGAGTCCGGTCATCTCGGGCATGCGCATATCGGTTACAATCACATGCACTTCATTCTTCTGGAGGATTTCAAGCGTTTCTTTTCCGCTGTTTGCGAAAAGGGTTTTGTATGGTTCATCCAGAAGACCCCTTTTGAGAGACCTCAGGATTTTTTGCTCATCGTCCACAAATAAAACAGTTCTTTTTCCCATCATTCGTTATCTCCCTTTTTATAATTTCTCGCCGAAGTTAGGGTCATACTATTGCGATTCCTTTATGAGCCTATCTCGTTTACTATGGTGGTTGTAATAATCCAGCGCTTCGAGGACGGCCGATCTTAGCTCTTCTATGAATTCAGATGACTTGGTAATGTACCTGAAGACTTGTTGTTCGCTAACAGCGCTGAACAGGGTGCTTATATACCCCGAGATAGCTATCCTGACGATGTGCGGGTACTGTTCTTTGACGATTTTAAGAAGCTGCTCTCCGGACATCTCAAGCATCCGCATGTCGGTTACGAGTACATGCACTTCATTTTGCCTGAGGATTTCAATGGCATCTTTCGCACTATTGGCGAAAAGGGTCTCGTATGGTTCATCAGCACAAGCTCTTTTGATAGAGCTAAGGCATTTTTCCTCGTCATCTACAAATAGTACCGTTCTTTTCTCCATCGTTCGTTATCTCCTTTTTTATACTTTCTCTCGCCAAAGTTAAGGTCATACTATTGCGATTCTTTTACGAGCTTGTCGCGTTTATTGTAGTGGTTGTAATAATCTATCGCCTTCTGGATAGCCGGTTTAAGCTCTTCCGTGAATTCAGATGACTTGGTAATGAACCTGAAAACATCTTCTTCGTTAACCACGCTGAGCAGGGTGCTTACATGCATATATCCCGAGAGAACCATCCTGATGATGTGGGAATACTCCTCTTTGACGATTTTAAGAAGCTCAAGTCCGCTCATCTCAGGCATGCGCATGTCGGTTACGATTACATGCACTTGGTTTTGCCTGAGGATTTCAATGGCCTCTTTCCCACTATTGGCAAAAAGGGTTTCGTATGGTTCACCAAAAAGAGCTCTCTTGATAGAGTTGAGGAATTTTTCCTCATCGTCCACAAATAATACTGTTCTTTTTTCCACTGTTCTCTTTCGCCTCTTCATAATCTGGATTTTTTCTTTTAGACGGCAGCTTTATTATGAATTTTGTCCCCTCACCGACGGTACTATCGGCGAGGATTTCGCCGTTGTGCTTATTCACGATGATATCGTACGACACACTCAGTCCCAGGCCTGTGCCCTTGCCTGCAGGCTTGGTGGTAAAAAAGGGGTCGAAAACCTTCGACAACATATCAGGGGCTATTCCGGGACCGTCGTCGGAGATTTCGCAGATTACGTGTTCATCGGTCGCGTATGTCCTGATTGTTATAGTTCCCTGGTTCTCCCTTTCCTGAGATTTGATTGCCTGGGCCGCGTTTACGAGTATATTAAGGAACACCTGGTTTATCTGACCCGCGTTGCACAAGATATGGGGCAGTTCGGAAAGGTCCGTCTTGAGTTCGGCATCGTATTTAATTTCATTCTTCGCCACGACGAGTGTGGCCTCAATGCCGTCATTGAGATTGTATTTGTCGAGGCTTCCCGGCTGGTCTATTCGCGAGAAGTCCCTGAGATTCTGGATGATATTGGTGACCCTGCTCAGGCCTTCTCTCGAATCGTCGAACAGCCCCTGGATGTCTTCGAGGATAAAGTCCATTTTCATATCATCCCGGGATTTGTTTATGGCGTCTGCTTTGTTCAGCAGTTCCGTCTTTTGCGCAGTTTTAATTTCCCCGACGAGCTTACCATGCATTTCGAGCAGGCACTGGATTTTCTTTATGTAATTCTCCAGCGTCTGGAAATTACTGGCGACAAAGCCTACAGGAGTGTTCATCTCGTGTGCGACACCGGCGGCGAGCTGGCCGATAGAAGCCAGTTTTTCACTTTGTACCATCTGGGACTGCATTTCTTTTAGTTCCCTGTTGGCCTCTTCGAGTTTTTTGTAAGCGAGCGCCGTGGCCTCCTCGGCCTGCTTACGCTCAGTGATATCGCGAGCGATTGCAATTATGTGGTCTTCTTTGTCCCGGCTTACGAGCTTGAAACTGGTTTCGGCGAAAAATGTCGCTGCATCCTTGCGTCTTTGGCGGCCTTCTATAACTATATCGCCCTTGAGTTTGAGTTCTTTGAGGTGTTTTTCCCACGAAGCATCATCCGGTATTGATTCTTCGACGTCCTTAATTGTCATATCCAGTAATTCTTCCTGCTTATATCCAAGAGTTGTACATGCCTTGTCGTTGGCATCGAGAAAGCGGCCCCATTTAGGGTCTATGACAAAGATACAGTCGTTTGACCGGTCTATTAGATTTCGAAATAATTCCAGCTTCTTTCCCGTCTTAGCTCGTTCTGCAATCATGCCGAGACGCTCAGCAACCGCATCCAACAAATCTCGCTCTTCTTTAAGGAACGGGGCTTCATCGTCTCTTTGTTTTTCTCCAAGGTAGTAAACCTTGATAGTCCCGACTTTTTCTCCCTGTACATTGATATGGGCGGACTGACTCGATTCGGTTATTGCGAAATTGTCCGTTTTATAATCTATCCCGCTGAAAGTGATTCTAACGCAGGTGATGTCAGGATGCCGATACGTGCTGCGAATCAGTTCCGCGGTCTCCTGAAGTATTTGGTCAAATGAAATTTGCGGTCGCTCAATAAGCCTGGAAAGCTCGTATAGACAGTTAATTTCCTTAATACGCTGCTCTAATACCTTCTTTGCCGATGTTCGCTGCCTAACTTCGCTTCTTAATTCTGATGTTCGCTCCTTGACCTTTGTCTCAAGGTTGGCATGATATTCCTTTAAGTCGTAAGCCATTTCATTGAAAGATTGAGCCAATTTGCTGATTTCATCATTAGAGGTGAACTCTATTTTGGTATCTAACTTACCTTTTCCTATTTCAGCCGTGGCAGATCCCAACTTTTTTAGCGGGCCTGAAATGGAATATGAGATGAATAATCCTAAGCCTACGGCTAAAATTACAGCGATAACACTTACTGTAATGGTAACGTTGGTAGTTCTCCTGATTCCTTTTGCAATATTTTCCTTTGCCGGTTCTATGTGCACCTTATGTACATGTTCGATGATTGGCTCTAACGCATCTTCGTGCGCAGTTTCTATGTACTTATTAGCTTCTCTTACTTTTTCTTTTATAAGCTCTAAATGAGCCCCTTGCCTGTGAAGTTCAAAAGCTTCCTCTATTTTAGTATTGTATATTTTTATGTTGTCATAATATTTTTCTATCAAGGGTTCTGCGTATTCACAGGCCATTGTGCTATATCTTTGACAAGTCTCTTCTGCACGTGTCTTTTCGTAGAAATAATCGGCCCTTCTTCCTTCTAAGCCCGTATCTAAAAAAAGATAATTGCATGCTGCTATTTCTTGATGCTCCTGTGCTTCCATCAGTTTCCATACATCATCAAGATGTGAAATAGATTTATACACCTGTTCTTCAGCAATATTTTGTGCCCTTTTATTGTGGAGAATGCAACAGGCCCCAACAACTCCCACGAGCGAAGCAATTCCTACGAATCCCAAAATCGATTTATGGCCTATTTTCATTTTGTATATCCTTTATCTTTAGTTCTTTGCCAACGGCAAGGTCCACATGCAAACAAAGAGACTTTCGTAATAGTGCCGACCGGGCTTAATGATTGTCCTAACGTCTTAGCCTGATGACTACGTCGCCCCCTTTTTAGACAGAATTACATTGAAAATATCGGCGTAAGTAAACCGGTACTTTGTCTAAGATAAAACTAAACTCTGCGAAGGCCTATCCCATCAGTTTCTAAACATCATAGGTGCCTTAGTGAAGGAATTATAGGACGGATTTTGACGTGTTTAGAATGATTTATTATTTCTCGGACCAAATATTTTCAATTGCTGACAATCTTTTTGTGTTTTTGATTTCTGTGAGCCATTTGTCTGATTGGGCTTTTGTGCAGCCTAAGAAGGCGGAGTTTTTGTCGTGGTTTTGAAAGGCATTGCCGGCCTTTTGCTTGTTCGTATTTGCATAGCAGTATGCGCAGTCGTGGGGGCAGGTATCATAGGTGCCGATGTCGGTGCTCTCTGTGCAGCCGCACTCGTTCCTCGTTGGTTTTGTTTTATAATAGAAGCCATCCGGGGAAAACAGCTCTTCAATAATACTGCCATCGATGCAATGGGCTTTTTTGATTTTGTCGCCAACCAAGTAATCGCCGCAGCAGGAAAACATCCGGATTCCGAAACGAGCGGCGATGTCTGCCAGTTCGTTTGCCAGCTCGATTTTGAAATCGCTGCTGCAATCGAAGATTTTCAGGCTATGCGCCTTTTCAAACTCGGCAAAATTGCGGATGACTTTGCCGTACTTGACAACGAAGCTGAAGTAACAGCGTTCAACGAATCCAGTG
>DUZJ01000060.1 GCA_013349615.1 Planctomycetota bacterium | reverse complement strand
GCTTCGCCGAACACCAAACGGCAATGCGCGACGTTGCTTCGATGTTCAAGGGGACGGACGCGTTTATAGCATCGGTTGAGAATTGGCTCAAAGATTGCGATAAGACTGCCGTTTTGCCTCGCAAGTTCGGCTGTGTTAAAGAGCTCATAAACCGCCGGCTGGACGAAGCGGCCGCCGAGGCATTTGTCGAGATTCTAAGAAGCGATAGATTTGCACCACATCTTTCCAGGCACAACGAGACAATCGGCGATATTGCGTCGTCATTGAATGCACTTTGGGTGCCTTCGAAGACACTGCGAGTGGTGCGAGGCGGGGACGGACGGTGGCAGGTACAGAAGGTCAGCGGCCGCTTCTGCTGGGTGCTGGAGCAAAAGACGCCCTGCCTCTACCTAAATGTGCCGGGTGGTCCGCTGAGTCCCCCAGCCGATTATCTGCTTTCGTTCGAGTATTTTGACAAGGGTGACTGGAAGATATATTTTCACTATGATTCCGACTACCCACCTGCTCTGAAGCGAGAATATCATCCGGTCGAACCTTTGCAGCTTACAAATACCCGGACGTGGAAGAATGCCTCGTTTGTTCTGACGAATTGCCGCTTTGCTTCGAGTCAGAATAATAACGCGGACATGCGTTTTGTCTCGGGAACCGGTGCCTGCATCCGAAATATTCGCTTGCAACGCAAATAGCCGCCGCATTATGGCCCGACAGATAGTAAGACTGATAAATGCTGTGTCACCGACGACCTTCTTCGGTACGTGGCTGAACAGCCTTAAACGGGAAAAACCTGTGAAAAATGAAAGGACAAGGACCTCAAATGGATGATGTACAAATCTTTACTACGCCGATTCTGGACGGCATCAAAATCAAGGAATATAAAGGTGTTGTTATCGTTCGGAATGTTCGGGCCGTAAATATTATCCGTGACTTTTTTACCTCCTTCCGCGACGTATTTGGCGGCCGGTCGGCCTCATATCAGGAAGTTATGAAGTCTATGCAGGATGACGTTATTGCTGAAGCAAAAGAAGAAGCCGGAAAACTGGGCGCAAACGCAATCGTTGGTTTCGCCTTGGACTATGACAACGTCGGCGCAAAAAACAAGTCCCTCCTGATGGCTTCTGCCAAGGGTACGGCGGTCATCATCGAATAGATGGTACTCACAGGCCAGCTCGCAAAAATGGTCTTGACTTTCAGAGCCTATGTACTAATATTTCTGTAAACTGGGCTGAGGTTTTTTGGGTTTGCGGATAAACTGCCCTCAATGGCATCAGCAAATCCTTTTTCCTCAGCCTTTTTTCGCCGAAGCCGACACTTTATGGATGATTCGGGTATTGTAAGCATTAAGAATCAAGCCGGCACGAATAAACGAAAATTAAACGGGGTATGCAAGATTGATAGAGGTCTCTATCGATGGTTAAGTTCCTAAAGTCATCTACGCCAAATATGATTACCTGCTTATCCTTGGCGATGGCGCTCGTCACCGGCTTGTCGGGCGTAGCGCCGGCCGAAAACTGGCCCGGATGGAGAGGACCACGCGGCGACGGCACCAGCCGGGAGAAAAACGTGCCGGTAACCTGGAGCGGAACTAAGAACGTCGTATGGAAAACTGCCATTCCCGGCAAAGGACACGCCTCGCCCATCGTCTGGGAGCAACACATATTCCTCGTCACGGCGCTCGAAGACAAAAAGCAGCGCCTGTTGTTGTGCCTCGAACGCGAAAACGGAAAAATACTCTGGCAGCGTATCGTACTTGAGGCTCCGACGGAAAGGCTCCATAAGCTCAACAGCTATGCCTCCTCGACACCTGTAACCGACGGAAAGAAGGTCTATGTCAGCTTTCTCGACCGCGATAAAATGTTCATTGCCGCTTATGACTTCGGGGGCGGGAAGGTGTGGGAAGTCCGCCCCGGCGTGTTCGCCAGTATGCACGGCTACAGTTCGAGTCCCATCCTCTGGAAGAACAAGGTCATCGTCAACGGCGACCACGACGGCCCGGCCTACATTGTCGCCCTGGATTGTGACACCGGACAAACCATCTGGAAAACTCCACGTCCAAACGTCACACGCAGCTACTGCACGCCGATTATCCACTATATTGACGGCCGAAACCAGATGGTGCTTTCCGGAAGCAAGTGTGTCGCCAGTTATGACCCTGATACCGGCCGACAGCACTGGATTATAGATGGCCCTACGGAGCAGTACGTTGCCTCGCTTGTGTACAACGGAGAACTGCTGTTTATGACCTGTGGCTTCCCCAAACGTTTTATGCAGTTAATTCGTCCCGATGGTCGCGGCAACGTCACAAATACCCACGTTCTCTGGCAGACAGACCGTGACTGCTCCTATGTGCCGAGTCCCGTAGCCTTCGGGCCGTATTTTCTCGTTGTCTCTGACAGCGGTGTGGCGACCTGCTTGAACGGAAAAACAGGCCGCAGGATTTGGAGGCAGCGACTCGAGGGACGGCACAGCGCCTCATTAGTAACTGCTAATGGTTTGGTCTATTTTCTCTCGGACAAAGCCGTGTGCACCGTCGTCAGGCCGGGGCCGGAATTCAAAATGGTGGCTCGAAATCAGTTAGGCGAGGCGACAGACGCCTCACCCGCAATCAGCAACGGAAAGATGTTCCTGCGAGGAATCAAACACCTCTATTGCATAGGCGCCGCTTCAAAGTAGGTTGCATAAATCATCGTAGGTTCTCGAGCATTTTCCGGCTTGCGGTCACGGTTGGGAGGCAATTTTCTTCTCCAGACTTTGTTTCCACTCGGCGCCGAGCTCTTGCACGGTGTGGCCAGTAGTCTCCTTCCACAACTCTTCGTTATACTTGCCCTGGCGAGCAGCAGCGTTCAACTTACGCACAATGTCCTTGTCGTACGTCTCGGTGACCCAGTTCAGGAAATTGCCGGTGATGCGATAGCTGCTGTCATACCGGGCCCGCGCTATGTTTCTCCTGGTCACTTCGGCACCGCGCGTCTGGGGCTCGTACAGGAACCAACGGACGTAGTCGGCGATCCCCTCCACCAGCCATCCCGGTGTTCTGGTGGTGTTGGGATTGGTGCGTCGCGCCAGGCCGTACTGTTGGACGACATGCACCAGCTCGTGCACGACCGCGCCCTTCGCTTCGCCCTGCAGTTGCCGCCTGAACCAGCCCGCTCCACATCGGATGCGTGTCCCGCTTGCCGCCGCCACACCTCGCATGTTCGGACTGAATGTTATGCTGACCCTCCTGGGGGCCTGATATCCCTCGCTGGGAAGCATCTTGACGATTTTCGGATACCATTGCTGTAGTACCGGCGCCAGCTCCTTGTGCGCCCATTCTGTCAGGTCGGGTGTTTCGGACGTATAAATGGTAATCCGATACTTTCCTTTCTCAGCCTCGAAGGTTTTTCCATACTGCTTCGTGGCCTGCGATGCTACAACCACCGGCGCGTTAGGCTTGACTACGTCGATTTCGCTGTAGAACGTATTGCCGAACGGATCGGTCCTTTCCGTACGGGAAATGTCAAACAGCAGATAGTGATACTTGCCGATTATGCCGTTGGAATCGCGGATGCTGACTCCGTACTGCCCGCCGCCTGGTCTCTCTTTCGGTCGTGTATCAATCCTCGCTACCAATTTCCACCCACACGCCCTCGGGTCGGTTCCCTTCTTTGGCTGAGGATTAAAATCGTCGGCTTTTCCACCGCTGGCATAGAGATTATAAACCTGTGGCCCGCGCGTGTTTGGATGCCACGAATACGTGTTAATCTGCTTGATATCGATTGTGCCCCGCAGGTCAACAAGAAGCCGGCCCCCTTCGGTGCCGGCGTTAAAGAAAAAATTCTCAGATGGCTGGTCTTCCTCGGTGGGAATTTTGCCGTCGCACAGTTTATCGATGGTGCCGCCGTTGCGGTCCCTCCTGCCGTCCACGATGGTAAACCTAACTTTTGTGGCCGCGTCGCTTTTGGACGGGGAGGGAACGTTCTTGAACTTGAAATCGGGCGTAGCGTATTCGTTACGGTTATGGTAGGCAAAGGTTTTGGGCTCGGCCTGCGAAGCTATTGCGAATATCAGGACAATTAAAGCTCCGATGAAAAATATTATGCGAGATTTCATACAATCCTCCATTTATTTTATCTGCGATTTCCCATATAACCTTGTATAACCTTCTTCGTCTACGCTCCCGAGCCTCTTTACTAACATACTACCAAATCTGTCCTGATAACTCAAGGTTTCCGGCTGCAACATTATGACATTTGCCCTGCCATCCTGAAGTTTACTCAAAGCCGCCTCAGAAAAACCGTCACTCCTTGTTCATTACCTCAACAACATAAATCATCGTAGGTTCTCGCGGATTTTCCGGCTTGCGGTCACGGTTGGGTGGGTCTGTTTCCTGCTGCATATAATGTATAGAGCCTCGCGGCAACAGCCCCTGATTGACAGCTCGGATATGTGGTATAGCCGAATGAGTAGCTTGAGCTTTCTGAATAGGATATTGGCCGGGCCTCATACTAAGCAACTGTTCTCTTGTGAGAATCAACTGTCCCTTTTTGGGCTTGGCATAGATATTGCCGTACGTAACTAAGATTTTTTGTCCCGTTGTGACCGAGAGTCTGGGGACAGGGGGATATTGTGGAATCGTTCCCCGGCCATGAAAATAAAAACGGTGTTTCCAGTCGGTCAGTTGAATGATTTTCCATTTCGCACCGACCGGCGTAGCAATATAAATTTGATTATGGCCGTTCTCATCAAAGCGTGTATAGCCAATATGCGGTCGTCCTTTGTTATCGACCACCAGCGTTCCACCATTTATCAACCCGCTTTTCTGCTCGATGTCCTCGACTACGTATGCGTTTTCAGGTGTGATAGGCAGTTCCGAATCACGTCCATCCCAGCCTTTCCAGGTTCGTCCACGGTCGAGGCTTTTGGCATAACAAATATCAAAATTCGTTATGACATCCGGCGTTTCCCGCCAGCACCACGCAATATGCCACGCACCTTTCTTGTCCTCTAAAATGCCTGACTTGGGTATTTTGCCCGCCGAGTCTTCTGCCACGACACCAAAAGGATAGGCGTTACAGGTTGGATTCCGGTCACGGCCATTCGTCAGAGCCGGTACGGCCTTTGTCCATTGCTGGCTCTCTTCGTCGTAATGGACTAAAATTCGCATCCCGTTTCCACTGCCGCCGTGCCGGTACAAGATGTAGATTGAGCCGTCGCCCAGTTTCAACACGCTTGGATATGTAACTCTGTTTTCATAATCACCGCTCCACTTGTGAATGGCTTCGAATGTGTGTATGTTCGCGCCGGCTCTTGTTCGATAATACCGCAAACCTGCGCAGTGCATATTGCCTGTAATGTGAAGATGGCCTTTTCTGTCCTGAAACAGTATAACCCGGTTATGTGTGTCCCATCCAACCCGTTCCGGCAGTTTAGCGAACTCCCATTCTGTTTCACCCAGTTTCCGCTTTCCCACGGTCATCTGGTGGTCGCCGTCATAGAAAGCGATATACTGGTATTTGCCGTCCGAAATCAAACATCGACCGCCGTTCACCGGATGTGAGGCCAAACCTTTTGCTACCGGAATTTTGCGTATCTCCATCTCCTCGGCGACAGGAACCGCCGAACAACCGGACAGCATACAACAGGATATAAGAACAGATACCAAACGTCGAATAAACACGATGCTCACTCCTTCAGACTATTATTTCCATATCAACTATGCTCAGCCAGCAGGTTTTCGCCTCGTTTGTGTCTAATATATCAAATTATTGTTGCCAATTATAGCAATTTACTGCGCTTTTAGGCTATCGCCAACAGGTTTGTTAATATGTTTTGTTTCTCCTCTTACAATTCGGCGGGAGGCGACCAGGTTCAATGCATCAGTTGGTAGGCATAATACGTGCTGACACCGGCAGGCCCATAGTTCGCGGACTTTTGTGGCTGAACGTAACCAGCCGTTCCCATACTGCGGGCATCCTCGTGTTGATGCTCACGCGAACTGCCTCTGAGAGATTGGTGCTGCTCATAGGCACACGTTTGACGTACTCGGCTGCAAAGTGGCCGGGAACACGGCCGTACTTATATTCGTAGGTGAATCCACCGCTAACCGTCAGCTTTACACCGGCCGGGGATGTGTTAGGCACCGAAATGTAGAACTCATCCGTGGTCAGGATAGATTCACCGGTCTTGTTGATGAGCAGTCCTGCAGCGGCGAGGCTTTCATAAAGCTGGGTGGCAGTAAGTTCGGCAGGGTCGATGAAGCAAAGCTGTGCGGAAATCAGATTCTTGTAGGGCTCGTCGCCATCCGGTTTGCGGAAATTACGCAGCCGTCCAAACGATGTCGCGATGCGGTCCATCTGGTAAGGAAAGTGTGTGCAGCCTAATATTACGGTGCTGATTGGCTCCGAGCTGCCGCTCCGGCGGTACCGTTCCACAAGGGACGTCGTATGATAGCGGACGTAATTCTCTACAGAATTAAGACGCCAGGTAACAGGAGAGTCGAGGTCTCCTAAAAATCCTTTGGTCTCGAAGCCATATTGGGCAAACAGCGCAGGGTCAATGCTCGCCGCCTTGTTACCCACTGCCGGCCCCCGGTAGTCCTCGCTTGCAGCCGCTTCGGGCGATGTAATATATGATGGGTCACCTTCGATGACACCGGCAAGCCCCAGGCATCCTTGCTGAACAACTACTGGCGGCTTGACGCCGGCTTCATCGGCGGATTTGGCAATCGCGTGCACGTAGCCACGGCTTTTGCAAGTGCCAACCGTGGCTAAGACAGCGACAGCCCCCCCTTTGTCCTCATCCGTTATGGCCCCAATAGCACCGTCCGCACCGGCTTCGACAACACCAACCACCTGGACCGGCAGGCCCCACTGATTCAGTGCACCACGTATGTCTTCCAGACCGTAGGCAGTAGCCGTGTTGCAGGCAATGACGATAGCTTTGACCGGCGGCTTATCATACTGCGGCTGTTCCGCAGTAGCACAAAGCCAGTAACTCTCACCGAGCAGAAACACGACATCCTTGATGATTAGCTCGCGCAGGAAATCAACCTTCTCCTCGGATGGGTAATTACCGTAGGGCATGTTTGCCTGATCGCCCAAGTACACGAACCGCTCGTGCTCGAAGTCGGCTCGGCCGTCCGGCCCAGCCTCGCCAGTAACGTTGTTAAAGGCATCGAGTTCCAATATAGCTGCCAGCACTGTCAGCCCGCCAATACCGGAGTCAAATACCCCAATGGGAAGCCCCTTCGTCTCGACCTCCCAGCGGTCAACCGGCACGGTAAAGACCTTTGACTCACCCCGTTTCACTAATTCCACGAGGCAAGGTGCATTTTGCTTGATGTCCTGTTCGCTTCGCTTCGTGCACGTCGTCAGCAATATCGAACCAAACACTAATACAAGCAATATGGATATGTTCTTTTTTATGGCCGTTCCTTTCTCATCACTTTGGCAAATGTTTTAGCTGCCACGCAGGTATTATGACCTGCCTGTCCGGCATTGTTAAATATACCGCACTTTTCAGGGAGTGGGAAAGCAATAGTTTCGCGGGAACGGGGAACGCCGATTTCCCGGGCAATACTGCCATCAGCTTTCAATATAAAACGTATCAGAAGCCATCAAAACGCCGACGCCTTATTGATTATTGTAGGTTTAAGTCTCAAAGTTCACACTCGCAAATCGGACGTGATATGGAATTGCCGGCTTGGCCGCGGCGATGGCCGGAAGGGGTAACATTCTTGTCTTAGGAAGCAGTCAGATGTTGATACAGGAGTTGAAAATAATTGAGGAATGTTTCAGGAAATCATTTTTTCACACGACTCTTTTTCCTTCTCACGATGCTTTTTCCAATTTTCTGTTTTTCCGACTACGCAGGGACTGATTGGTTTATATTCTCCAAAATAGTCTTCGTTTAGTATTCTGGCTGTTTCGGAAGCCGATATATCCGGGCGTGAAGACCTCAAGAGCTCACCGACTTGCTGATTAAGTACACCTTCAGGACGCTTCTCTGCTGCTTCTGCCTGCTTTTGGGCCGCTAAATATTCTCTTGTCAGTTCCGCTATATGTCGAAGGCTTTCTACGGTTGGGACCGCTATTGTATCGAAAAAATTGACACACCAATACCCAAGGTCATGATTATCCTCTACCCTGTTCTTGTCCCTTTGAATTTGTCGCATAAATTCGCTGCAGTGCAGGAAATCGTTCCGTATTACCTTCAGCGGTTCGGCAATATCAGGGATATACAAGCGGAACGTATCTACGATATCGCCAAACTGCTTTTTGTGTACCGTGTCCCTGAACAATTCCATAATGAGAAAATCTGAGAACCAGCGTGAAATCCACTTTTTGCGGAAAGCTGTCGTTGTGTCCTTAAATCTGTCCCTTTGTTGCCCAATCCACTCGTCCATAGCATTGGCAATCTGCTCCAATGATTCGGCTGCACGCCTTAATTCATTATCACGTTTTTCTTTGGGATTTTCTCTATCTTCTACAATTTTGCGCGAGAAAATCCTTCGAATTGCCAAAAGGATGATAGCAATTGCCCCTGCGCCGGTAATACTCAGCATAATAATAAGCAGTGTCTGACTCATAACGCTGTGTCCGACTCACAATCTCCTACCTAAAGTCTAAGAAATGCACCGAAGAATGCAAAGGCACCTCGGTATCAAATTTGTTAAGACCGATAAAGAGCTCCTCCTGTTTCTCAATTTATTGTGTTTTGTACACCTTCCCTCGACTTCGCTCGGGATGGTGAGGGCTTCGACTGAGCACCGCCGAATGTCCCTGTCGAACCATTTCATGGCCAAATAATCCGTTGTTCCTTGCCTGCTTTTCAAGAATGTCCCGAGCTCAATCGAGGCGTAGGTCCTGTTATCTTGTCCTAATCAATGACTTGCGTCTTGAGTCTTGCTTCTTGAGTCTGTTCCTAATCCGCGTCTAAAAAACAGACCTACTTCAAAGCGGGCGGCAAATATCAATATTGACATTTCTTCAAACGGCTGTTCTAATGCTCGCACTATGAATCGTAAAGTCGGCAAATCGCGAGCCTCGAGATTCAAAAATATCTCCATAATCGGCGATGGTGCGATGGCCACCGTGATGGCCTTGCTGCTCTGCGAAAAGAACATCAGCGTGCGGATGTGGGGCTATGACCGCCGGCAGTTGAAGCAGATAGAATCAGCCGGCGAAAACACCAAATTTCTGCCCGGCTACAAACTGCCCGTAGCCCTCGTATTTGAGCCGGATGATGAGCGCATTATGGCCGGTGCCGACCTGGTTGTCTCCGCTGTGCCCTGTCAGTTTGTACGCCGGGTTTTCAAGCGATTAAAAGACTATGTCCCCGAGGGCGTTCCCATCGTCTCGACCGCCAAGGGCATTGAGAACGATACACTGCTGCGTCCGACTCAGATACTCGCCGACGTGCTGGCGGAAAAACTCAAAACTGCCGTCCTCTCCGGCCCTACCATTGCCGATGAATTGGCCAGGCAGCTTCCCGCCACCGCCTGCGCCGCCGCAGCCGATGAGCGGTTGGCCAAAGACATCCAATGCACCTTCAATTGCTCTTGGCTCCGCGTTTATACAAATACCGACGTTGTCGGCGTCGAGCTCGCTGCCGCCTGCAAGAACACCATTGCTATCGCCGCCGGTATCATAGATGGCACAGGGGCCGGCGATAACGCAAAGGCGGCCCTTTTGTGCCGCGGACTGGCAGAGATTACTCGCCTCGGCCTCGCCTGCGGCGCAAGGCCGCAGACATTTGCAGGATTAACAGGCCTCGGCGACTTGGTTACAACCTGCATCTCGCCCAAGGGAAGAAACCGCTCGTTCGGCGAAAGGATAGGCAAAGGCCGGACCGTAGAGGCGGCCCAGCGGGCTACTGAATCGGTGATTGAGGGCATCGCAACCTGCAAATCCGTAATTGCTCTTGCCGAGCGTTTGCATGTAGAGATGCCGATTACGCAGGCCGTGTATGAGGTGTTGTTCGAGGATAAGCCCGTCCGGACCGCAATCGCCGACCTAATGACTCGCCGCCTCAAAGCCGAATAGCACGCATATTTCATACTCACTCTGATGACCAAATAAAAAAGGCTGCAAGCGCAACGCCCACAGCCCTTTGTATAAAGACTTCACCGATGTCCAGAACTAACGCTGGTCGTGCGGGACCGTAACCGTTGCGCTGCTTTCAGTAGCATTTCCGCAGTCATCAACTGCCCTGTACGTTATAGTGTAAACCCTGTCGTTGCCTTTCCCACTGCGTTCAGCCCTTAGATATATAGAGCCATCATCGCCTATTTGAATATCATCGGTTGTATGCCCGCTGCCTGTTGCTTCGTCGTATTCGTTCATCGTGATGCTTACCAGCGAAACCTCCGGCGAGTCATCGCAGATATCACTCACCGTCCAGGTGGGGGTAATCAGAACCATCTTATGATTTGCCGGCCAGAGCACCGTCGGGCTGACCGACAATGAAAATTCAGGTGGCGTAGTATCCACGACCGTTATCGTCTGCACACAGCTTGAACTGTTTCCGCACTCATCGGTGGCCGTCCATGTACGCGTCAGTGTCCCTGTATTGCCACAGCCCGCCTGCCACTGGTCACTGTGAGTAACCGTAACGGTTCCGCAGACATCGCCGGCCGTTGCCGAACCATTCGCCTCAACACTAATATCTGCCGGACATTCAAGCGTCACATTTGCAGGACAGGTGATAACCGGCAGCGTTGTGTCCACGATGGTGAACGTTGCCGAGGGTGTGGTGGCCGTGTTGCCGGACTCATCCTCGGCGGTCCAGGTTACCGTTGCTGAGCCTGTCGCACCGCATTCGTTCAGGATGCCCACAAAGTCGTTCGTAATCGTAACGTCTCCGCACTTATCGACAGCGGTTACACCGGCCAGCCAGGCATTGAGTTCAGCTACATTGTAGTTCCCATCGCACTCAACGGTTAAATCCTGCGGAATGTTCGTGAATACCGGCGGGGTCGTGTCCTGGACAATGACGGTCAGCTCGTCGATATCAGATGCCCCAGCCTTATCGACCACTTCGAGGATAATAATGTGTTCACCGAATGGGAGGTTGCAGTCTATAATCTCGCCGCTCCCAAGGAAATCTTCGATGTCAGGGTCGCAAGGATCGACTTTGTACCAATCGAAATCATTTATATCGTTATTTAAGGGGGGAATAGAATCGGCATCGCTTGAGCCGGAGCCGTCGAGGGTAACAGTCGCTCCCCAGGGAGCTTGTGCCTCAAAAGTCTGGTCCGGGCCGGCATCGGCCACTGGAATATGATTAAACTCATAAGGTCCCATATCAATACGGCCGCCAATTACGCGAGGTTTGCCATCCATATCTGTTGTCGGAAGCCCCCCTGGCGGAGTATTTGTCCCAGCGTCAATACACGGCGAATCAGGAAGCAAATGATAATTGCCTTCTACCCAGAAGGGACCGCCCGGGTGACCAGGGGGCGGAACAACCCAGTATCCCAGCCGAACGAAACGCGGGTCGGCATTTATGTTGCCTATGCCGGGCCAGCCGCCCTGAACATCGCTGTAGCTGACAGTTGCCGAACTCGTCCCATAGTTGTGTATCTGTGGCCCAGTTGGCGCGGCATTGCCCCACAGGATGCAGTTGGCCAACGTCGGGCTGCTGTAGTAGTTGAACGTCCCGCCGCCGTCCCAGCCAGCTGAGTTGCCGCTAAACGTGCAGTTGGTTACCGTCGGGCTGCTGTTGTTGTCGTTGCTCATCCCGCCGCCTCTGTTCGCCGTGTTCCCGCTGAACGTGCAGTTGGTCACCGTCGGGCTGCTGTGGTCAAAGTTGGACATCCCGCCGCCATAGGTCACTGCCGAGTTGCCTGTAAACGTGCAGTTGGTCACCGTCGGGCTGCTGTTCTCCCAGTTGCACATCCCGCCGCCGGTTTCGGCCGAGTTGCCGCTGAATATGCAGTTGGTTAGCGTCGGGCTGCTTTGCCAGTTGTCCATCCCGCCGCCAGTGTCAGCCTTGTTACCAGTGATAATGCAGTTGGTCAGCGTCGGGCTGCTCCCCCGGTTATATATCCCACCGCCGTCATATCTGGCCGAGTTTTCGCTGAACGTGCAGTTGGTCAGAGTCGGGCTGCCAGTATAATTATACATCCCGCCGCCGTTCGCATATGGAGAAGGATAATCTTGATTCGCATTACCTGCAGTAATTGTGAAGCCGTCCAGCACTGCTGTAGCGTCCGTCCCGCTGCCGGTAACTACGTGCAAGCTGTTCTCTCCGTTATTGGTAAAGCCCACGTCGTCTCCGTTGAGGTCTCCGCTCAGAATGGTCTCATACACCTCGACATCCCGTGCATCGGGGTCCGGCTCACCAGACCCGGCATAGCCGCCCTTAACAGCCACGCCATTTTTGAGCCGGAACGTCGCCGTTCGCGAGCCGGTCCCATTCGGATGGGCACTGTCCTCATCCGGCTTGTAAATGCCATGAGCTACCCGGATTTCGTCACCGGAGATGGCCGCAGTCAGCGCATCTTGCAGATACCTGTAAGGCGTCGCCCAGGTCTGGCCGTTACCGCCGACAGAGGCATCATCATCCACATAGATGACGGCTCCCGCAGCCGTACACGCCATTGCCATCAAAAATACTGCCATTAACAGGGACGTTCTCAGATTTGTTGTTCCAACCATTTTTTGTCCTCCTGAAAAAATGTGTCAATTTTTGCGACTTGCGCATCGTAAAGTTTCGCTGGTTTTATGGCAATCCGAGAGGGAGTGCTAAAAGAACCGCATTTTAGCCATCCTCCGCCCGGATAGCCTAAAATATATCAGTGTTTGTACTATACCGGCCTTTTGTCTCATTTGCAAGAAAAAAATGTTTTTTTAGCCTCCCTTATGCCGCATTTTCTGCCCCAAATCACCCAAAATCCAAATCCAGTCAACATAAGAAGTTCCGGCTCAATAATTCTCTCTTATGCTCTTATGCACTTATGCTCTTATGCACTTTTTTACCCTTGCCTTTTCCATCCCTCCATGCTAATATTATCATAAATCTGCCTATGAAAAACGACATCTGGAGAAACAGCAAAATGGCGGAAATTCTTATGTTTACGGAAATTGTGTAATGGATTTTGCGTTTGAGATAAAAAAAGCCGTAGATACTGTTTTCAGTGCTACGGCTGGTCTCGCCCGAAGGCGTAGGTGCCTGCGAATCTTTCATCTTGTTGTGAAAAACACACAAGCACGGATCAGTTACAACTAACAATAGAGTATTTAAAACAAAAAGAGCAGTCAAGAGAAATTTTGCAAATTTTTTAATATTTTTATGGGAGAAAAAATATGAAACTCCTTGGACTTGATATTGGTTCAAATTCGGTCGGTTCAGCATGGATTGATACAGAAGCAGAATCCATAAAAATGGGAGTGAGTGTTTTCCCGGCAGGCGTTGAAGAACAAACAGACAAAAGAGGTGCGCCAAAAAATCAAGCCCGCCGCTCACAAAGACAACAAAGACGCTCAATCGAAAGACGAGCAAAACTTAAAAGACGACTTCGCCAATATCTCATAAAAAAGAGCTGGATACCAACAGAGAGAAACAAACTTAAAGTATGTCAAAATCTCAATCCGTGGATTTTAAGAAAAGATGCTCTACATAGAGAATTAAATGAACTCGAATTCGGCAGAATCCTGCTGCATCTGGCACAAAGACGTGGAGCATGGTGGTTTGATGAAGAACCAGAGGAACCAGAGGAAAGAAAGAAAAAGAAAAAAGACCCGGCAGAGACACCCGGAACTGTTGAATACACTAAAAGAATAATGGAGGATAAAAAAGCCAAAACATTCGGTGAGCTCATAGCAATAGAATATGAAAAAAGAAAAACAGCAACCGGAAACAAAGATAAAAAAAGAAACGACAGAATTAGAAACAGAAATGATGCTTTTGGTGACAAAGTATCAGAGTTTGTAGCTGATAGGCATATGATACTTGTGGAATTTCGTAAAATATGGGAAACGCAAAATAGTTTCGGAGGACAACTTGCGAAGCAATTAACAGATGATTGCAAAAAAGAGATTTATAATCCCAAGAAAACGGAGACGTGGAGGTGTCAAGGAGTATTATTTAGCCAAAGGAAAGCATACTGGAATCTGGGAACACTTGGAAGATGTGATTTAGAGCCGACGGACATGAAATGTCCGAAGGCAGATATGTATGCGCAGGAGTTTTTGGTTTTGACGAGTGTTAATAATATACGTATCACTCCGCCAACAGAAGCAAGCAGAAAGTTAACAGAAGAAGAAAGAGAAAAAGTCGTAAGTGCAGTAAGAAAACAAAAAACTGCAACCGAAAGTACAATAAGAAAAGCGCTCGGCATAGACAAAGGCAAAAATAAAACACTCTACACGCTGAACACTGAAGGTGATAAATTTACAGTAAATGGTGATTGGTTTTATTCTCAAATAGTCTGCAACGTTTTCGGTGAAGATACATGGCTCTCTTTCGATGATGGCAAAAAAGACTCTGTGAACAGAGCAATTCTAAAGTTTGACCCAAAAGATGAAGCTAACGAAAACAAATTAAAGACAGGCTGTAAGGAGTGGTGGAAACTTGATGACAAACAAACTGAAAGCTTTTTATACGCCTGGAAAAAGAGACCCATGAAAGAAAGCAGGGTAAATCTTTCAAGAAAAGCAATTAAAAATCTATTACCTTACTTAAGAGAAGGCTGGAGTGTAACAGAGGCAAGGGATATGTATGCCGAAGACGCATCGAATGATGCGAACGACTTGACAAGGAGAAGATATTCAACCAGAGAAATTGTAATCAATAAGCAAATCAGGCATTTTCAGGATAAACATCCTAATCTTTTGCCTCCGGTAACAGAAGGGATCTCAAATCCGGTTGTTAGAAAAAGTATTCATGAGGTTAAAAAGCATTTGATGGAATACATCAGACAATTCGGTAATCCGCCGGATAGAGTGGTAATAGAACTTGCCAGGGAAGCGAGGCAATCTGAAAAGGTTATATCAAAAAGGATACAGAAAAACAAAGCTATTAATGCTCTTAAAAAAGAGATAAGTGAAACACATAATCTGAATGACCCTGGTACAACAAGCACACAAAGAGAAAGGGCAATTCAACGTGTTAGATTATGCAGGCAGCAAAGAGAAAATTGTGCTTATTCGGACGCAACTATAACAGATGTGATGGCTGTCGATGGAAGCGGACTTGAGGTTGATCACATCGTGCCAAGAAGTAAAGGCGGCAATAACGGGATGAATAATTTGGTTTTATGTTATGCCACAGCTAATCAGGGAAAAGGCAATAGAACACCAATTGACTGGTTAAGCAAAGAAGATTTCAGACAATTAGAACTAAGATTCAAACACTTAGAAGGCAGCAAAAAAGACAAATCTACTATAACGAAGGATAATGTTGATATGTTGGATAATGCGAAATGGAAAAATCTTCACCGAAAAACACCCAAAGAAGGTTTTACAGAAGAACAGCTTTGCTCAACTGCTTATGCGGCAACACAGACAACTGATTGGATAAACAAAGTTTTGTATGGCAGTAGAGACAGAAGTAAAAGATATGTTTTTGCTTCAAGTGGTGCTTATACCGGCATACTTAGAAGAGACTGGGGATTATTTTTTGGTGAAGACGGCGAACGTAGTGAAAAAGGAAGGAAAATAAGAGGCGACCACAGACATCATGCCGTAGATGCGGCGATCATAGCGATGTCAACGCCGCAGCATTTGCAAGAAATCAAAAAGTCGTTTATTGATTTTGAAAAACAGAATGAAAATAAGAATGTGAAACCACGGTGGAATACTGTAGAGGAGCCGTGGGAAGGATTCAGTGAACAGATTGCCGATGAATACAAAAAGCTAAAGGTCTCACATCGGGCTTACAATAAACAAATTGCCGGTTACCTGCACAAAGATACAATTTATGGTCCCGCTGTAGTTTATGAAAAGGATGAAAAAGGCGATGTAAAAATAGACCAAGATGGGAATCCTAAACTAAAAAAAGGTTTATATATTAAAAGCATTTCAACAATAGGAATAAAACAAAATCACTTGCGTATGCCTAACGGTTGGGACAAATTAAAAGAAAAATACAAAAATGCAACTACAAAATCAGAAAAAAAGACTATAAGAAAAAGAATGCTGGCCCTTGAAGATGTCCCTCCGGGAAAATCCGGTGTTATCAGAGATATAGAGTTAAGGGACAAGATACGAGATTGGCTAAAAGAGCATAATTTTTCAGATATGGCAGAAGCAAAAACATATATTAAGGAAAATAGCCTTATTATCAATGGGACACCCGTTAGAAAAGTCAGAGTTCTTTGGAAGTTGAAAGAAGTTAAAGAAATTCCAAGAAATAAATTTAACTATGAAACGGGCAAAATCGTGAAGGACGATAACTATAAATCATTGCGTGTTTACCAGACACAAAATAATCATCACATAGAAATACGTGAAAAGACAGACAAAAAAGGTGTAGTTAAATGGTCGGGCGAAGTTATTACAAACTTTGATGCTGCAAGACGGGTAAGAGCGGAAAAAAAGGCCATCGTTGACAGGAGTGAAAATAACAACGGAAAGTTTATAATGTCTCTTGCAAGAGGTGAGATGGTGCATATGAGACACCCTGTTACGAAAGAAACAAATTACTTTGTTGTATTCAAAATAGACAGCAGTAAATCAATTCACTTTACACCACACACAGATGCAAATCCTGCAAGCAGCAAGAAAGAAGGTGTAAAACTTCGTGAGGATATTCCTTTGGTGCCGGATATGTTACGGCAAAATATGATATTTTATGAAAACGGCATGCCGGAAAAAGTGAAAATTTCGCCGATTGGTGAGGTGAAGGTATTAGAGCGAGATTGAAATAGCGAAAGTGGACTCTGTAAATTGCCGATAATTAGTATCGGTTTGGCAAAGGCAGCGGAGTTCACTTATGATTAAGCGGATAATAGAGATTTCGCAGGCAAGGACGCATTTATCAATAAAATACGGCCAATTGATTATCAAGGAGGCAGGCGAACAAGTCGCAAGCATTCCCTGTGAAGATATCGGAGTTTTGTTAGTTGACCATAGAGGCACAACATATACACACTGCGTTTTCACCGAACTTTTAGGTTGCGGCGCAGCAGTTGTGCTGTGCGGTGAAAACCATCACCCATCCGGTATGCTTTTGCCTCTTGAAAGTAACACACTGCAAACTGAGCGGTTTCGCTGGCAGATAGAAGCGAAAGAGCCTGTCAAGAAAAGATTGTGGAAACAAATCGTACGCGCAAAGATTAAACATCAAGCCAAACTTCTCGGAAAAGACAGCGATGTTTACAGGTCACTAATGACATTGAGGGACAGGGTGCGCAGCGGAGACCCGGATAATATCGAGGCGCAGGCCAGCAGGAAATTCTGGCCGGCATATTTGCAGGATTTCCAATTTCGAAGAAACGTAAACGGCCCACCGCCGAATAATATGCTCAATTATGGTTATATGGTTATGCGCGCCGCTGTAGCACGTGCGTTGTGCTCGGCCGGTCTGCTGCCAAGCTTAGGCATTCATCATAGAAACCGCTATAACGCATTCTGTCTGGCTGACGATATATTGGAGCCGTTCAGAGGTTTTGTCGAAGCAAAGGTAAGGGAAATCTGCGAGAGTGAATCAGTGCCGGATGTGCTTGACCAGCAGATTAAGGCAGGACTTCTTGAAGTATTGTATGAGACGGTTGTTATAGGCGGATTCAAGGGTCCTTTGATGGTTGGCCTGCATCGGACAATGGCTTCACTTCAGAGATGTTTTGCAGGTGAGCAGAAAGAGCTGGATTTACCAACAATATGATTATTAGTGGATACAGGGCCGTGTGGATTTTTGCGATGTTCGATTTGCCGACAGATACAAAAAAAGCACGGAAAGATTATACTCATTTCAGGAAAAATCTCTTGAAAGACGGCTTTAGTATGCTACAATATTCGGTGTATGTCAGGCATTGTGCAAGCGAGGAAAACGCCGATGTCCATTACAAAAGAATTAATAATTTTTTGCCTCCTGATGGTGAAGTTCGCATTATCACCATCACCGATAAGCAATTCGGCCGTATGCAGACTTTTTGGGGGAAAATGCGAAAACCGGCCCCTCCACAACCAAAACAGCTCGAATTATTTTAAAAATTTCGCCTGCAAACCCTTAAAAACAAAGGCCTTGCAGGCGAACCATTGTAACTGATCCGTGCCTGAGTGCAAGCCACAACTTGCTGGCAGCGATGATGAATCTATCATGCATTGTAACTGATCCGTGCCTGAGTGCAAGCCACAACTGTTGTGTTGCAACTGGCCCAGGACCAGGGATTGTAACTGATCCGTGCCTGAGTGCAAGCCACAACATCGGACAGCCTTGCCTACAAAAGTTTTTGATTGTAACTGATCCGTGCCTGAGTGCAAGCCACAACATTCATCACTTGCGGGCCAAACAAGTCGAAATTGTAACTGATCCGTGCCTGAGTGCAAGCCACAACTGATGAAGTGATTGAAGCCTGTAAGGAAGAATTGTAACTGATCCGTGCCTGAGTGCAAGCCACAACCACGGCTGAATGGCTTTGTAGGCAATTCCATTGTAACTGATCCGTGCCTGAGTGCAAGCCACAACCGTGGTAGATTTGCTGCCATACAGGCGTTAATTGTAACTGATCCGTGCCTGAGTGCAAGCCACAACAGCCGCCTGAGAATCAACCAGTCCCCACATATTGTAACTGATCCGTGCCTGAGTGCAAGCCACAACATCTATCGAATAGTCATCAGCCTGGTGAAGATTGTAACTGATCCGTGCCTGAGTGCAAGCCACAACGGGCCGACCATCGATGGAAAATACGAAATCATTGTAACTGATCCGTGCCTGAGTGCAAGCCACAACTTGCTGATAGCCTCGTCGCAGGACGCAAGAATTGTAACTGATCCGTGCCTGAGTGCAAGCCACAACGCGTCTCCGCCGAGGGCGGCTCTATCAGCAATTGTAACTGATCCGTGCCTGAGTGCAAGCCACAACCCGGCCGTCCAGGGCACGCCACTGCCGGGGATTGTAACTGATCCGTGCCTGAGTGCAAGCCACAACGTCTGCCACCTGTTTGACAAACGACCGGAATTGTAACTGATCCGTGCCTGAGTGCAAGCCACAACCTCACTGAGTGACTCAATGCCGTCACCGCGATTGTAACTGATCCGTGCCTGAGTGCAAGCCACAACCTATCAACCTCTCTTTGTGCTTCAAGTTGTATTGTAACTGATCCGTGCCTGAGTGCAAGCCACAACACCGTCAGACAGGGCAATAACCGCCTGTTAATTGTAACTGATCCGTGCCTGAGTGCAAGCCACAACGGGCCGACCATCGATGGAAAATACGAAATAATTGTAACTGATCCGTGCCTGAGTGCAAGCCACAACTTGACCTTAGGGTAGAAAAACTTCAGTTTAATTGTAACTGATCCGTGCCTGAGTGCAAGCCACAACCGCCCAGGGTGTGCTTGGCATTGTTCTGCAATTGTAACTGATCCGTGCCTGAGTGCAAGCCACAACGAGTCGAGTCAAGGGAAGACGGTGTCGCCCATTGTAACTGATCCGTGCCTGAGTGCAAGCCACAACACGATGCGGCAACGCTGAAACTTATTACCAATTGTAACTGATCCGTGCCTGAGTGCAAGCCACAACGTCACCAGTCAGCTCGTAAAAAAGAACAATATTGTAACTGATCCGTGCCTGAGTGCAAGCCACAACAGCTCGGCGGCCTCGGCCTTTGCGATTTCGATTGTAACTGATCCGTGCCTGAGTGCAAGCCACAACACACCGCCGGCTGGGGTCATCTCCGGGTCATTGTAACTGATCCGTGCCTGAGTGCAAGCCACAACACTATCATCGCCGTGATTGTCTCACACAACATTGTAACTGATCCGTGCCTGAGTGCAAGCCACAACTGCCTCCATTCAAGGTCAATAAATCCAATGATTGTAACTGATCCGTGCCTGAGTGCAAGCCACAACTGCGTGCCTTGAAAGGGCCTCGCATGGCCTATTGTAACTGATCCGTGCCTGAGTGCAAGCCACAACACCGTGGAATTCGGCCTGACGCCGACTACTATTGTAACTGATCCGTGCCTGAGTGCAAGCCACAACTTACCACAGTAGGTTGGAATTGTTTTGGTATTGTAACTGATCCGTGCCTGAGTGCAAGCCACAACTTTTGTGTGCGGGACAAGAGCTTTATAAAAATTGTAACTGATCCGTGCCTGAGTGCAAGCCACAACTTAAAAACGTTTCTAAAACAATCTCCCTCGATTGTAACTGATCCGTGCCTGAGTGCAAGCCACAACACACCGCCGGCTGGGGTCATCTCCGGGTCCATTGTAACTGATCCGTGCCTGAGTGCAAGCCACAACCTGATAGCGAGCAGGTGCTTGTCGAAATAAATTGTAACTGATCCGTGCCTGAGTGCAAGCCACAACCAATGTACCGCAAGGAGCTGATCGACCTGGATTGTAACTGATCCGTGCCTGAGTGCAAGCCACAACGCGATATCGTCACTTTATCACATGACCACATTGTAACTGATCCGTGCCTGAGTGCAAGCCACAACCATCAGTCCCCGGCCTCCAGCCACTTAAAGATTGTAACTGATCCGTGCCTGAGTGCAAGCCACAACATACTTACCATACGGTCAAGATATTGTCCGATTGTAACTGATCCGTGCCTGAGTGCAAGCCACAACGTCATCGGCCATTCGCCTCCGGCATCTTTCATTGTAACTGATCCGTGCCTGAGTGCAAGCCACAACTGACTCGCCGCGATGATGAATCTATCATGCATTGTAACTGATCCGTGCCTGAGTGCAAGCCACAACGAGAAAACGTCCTTGGTTCCGGTACGACTGATTGTAACTGATCCGTGCCTGAGTGCAAGCCACAACTACACAAGCTGTACATTAGATTGACCAATAATTGTAACTGATCCGTGCCTGAGTGCAAGCCACAACGTTCCGACCACCGCTGGCTTCTTTCGACCAATTGTAACTGATCCGTGCCTGAGTGCAAGCCACAACGGCACGGCCAAGCTACGTCTCTCATCACGAATTGTAACTGATCCGTGCCTGAGTGCAAGCCACAACTCTGGCATTTTTGCGGGCAATTTTAAGGTAATTGTAACTGATCCGTGCCTGAGTGCAAGCCACAACAGTATACTATAAATCCTCAAAGCCGCGGCAATTGTAACTGATCCGTGCCTGAGTGCAAGCCACAACAGACTGATTCATATCGACCCCTGGAAAAAAATTGTAACTGATCCGTGCCTGAGTGCAAGCCACAACCAAGTATGATGACTTCATTGACAGGTTGGGATTGTAACTGATCCGTGCCTGAGTGCAAGCCACAACAGTGGACAACACACAAACCAAATCGTCCAATTGTAACTGATCCGTGCCTGAGTGCAAGCCACAACAAAAGTGGTGTAGCCCCCGCCACGCGAAAAATTGTAACTGATCCGTGCCTGAGTGCAAGCCACAACTGACAGACGTCCGCGCTCGTGTCGGTCTCCATTGTAACTGATCCGTGCCTGAGTGCAAGCCACAACCGAACCAGGTCCGCACAAAGTACAGCCAGGATTGTAACTGATCCGTGCCTGAGTGCAAGCCACAACGCATGCCGGCGTCTATATACCGCAGCTTTTATTGTAACTGATCCGTGCCTGAGTGCAAGCCACAACATGAAAAAATACGAAAGGATTATCGTATACATTGTAACTGATCCGTGCCTGAGTGCAAGCCACAACTGTGTCGGGCATTCCATCTGATTCTCAGCATTGTAACTGATCCGTGCCTGAGTGCAAGCCACAACGACGGCGTCCAGCTCAACTACTTTACTTGCATTGTAACTGATCCGTGCCTGAGTGCAAACCACAACTACCGGCCAATAAAATATACCCAAATTTTCTAAATTTATGTGCTTATAAAGCACTTTTTGGTCATTTTTTTGTCACTTTTGTGCATTTTGGTAGATATCCTCTCTAAAATGAAAAAAATTCTTCTCTAACTTCACCAATGCTGACAACGTCAGCAACTTAGACAAACTCCGCAAACCGAACGCACAAGCTCGCTTGGAGTACGGCTGCGAGTTTGTATAAACAAGGCCGTCCACACCACG
>DUZJ01000059.1 GCA_013349615.1 Planctomycetota bacterium | reverse complement strand
TTGCCGCAACGGCTGCGCCGAATAGACGAAATAGCGCAAATGTAGTGAAGACTTTTGGCATAAATTGCCCCTGGCGCTATCAAAAACCCCTATCCAACCTCATAACTGCGTAACTTGGGTTAACACTCCTTACAACAGAGGCAAAGGCGTCTTCTGGTGGGAGCCCGCGGTCATGGGAGGTCTTCGAAGAAGAGGCATGTTCGATGATGACGGCAACGCCCTGCCCGTCATCACGGTATTTGATAAGTTCACGAGACGCTGATTTTACGAGAACGTTTCCCGCTCGACCTGGCCGAGGTAGAATCGGCCGTCTCTCTGCATAAAATTAATGATAGTATCAAACTGCTGGTCTATGAAACGAGTTTCGTTACAGACCATTGCAACGCCAATGACCGCAAGTATTTTATTGTCCTGATGCTCAACTTCGGCGATGGAAATATTGAACCTGCTCTTGAGTCGGCCGAGCACACTCTTGACGATACTCCTCTTTCCCTTCAGCGAGGTTACGCCTTGCATATGAAGTTGAGCTGTCATCACGCCGACTATCATAGACTTACTTTCCGACTTGCTTTTTTAGTCTCATCTGACGTTGTTATTGTAGCTTTTTCTAATGGGATTTCAACTCTTCTCTCTATGTTTTAATTTGTGCGACGATTTGCCGGGTCTGTGGGGATTGAGCTTTATGGGCTTCTTTGAATTGCAAAGCTGCGGCCTGGTTTTGCTTTTTGAAAAGCTCATTGCCGGCAATAATCTCCTGCAGGGCCTTCGATTTTACCTTAGCCTGTTTCAGGAACCGAACCGCCCTTGTGCCGTACACCCCGCCCAACAGAGCACAGATGCCAATAGCCAGCTCGAGCGCGTTATCCGCCACCTGCCATGCATCGGGCCTGTCAGCCGATTCAGACAAAGCCGTCCTCGCAAGCTGCCAGTTCGATTCGGCCAGAATTTCTTCGGCAGTATCGGCTTGTGGAAATTCTTTCGGCAGGCCGTAATGTGAGGTAACAGCCCTGCTCTGAAGCTGCGACAGCTTAGTCAACGCCTGCAGTTTCTCCGAGCCAGCCTCGTCCCTGGCGGTGTCGGCGGCTATCGTCGCTGTACGGTTGTGCAGCCAGGCGCTTTGCTTTTGGGCCTCGCCTGGTGCAAAACGGAGGCTGTCACAGCCACACACTAAAAAGCACGGTACAATTAGTGTCGCTAAAACCTGTCTCATCATTTCTCTCCTTTTATTCGTGATTCAGAAACACGTTCCTCGAGCGCTCTCAGGCGGTATTCGTATGAGATACTTTTGCTCCAAAGCGATTCCAGTTTCCCCTCAAAAGTCTTTTGGCACTGACACAAATACGTCACATCACGCTGCAGAAGGTCAAGCTGCCTCTGCAAATTCACCCAACTGCCCACAATCAGTGATGCCAGAAGCACCAACTGAACCAGCACAGAGACATTTATCTGCCGATTAAACTCCCAGCTTCGTGGCTTCTCAAATTTGCTATTGGCTTCCATTCGTTTTTCTATATTTCCCATCGCTTCTGGAAGGTCCTGCCCTAATCGCTCCGGTTCAGATGAACGTCCCTCATCTTTTGTCTCTCGTCTGTCATTTCCCATTTCACAGCTCCGCATAGAAAACGTTCTTGTTACCTGCCCTAATCATTACCGCGTATGTCCCCGCAGCAAGCGTACCCTCTTGAAGAAACGATTCAGCCAGATTGACCGCCTGCATTTGTTGTCCGATTTCCACCGGCAGCGACCCGGCAGCGCCTATCTCCACAACGACGACGTTATAGACATTGTAGGAGCTATGGCTCTTTACCTTAATCACCCAGCCGGACTCTCTGGCACCGGGTGAAGTAACAATCGATACCTCCCGCACCCTCTGTGAACCTTCCCTTCCAAGCCGTTCCAGAAGCTGCCGGCTGTTTACGTTGTCCATCTCGTTACTCATAGCTGCGGTATCCTCTTACGAACGATTTTCAAATTCGTACACTGCTTTGCAAAATCCATCTGCACACGCTCTATCCAGCTCCTGCTGCGGTTATCACTCCTGCAGCCCAGCAGG
The DNA here is from genome assembly GCA_013349615.1 of Planctomycetota bacterium. Taxonomy (GTDB): domain Bacteria; phylum Planctomycetota; class Phycisphaerae; order Sedimentisphaerales; family Anaerobacaceae; genus CS2-K091. The sequence goes on along the minus strand of DUZJ01000059.1, from coordinate 20,259 downwards.
TCCCTGCTCTCAGGATTGGTTGTCACCTTGTCGCCGATTCTGTAATCAAAGACCAGATGCGGCGTCTGCACATCGAAACTCTCGATAAGCTCCGCACCGGCCAAGGCTCTTTTACGCACGAATTCATACAACGGGGCAGAATCGTCCACCTCATCAGGGGTGCCCAGCGTGTCGTCTCCGGTATTTGCAAAGATGCTTTGGCCTGATACTTTACGACACTTGAACTGACGAGGCAGTGTAATTATATGTTCAACCACAGGGGCCGTTGAACCGACAGGACCATCTGCTACCACACAATTTAATCTCTCGTCGCTGATTACCGACGCGGTTATCCTGAACTTCAAAACGCCCTTAAGAGCTGCTATCCAGGTGTTAGCGTCAAGACGGTCGCTGCTAAGCCATACTCCGCATTCATTGAGCAGGTTATTAAAAGCGTAAAGGTACTGCCACCAGTGCAAACCGTTATCGAACGATACCTGCAGAAAATAACCTAAAGACTTGCCCTGTTTGTCGGTGGTTAGAGCCGGCCAAAAGCGCCTGCGGCGACATGCAAAATTACAACTGCCGAAAATCTTTGAAAAATCAAACGCAACGCCCTCATTATATGGAGCGCCACTGTAGTCACCCGCCTCATTCAAACACCACTTACGATACACATCCTTCACTTGATGAAAATCAGGATTGGTCGAAGGCGAGAACTTATCATAATCAGTATCCTCATCGGCAGGGTCCCAGGCCCTTACCAACTCGAAAGTCGCTTCATAAATTTTGAAATCACCCTGGCCTATATACTTATGTGTAACCGGCCAAAAATTTCTCCTGCTGCTTAGAGCTGCGATATTTGTCTTTGAGATACTAAATTGCTCTCCCGCCCGCTGGCAATTTAACTCAACCGCCCTGCCTGTACCTCTCTTATAGAACACAATCGCCTGACCGGGGCCGGTCGGCACAGCTCGTGGGACGAATTTGAAGCTCAAACCAATCCTCTCGCAGCATCGATGCAGGGCTTCTATCAGATTCAAGCCGGTAACATCAAGGTCACGAACTGTTTGGTTCTCGGTCAACGCCCGCAGTTGTTCAATGCCCGGCGTTTGCAATTGGCCGCCCGGCAAATATTCGCAGAGCAGGTAATCAATCACTTCGGCATAGCTCCAGAGCTTGCCTTGCGACGGCTCAGCACAAAAGGCTCTATAGCTATTGCCATTAACTTCTACAGGCACAGGATTAGCATTTGCCATGCCATCCGGATTGAACGCGGTATCAACGCCGGCTAAAAACAAACTCGAACCGTCTGAATTACCAACCCGCTGACCATAGATGGTGATGCGCTTTAGATTTGCGTTAAAATCCTTAGCTACGATTTCCACCCTTTCTCCGTTGGGCCCTGTCCGTGTCTCGATACCCTCTATTTGACCCTTGAAGAGAGGAAAAACAAAAGCCGCTGCGCCTGGCGGGATGCCGTTATAAATTTGCCGGATGCAAACACTATTCCCCATTGCCAGCTCTGTTTCGATATCCTCACTGGCCAACAGTTCATCGCCTTCGTATGCAGCCTGGTTTACAGCTAATCTGGCCCAGCTAAACTCCGGCCAGCCGCTGCGCACAACCTCTATCAGCTCAAGAAAGGGGCATAACTGGCCGCCGACCAAAATTGAGACAGAAGCGGCGGGAAGTGCCAATCGTGTTCCAGTTGACTGAAAAAAGTCAATCCTGTTAGACATAAGAACCTCTAAACAATCTGTCATTTAATTAACCTGTCATTCTGAACGAAGTGAAGAATCTCGTCGTTCTTGTCTAAGACCAGACCCTTCGTTTGCGCTCAGGGTGACAGCAGCGTTATTCCGTTAGGCAGCTTCAACACTCAAAATCTCAATTGCGTCAGGGCTTGTGGTATCAAGCTGAATTTCTATCCGGGCCGATGAAGCATTCTCCATCCCGCCGGCGTCTTCAGCCCTTATGGCAAACAAATACTTGCCTGCATCGAGTGTGCCACTTTGATAGCTGTAAAACCGCCGACCAGCGTAGCTAATCGTGGCAATTGCGTTTTCATAATCGATTTGTCCTGTACCGGCATCATAATAAAGATTGAAACACACCGGCGATGACTGCTGTTCGATAGGGCAATAATACCAGACAAGCTGTATCTTATTGCCTTCCACCTGCTCGGCCCTTGCCTCAAAAATACTATTGGGCTGCGGCTCCGCCAGTTCACCACCGGCATCTATTGAAATCTTGACCGCAGCAGCTAAGGTCTGTTCCTCACAGCCGCAATTATTGGCCCGACGAATAACGTAAAAATATATCGTGCCGCTATTGTTCGTAACGTAGCCTGGCGGCGAAATTTCAGAAGCCCCGGCCTCAGCCACGGACAGTAGGTTTGCAAAATCTATTTGTTCCATACCGGGTCCGCGATAGAGCACAGAGCAGCCAGCAGCGCGAGGCCAAAAATCCCCACCGGTCAAGCCCATCCCAAGCTTAACACCATTCGGCGAATCACCTTCATACAAGCTGTCAAAGAATTTGGCGTCCATCTATCAAGCAGCTCCAGGCCCTCTCTCCAACTCACTCGCACCATCCGTGATGCTCAACTTCAGAATCGTGTTGCCGGAAGAATCCTTTACCAGCATATCGCCGGTGGTTTTGTTCTGACTCATTTTATTAACCAGCCGCATCAGGGCATAAAAATCCAGCCGAATCTCGACAGGAATATACCGCTCAACATTAGCTAAGTTGTTATTGCCGTTTTTGTCGGCATCTATAACGCCCACGAGATCGCCCGCATCGAACGGCGCTGTTTCGTAAGCAACGCTGAATTTGTACCAGCCGCCGCCGATTTCGCTAATTGTCGGGGCGCTACCGGATTTGTCGGCGCCTGCCAATGTCTTTAAGCTTTCAAAGTCCATTTGTGCCGCCGCGCCGGTCAGCGGCTCTCCATCCTTTGATACATAAAAAGGGATTTCTATCGCCGTATTTGCCATTTCTTAAAGCTCCTATCGAATAATTTGCATCCTGCCAAGATTTGCCGCTTTTGCCCGCCTTGCAAACTCGTATTCTTGTAAAACAGCTCCCATCTCAGTTGTATTACCAGCTATATCAGGCTTGCCCCCTCGCAGCACATTTGGCTTCCGTGGTCTGAAGTTACCATTCGCTGCATCTACAAGGTCTGGATCCTCTTCAATGGTATGTTCAGGCTTGCCGTCCCCGCCCCAGCGGTCCGAATCGTTCGGCGCTCCATCCAGGGCCCAAAGACAACTATAATCACTATAGGCTATGCCGCCCGCCGTTCTGTTAATTGCTTTACCGCTCGTTTTAGCAGCCACTACGAATATATTATTGTACTCAACCAGGGCCATATTGGCGTTACTGACAGAAATACAATCAGTTACATTATAAAAGACGCAATTGGTTATCGTCGGAGAATTAACACTGGATGCATAGATACCAGCACTCGAACCGTTGCTTCTAATAATACAGTCTTTGACGGGCACTCCGTAATAGCCGAGATAAAACACATAACTTCCTGTAGAGTAAGCATTCACCCCTTGTATTGACCCACCAAAGAGGCTCTTCATATAAAGCGATGTCACAGAAGCAGAATATGTGCCGCCAACAACAAAAAAACTTCGTACGGCATTGCTTTGCACCGTAACTGCATAACTGCTGTCAGTAGCTTTACATTCTTTGAGAATGAATCCGTAATGGTTTGCAGTCTTATCAAAATTATAGCCTGAAAAACTGCCACCGGTGTTGTATGCGTAGATATGTCGAAATTCTATGTTATCGACCTGGTCAACATTGATACAATCGCAGGCCTTGTTATTTGCATCAATTGTAACAAACAAACCGTCGGCAAGCTCGACGCCGTCATTGTCAATACCGATTATTCGCTTCCAGGTGTTTGATGCCAGGTCTCCGCCTCCCGTATCTATGTCTATTTTATCTGCAGTCGAAGCAAATGTTTGAGCGTTGTTTGTCAAAATATAAACGTTGTGTGGAGTGGTAGAATTCGCATCGGTATTGTCAGAAGCAATCCGTAAATTAGGTAAAGCCCCACCAACTTCAGCGGAACAAGTAGTATCAGCACTGTAAGTTTCGTCTATATCAATCCAGTCACCACTACCATCCACAGCCGTGACCTCATATCGACCACTTGTATAAGTAGCCGCAAACCCTGCCCTAACAATCAAACCTACACAACAGTCCGTAAACCAACCTTCACCCGATTTAGTGATACGTACCTTGCCTGAACCATTTGTTATTACATCACAAGCCGTATCACCCAAACTTGCATAGACACTGGACAAACAACCACCATTAGCATCCATTACATCTGCCAATGTCTTACTTGGAGAGTTCAAATCCCCCCAGAAGTCCTTCGTACAACCACCACCTGCATACGGGTTGTCAGATTGAGCTCCTCGTCCACCAACGAAGAACACCGCGTCTTTTGAGTCGAAAATTATCGGCATTACGGTCTTCCCTCCAACCAGATGGTTACATAGGGCTTGCCGCCCTCCCTGCCTCGCTCGGCTTCCCAGTCTGGAAAGTTCGCATCGAGCCATGCCTTGGCCGTTTGCTTCAATTGCTCCATATTCGCGTTATCATCACGATTACGAAGGGAAACAATAACTCCGCGTTTCATGTTGTTAAGAAACGTAACGGTAAAATCGCGTGACCCAAGTAAATCTGCTGCTTGATTAAAACGCAGTCGCCGAACCTGTTCGATGCCGTAATTACCACCAAGGGCTATCTGTTTCAACTTTTTGTAGAAAGGATGATTGTTCATTTTTTCCCCTGCCCTTTTATGCTTCCTCTGTCCACATCCCATGCTTGGCAATGGTTGCCCAGTCACCGTTCGAATCGGCAACAAGCGTCAGGCATTCACCTATCGCATCTGCTGTCTTGTATTTATCGGCTGTTAGGCCGCTGTCGTCCCGAATGGCTGCGGTCCCGGGATCGACCCGCAGCTCCTGGGCGGCCTGGACCGCAAAGGTAAATTCCGTACCTTCCGGCGCCGATGCCGGCAGCGTTAGCGTGATCGTGCCCGTGGCGCCTAAGTTCGTATGAACACTGCCGGATTCCTCCACTGTCAGTGTATCATCTGCAATATGCACCTCGTTCGTCTTCTTCACCCCCCCTGCCTCATACGGCATCACAAAATTATGACCCACGCGGCAATCGGTTATCGACTCGATGTCCCCATCTGATGTGCTTACTATCGCCAGGCGGATATGAGGTGTGGTTGCCATATTAGGGAAGCTGCTGTATTCGTCGGTAACAAGATTGCCGGCCGAATCAAGATACACGTAGATATCCGCCTTATCATCGCCTAAAGTATTACCCGACGAGCCGTCATAGCTGACCATCTCCGTACCCAACCAGAACTTGCCGTCTTTGACGCCAATATCCAGTCCGCCCTCGTCATAGACTCGCAAATCGTTCGCCCGCCGTGCTGCAAGCAATAAACGATAAAGCAATTTTCTAAACTGCAGATAATACGGCGATGTGCCGGTGGGGATATACTCAACACCAGTCTCAACGTCAGATTGTATGTTTAATAATTCATTATCAGATGGATATACTTCAGCCATAATACTCTCCTTGCTACTCACACGCGCATATACTTAACACTAATTGATTCGTCTGCTTATCGAATGAAGAAATGCTTACCTGCTCGGCAGGGCTTGCTGCTGGTATCACCGTGACTTGGCCGGTCTCGCTTCCGACGCTTTCATTACCCGCCGCGTCAAAAACTTTGACTGCAAACTGGTAAATTCCAACGCCCAGCGCCGGGCTTGTCCACTCTAATAAATCCGCATCAAGGCCAAACTGACCATTACCAAAATTACCCTTTCCAAACCCTACCGCAGCAGCCGAGTCATAACCAAAATCACCTGCGCCGAACCTGCTCATACCAAATCCTGCTTTATCCCGGAGGGACGGCCAGATTCTCACCGGCGAATCATTAAGAGCCTCGTCATAGTCGATTTCACCCGTACCGTTGTCAAAGTAGATTTGAGCGGTTGCGCCGATAGGCAAACTCTGACCACGCAGCATACTGACCCTCACCCGGCCACTCTGGACAATTGACGAATCAATCTCACTGCTAAAATCAGTAGCCGCTTGCTCAGCCTCGATGGCAAAGACTTCAATCCGAACCGGTGACTCTAAAGAGGTAGGTATCTGAACAATCATTTGTCTTTGCTGACCGTCAATCGTCGCCCCCGCATACTGGCCGTTGACATAAATCTGATAAAACTTACCAACCCAAACAGACCGCCACTTTACCAAAACTGTCCGTGGGTTTCCCACATACCCGCCGTCCGACCAAACGCCGCAAGGCAGCTCATACGCCCTCACTTTTTCTATCCCACTGCTGATAAGTGCCATTATTACTGAACCTTTAACTGCGTATAAACGATTTCATAATCAACTGCCATACCACTGCCGCCTGCTCGCTCGCCGCGCACCTTGAAAACATCCATCCGAAGATTATCAAACCCTTCGCCACTGTCGGTTACCAGTATGTGCGTATCACCATCCATATAGGCCGATATTGCGCTGATTATCTCATCCAATTGCGCCCGGCTTTTTGCCCGCAGCACGCCCTTCTGTTTTATCTTCCTGCTGCGCCCGCCCATATCAACACTAAGCACGCCGTCCAGTCCCGGCAACGTTCTCTCTATCGAAGCGCGGCTGACACTGCCCAGTTCAATCTCTAACTGCTGCTCGCCAAACAAACTTTGCCCATCCAAAGAGGTGCTCATTTTTTTCCTTTCGCTTTTCTAATCCCGGACCAACCTTATAGACGCTCCAACCCTGGTGACATCAGCTACTCCGTCGGAGCCAATGTCAATACTAAGCCGACACCGTTCCCTTGCCCTCTCAAAAAGCCTCTGATAGTGCAGGCTTTTCTTCCAGAAATTCTCATCTTTTGCCTTACTGGCCAACATTGCATAGACACTTGAGATGACTCCAAAAGCCGACGCCCTCTTCAAAACCTCCGTATCAAGAACATCCTCGGCATCATAGATACTTGCAGGATTACCCGGCCTAATACCGAAATTTTCTGTCAACCGAAAACCAACTTCACCGGCCTGCGGCCCGAACGTGCTGACGCGGTAGGATATACCAGTAGCTGCTGGCGGCGCTACGGCAGCATCATCTGAATCCGACCTGATTACTGAAACGCTAAGCTGCGTTGCCGAATCCACAGAAACTATCTCGTACGCACCGTCAAGCGAACCATCTCCGGTTTGCAGATATACAACCCCCCCTGCTGAGACCTGCGCACTTATAAAATCTGCTCCACTTGCGGTAAATGTCGTCCCGCTGAGCGTCCCGCCTGTTCCTGCTGCCAATACCTGCCCCGACGGGTGTAATTCTCCGAACAGTACGGGCTCGTATTTCAAAATGTCCACATCCTTTGAAAAACTAACCATTTTCTTTGCTCCCTTTCTTGCGTGAGCGGGCCGGCCAGGTGCCCAAAGGACTGTTTCCCCTTTGGGCACCCACACCAGGACGCCCCCACCTATTAGGATTGCGTCCGATATCGAAGCCCGCTGTTTAGCTTGTGCTTAGGTCGCGAATAAGCCCGTGTGCCCCTTCGTTCTTGAGCTCCATGGCATATTCGCCAATCAGCTCGCCGCACTCGTAGTCCCCGCTGCTTGCTAATGGCTTGAAATGGAAGCTCCGTCCTGCCAAAGGCAATACGCTAATGCGAGAAGAATCCAAAAACAGTGCAGCATCCTGCGGTATCCATCGCGACGTAACAATTCTGCAGATACCGAAATCACTTTCGTAAACACTAACCATATTAGTAAAAGTGGTATCGTTAGCTGCGTAGGTTCGGCTATCGGCACAGAACGCGTTTATCTGTCGCTTCTGAAAACCGCCGACGACAATCAAATCCACATTGCCGTTACTATTGTCCCATATCTTCCTGAGCACGTAATTGACCTTGGTCTCATCAAGGCCGGTACCACTCGGAAAGCCAGTATCGCCGGTATTGAAAACATTCGTTGAAAGGTGTTGAATAATTCCCTTCATCGACCTTCTCACCGAGCTGCCTCCTTCCGGATTGCTTGTCGGCTGTCCACCGTTTATAGCCGTATTTTCCAGGTCACGAATCAGCTCCCGCAGCCGTTCCTGCTTTTGATAATCCAGCTCGTCAGCCAGGCCAAGTTGGCTGGCAGCGATATCGGAACCGCTCACTTCCACCGCAGCGGTAAATATCTGGGTATGGTTTCCGCACCTGTTCCGGTTGGTAAATCTCGCATCAGGTTTGTCGTCACCTTCAAGAGCTGCATTTCCGAGAATGTTAATCACCTGGTTATCGGCAAGGTCCTCCGGTGTAGTGCCCGCATAGCCGCGAACCACCGTTAGCGTATCACCGTTGATACCGGTAACAAGCATCAGTTCCTCCGACCCTTCGACCTGAATCTGGTCACCTATTCTGAACCTGCTGCCGTTATCGACTACAAAGTCAGTGTCGGTTGCCGGATCGGTAAAGGTGTTGTCGTCGACGGCGTCCTTATTAGGTAAAAGTTCATCTTCGAGCCATTCGTGATGCGTGCTCATCGCCTCCCGCATTGGGTCCCCCAGAGCATCCAGTAAAGGAGTCTCATAAGGTGAAATTATCCCTATCAAATCCGAGACGTCTTCAGCCAATTCCGGCAGTGTCGTTCCCGCTGAATAAGTTGCTTTTCCTGTAAAAGCCATCTGCTTTTCTCCTTTCGTTCAGGACCAGTTATGACGCTGGTCGTTGTATTCAATCAAACAAAATTTCTTCGCAGTTTCAAATACTCCTGCAAATCTGTACGATTCCCGGTCGTTGCTGCTTTCTTGGCCGCTCTTTCAAGGACTGTCTGGCTGCCCTCTACTCGCTCTTTAGCCCCGGCAGTCTTTCGTGCCGTCACAGCTCCGCCGGTACCTGCGAACAGATATTGCTTTTCATTTTTCAACTGCCTTATAACGCTGTCCATATCCGCTTCGGCGTCACTTTCTATTCTGGCCTTGGCAATCAACACAGCCGTCTCCAGGTCCACAGTCCCGGCAGCAGCTAATTTACGTATCAGCTCCTGCTCGGCCTGAATGCTACTCAACTGTTCAGCCGCCTCTTTTGCCTCAGCTTGTGCCTTAGCTAACTGCTCGGCCAAAGCTTCTATTTTTTGCTCGGCACTCTGTGCCCTTCTTCGATAACGGATGGATTCGGAAACCGGCACAAGTTTCGAGTTGTCATTCTCGCCGGGGCCCACTGCGTCTGCTGACAAAATCTCCTGCGTCTCACTCGGGTTCATAAAACCTCCTGATTAGAATTTTCTCCGTTGTTCGCGGTATCATAACCTAACTCTCTGAGCACCTGCTCAGCCGGCACGCCTAATTCTTTTTTGATTTGGGCCTCCTTCAGCTTCTCCATCATATTCTCAGGCAGCGGACTGGGGAAAATAATATCAACCTCGCGGTCCCGCTCACTGGTCTTGTAGATGTTGGCCTTATCGAGAATAACCAGAACCATGTGTGCGATTTTTGTCAGTCCTTCGGTGTAAGTAAATCGCCTTCGTTCATTCTTCGAGAGCATCCCCATAAACGTCAGCCTAAGCGCCACGGCACTGGTAAGGTTGCCGAGCTTGTTCTTGAGGACCCCCGCCACCACGGGCGTGACCCCGCTCGCCTTGTCCATCGCCTCCCTAATCTCGGCAATGTGCATATTCTCGCTTGGCGTCGCCGCATCCCCCCCAAATTCTTCGATAGCCGCCTCCGGATTGTTGGTGCACCACATCCTGCCGGGCGATATCGGCCTGTCCTCAAAACCCTCTATCCCTTTGCCCAGATACATCTTAAACGATTGGAATGTTATCCTGCTCGCCCTGTCGCTCAATCTGGTATTAAGCTCGTCCTGCAGCGGTACCAGCGACTCGACATCGCTCATACCCTCGTAGTAGTATGGCTGAGCTATGTTTTGTATATGGACCACGGGCAGAAATCCCCACGGCAATTCGCCCTCTGCAACGAGCTCTTTGTCCTCATACCTCTGCCAGGCCGTCGATGAAGTAATCTCCGTCACCGCAACCACCTGCCGACTATCGCTGCTCCTACTTCCCTGCGACAATAGTTTTGCAAGAAACGAGCGACTCCTCGCCAGGGCGTTTCTCTTCTGGTAAAAGTGCTACACGTAATATCTGATTTTTTTGTAGTCGTTTTCTTCCAGGACAGGCAGTGCCCTCGGTGCTTCAACCAGCTCCAGTCCGATTGTTCGTGCCAATTGCAGTACATCTTCGAATGAAAGAGTTTTGTATGTGCCTGAAATGTCTTCTAAGATGTCATCACCCGGCCTGACGAGACAATCGACAAAACCGTAAACACTTCCGAGCACTGCCATGTTCTGAAAGAATTCTATGCCGCCGTTAGCCGCAAACACTGTCTTTAATACAGATTCGATTTTTGCTCGTTTTTGGCTGTCCGGCGACCTGGAAACAAAAGTGATGGGCCTTCCGAACAAAAATTCCACCCCTGCGTTTACCCGCCAGGCGATATCGTTCTCGATTACGACCTCTTTTCTCTGCACATCCCGTACCCGCTGGCCGCCGAAGGTGCCAACATTCCCCGAATGTACGAGCCCCGTTATTCTTGGAGGCAGACCGTATTCCTGTGCCTGCACATAGCATCGCCCCGATGTGTTCGTGCCCCTTTCGCTGCCGGCGACACTGCGGGCCTCCTGCATAGGATTAGCGTAATATTCCCACAGCTTCATAAGGCGGCTCTGTATATCCACCGAGCGTTCATCAACAAGCCACTCGATGTAATCGGCCTCGAGCTGCTCGTCGCCGAAGATACGAAGGTCAAATCCCATAATCAGTACCTTTCAAAAAACGACTCAAAAAAACAACGTCCCTCTATAAATGCACGAATGTGCGCGTTTGATGCGAAAAAAAGCGTGTTTTTCGCGGGTGTGTTTTGCCTAAACCCTTACGAGCAAAGCAGTAAAAATTTTTTCAGAATTTTCATTTTTACCCCTCAGCTATGTGCGCTTTTGGTCGAAATTGTGCGATTATGAATGCGTCGAACTAACACGCCGGGCGCTCTGTGTCATTGCGAGCGAAGCGAAGCAATCTCGGTCATTTGTAAGCCGGAGATTGCCCGATGGTTTTGATACCGCAAAAAAACTATGGACAGGAGCGGCATTTACATTTATACTCGCTACCAATGATTAGATACTGTTACCGCCGATGGGCGTCCTTCGGAATACCTTTTGCCTTATGTGTAATTTTAGGGTTGGCAGCGTGCCCCTGTACGGCCGCGGTTCAATTGCCGGCCCTCACGGTGCCGAACGGCTTCGGTGTCAACATACATTTCAGAGGCCAGCCGCGCGATTTGGTTTTAATCGCTGATGCGGGCTTTAAGCTCATCAGAATGGACTTGACATGGGAAGCTGTCGAGAGAAAGAAAGGGGTTTACGAATTCGAGAAATCCGGTTATGACGCCCTGACAAAAGGATGCTCCGAACGGGGCATACGTATTCTGTATATTCTCGACTACGGCAATCGGCTATACGAATCAGACAGGTCCGTCCGCACGGAGCAGGGACGCAGGGCGTTCGCCGCTTTCGCTGAAGCTGCTGCCGCCAGATACTCAGGGAAGGCAATATTGTGGGAGGTGTGGAATGAGTCTAACATAAGGCAGTTCTGGAGACCGCAGCCAAACGTTGACGACTATTGCAAGCTCGTCGAAGCAGCAGCGCCACGACTTAAAAAAGCCGACCCCTCCGGCCTCGTCGTCGCGCCGGCAACATCGACTATCCCTTTTCGGTGGCTCGAGAACTGTTTTAAGAAAGGATTGCTCAAGTGGATTGACGCCCTGACTGTCCATCCGTACCGGCCACAGCCACCGGAGACGGTCATTAAGGATTACGCCGGGCTGCGCGAGCTCATCAGCCGTTACGTCCCGGAGGGAAAGAAAATGCCCATCATATCGGGCGAATGGGGATATTCACTTATAAACTGGGACGAGTCCCGCCTCACCGAACAGCGGCAGGCCCAGTATCTTGTGCGAATGTTTTTAGTGAATCTTTATCGGGGCATCCCTGTCAGTATATGGTATGATTGGAAAGACGATGGAACCAATCCTAACGAGAGAGAGCACCACTTCGGGTCGATGACACATGACCTGAAGCCTAAGGCGGCATATCTTGCAGCAAAAACCCTGTCCGCTGCCATCGCTGGATATTCCATTGACCAAAGACTCGATTTAGGCAGTGCCAAAGATTTCGCCTTCAAACTAACCAGGGGTAAAAACGAGGCAGTAGTAGCTTGGACAATGGACGAAGCACACGACATAATCTTACCAATAGGGCCCGGCCGGGGAATGTGTATCGATATCCTCGGGAGCAAAACCAGACTTTCTTGGAAAGCTGATGGTTTGAAGATGAGCATATCAGAAAGCCCGCGGTATTTACTCATAAGTAGATAGTGGAAGCCACTTATAGCAGCCTCCCTGCCAATCATCAAACAGATTTACAGGCCCCCTCCTGCTCTGACGCCCTCATATTATACCAGGCGCATCAAATTACTGCACTTCGCGCATTTGGAACAAACAAGTGGAAACTTCAATCGCAGACCTTCGACTGAACTCCACCGAATGTCCTTTGGGGATGGTCTGCTGTTCTTTATATAAAGCGCAGCATTAAATTAACCGCCTTCGGCGGAACTTCATTAAGGCAACCGCTCACCGTCACCCCGAGCGCAGTCGAGGGGTCTATTTAAACAGATTTCTCGACTTCGCTCGAAATGTCAATTTGCACATATTGCCTATTTTCGCTATTATTACAAATTCCTATACTATTTAATCACAATTGGTATTACTCGCGGTCTTCTTTTTGCAGGAGCTCTATAATCTCGGCCCTTGTGGGCAGCGATTCTACTGAGCCGAATTTCGTACACGCCAAGGCCCCCGCGGCAGAGGCAAATTTAACCGCTTCTCTAACATCGTCTTTCACAGCACAATAGGCCGCCAAGGCCCCGGCAAAGGCATCTCCCCTGCAGGTGTGGTCAACAAGTTCAACATCAAAAGCCGGTATGTGGTCAGCGCTTTTTCTGTCAACAACCATACAGCCGCGCTTGCCCATGGTTATAACAGCAGCATTAACACCGCGAGCGACCAAATCGGAGCCGATAAGCTTGGCTGTTCGGATGCCAACATTAGATTTGTCGGTAATGTCGGCTGCTTCGTAGAGATTAGGTATTAGTATGTTAACAGAGAAATACTCTATAGGCAGGTCCTTGCTTGTTCGGCGGGGGCTCGTCTCGATTGGCCTCGCTGGGTTGAGAATTATCTTTGTATTGTGCAGTTTAGCACACCGAATAGCGGCTACTATCGCCTCGTGTGGCAACCGGCCGTGAACTAAACAAACATCTGCTTCTGAGATAATCTCCTCTGCTTTCCCTATGTCTTGCGGGCGCAGTGCCCCGTTGGCGCCTGTATATACACAGCTTGCATTTTCGCCTACAGAATTAACCAGCGTTATAACAACACCGGTATTTTTAGCTTCGGCAGTATAAATAAACTCGGTATTGACCTTAAAATTGACCAGGCTTGCCTTGACCATTTGAGCAAACGGATCACCGCCGACCTTGCTAATAAGATGTACCTCGCAGCCACAAAGAGCTGCCTCCACGGCTTGGTTTATTCCCGCTCCAGTTGCCGCGTACGAAAGTGCAGAGCCGGGAACACTTTGTCCTGGTCGTGGGATGTTCTGACATTTTGCAGCCATATCAATGTACGTGCCGCCAATCACAACTATTTTAGGATTCCTTCCTGACATCTTAGTCCTTAAGGTTTTTTCTAAAATTTAGTATAACCTGTTGGTGATAAAGTACAAAATATTTTCTATGATAATTTCTGCCCACACGATTAATAACACAGACAAGTAATTAAAGAGCTTTGGAATAGTGAATGTCGTAACAAGAGCTAATTAGTTCCTGTTGCGGAAAGCCGAAACTTAAAATGTCACCACTGCGAAAGCAGGGGTCTATGGCCTAAAAACTGGATTTCCGTTTCCACGGGAATGACAAAATGTTGTTTCTGCAACAAATACTAATTAATAATATTATATAAAACAATATAGTATTAGTAATCTTAGGGGCGGTAAAATTGTTACGTTCCAAAGAGAGGAAGTTTGTAATGTATTATGTAACAAGGGGTTACAAAAGGGGATTTTAAGTGTTGGTCTGTGGAAAAACTATTAGATTATTTGTGTTTTTGTATGGTAGAAATAACAGGGATGATTATTTTGTGGAAATGGCGTTAATTGTTGTAAGGTCGGGCAGGTTTCTTTACCGCTTATTTGATTTAGGTCACAACCACGCCGAGGTTAACTACTTGATTTTACTCTGAGACAAGGTATAAAGGTATATTGGCCGCCTTGGCGATTGGCCAGCGGATGGAGTGGTTAGGCAGGCAAAGATGAACAGAAAATTACAGAGGTGTGTGATAACGCCACGTCGGACAGTCGAGTTTTGGCTAAAAGCTGTTCTATGGCGGGCGTGAGCTTCACAACGGGTTTTATCAATAGATTTGACCCGTTGAGAGTTACTAATAGAGAAAGGACTACTGTCGTTGAAGCAGGAATATCCGAAGATGTGTTGTGAAAGTTTCAGAGGAAACATTTAACTATATACGGGCGCCTGAAAAGTGGAGAAGTAAGGAATGGAAGATTCAGCAAACAACCTTTTTGTCGGTTTTGATGTTGGTTGTAGCTCTGTGCACTATGTTGTCCTTGGTGGAGATAAAAAAATAATATACTCCCCAAAACCAATAATTCACTTTGCAAATCCAATCGGCGCAATAAAAGAAGCTTGGGTCGACATAACACAGAAGTACAGCGAGAGCAAGATAAAGAATACGGCGGTTACCGGAAGTAATGCTGGGTCTTTTCCGGACGTTATGGAAGATTTGACTTACGACTTTGATAGTGTAACGATTCCAAAGGGAGCAGAGTTAGTTAGCCCGGAATCACAATATATTTTCCATATAGGAGCAAAAGACGCGTACTTTTTCAATATAAAGAACATAAATGGGAAAACGATTATTCAAGAATGGAGAACCGGAACGAAATGCGGGGGTGGCTCTGGGATATTGATAGAAAAGCAATGTAGAAGGTTGTTTGAAGGAGAAATTCCCGGTCCCGTATTAGATGAAACTCTAACAACTGGCGAGGAGAACGAAAGGAACAGGATTAGAATCAAAAATAGGCGGAAATTACAATCAAGGTTGGAAAAAATATTTTCCGCAGCGGAGAAAGAAGCAGAAAGTTCAAAAGAGCCGAGCGAGTTTTTAGCGAGATGTGGTGTTGTTATTCAATCTGATTTGATCCATAAGCAAAATGAAGGCGCAAAAAGAGAAGACAACTTGGCGGGACTTTTCAAAACGGTAGCAAGAAATTATAAAATCGACGTTCTTGGAACGAGGGTGTTAAATTCCGACAATTCGAATAATGCCATAGCAACAGGAGGCGTCTTTAGTAATGATATTATAAGAAAAAATTTGGAGAACTATCTTGGCATTCCTATAAATAGGCCGGAGCACTATAACAACATTGCTGCAATAGGAGTAGCATTAAAAGGGATAGAAGAGAACAACAGGTTCGTTTTTAATCCTGAAGAGCTTAAAAAGGTGGCAGAGCACAGTAAAGAAAAAAGACAATTTACTCCGCCTCTTTCCGGTGAGATTGAAAAAATAAACAACAAATATGAAGAACTTGATGAAAAAATAGAAAAGGGAACAGATGTTATTTTAGGAATAGACGGTGGAAGTACAACGACAAAAGCGGCCTTAGTCGATTTATCAGGGAAGCTTCTTGATAAAATTTACATTAAAACTTATGGAAACCCGGAAGGTTCGCTAAAACACGTCATAAAATACCTTAGCAGACATAAAGATAACGTGATTGTAAAGGGTGTTGGCGCAACTGGTTCAGCAAGAAAATTATATGAAAAAATCTTAATTAGCAAGAAAAAGTCTGAAGCTCTTTTAAGAAAAGGCATTGAAATTACAGACAGGGTAACCGACGAAATTACTTGCCATGCTCTTGGTGTTAAGCACTATGATTCTGAAATCGATACTATTTATGAAATTGGTGGCCAGGACATGAAGTTTACACGATTTTCTAACGGGGTAGTTAAAGAAGCTAAAATGAATTATAGCTGCCAGGCTGGTTCTGGCCAGACCCTTGAAAACATGGCTGACGTTATTGGTTTAAATGTGGAAGATTCTCTACAGGAATATGCACTAAAGGCTAAGCGGGTCCCGGTGATTGACGCAACCTGTGGTGTTTTCATGGAAATGGACGAGAACAGATTAATAGCAGAAGGGTTCAGTAAAGAGGAAATTGCTGCTGCAATATTAAGGGGAACAGCTGCAAGTTATTATTATAAATTTGTTGGTGGCTCTCAACATGTCGGAGGAAAATGCTCTGCCCAGGGAGGCCCCCCTTTAGGGAAGGCTTTTCTTGCTGCGCTTGCGCAAGTAACAAATAAAGAAATAGAGGCCTATCCTCATAGAGAAATGTTTGGGGCATGGGGTCAGGCCCTCGATATCATTGAGAACATGAAAAAATTGGAGGAACAAAATAAGAAGTATGAGTCGGCTTTTAGAGGTTGGAATTTAGTAGAGATGACTTTTGAAAAGGAAAGGATTTCTTGTAGGGAGCTGTTTAAAGAAAAATCTTCGGCATAAGAGATTGTCAGCTCGAAGTATTTTCCATTGAAGATGATAGAATAATTACAGGGGGCTTCTGTCCAAGAGGAGATTCTGAAGGAGCTGCGAAGCCGAAGACAAATTATGTGGAAAAATATCACAAGATATATGAGAACCATTTCAAAAAGCAGGGAAGCCTATTAGAAGACGATTTTTCTGCAGAGGTGAGTAGAATAACAGTGGGAATCAAGAGGAGTACTGCAACCCTTGGAGAGAAAGGAATTTGGAGTGCTGCTTTATTGAAAAGACTTGGATTTTATCCGGTAGTATCACCAAGAAGCACCAAAGAGATAGCAAAAACAGGGATTGACAACTCAAGAACAGACTTCTGTATAGCGAGAAAGCTGGTAACGGGGCATGCGGCACTCTTGAGTCAAAATCCAAATATAAGATATTTATTCAATCCAAGTTTCATCGAGCACAGGCAGGACAAGCCTCCGGACCTAAAGTATTGTATTTATACGGAGTCGGAAGGCTATCTCTTAAATGATGTTCTTTCTCTCGACGAGAACACACAGATAAATCCAATTTTGCATTTTGGCGATGAAAATCTTCTTGTTCATTCTCTTAAGGAAGAATTTAAAAGGCGCGGCTTCATATTTTCAAATAAAGAAATGAGGGATTCTATAAGATATGCAGACAGAGCAGAGGAAGAATTTAAGAAAGAGCTTCATCGTGTAGGAGATACGTTCTTAAAGAAAATCGAAGAAAATGGCGAAAAGGCCTATGTCGGCATTGGACGTGATTATGTACTGCTCGATCCTGAAGCCAGTTCGAACTCTGGCGCTATGTTCTCGCAGGTAAGAGGTTTGCACTACATACCACAGATATTTTTAGAGCATAGATTTGAACACATTCCTATAGACGACGTTGCGGAGAATGAGTTTTGGGTCCAGAGCGTAAAGATTCTGAAAGCTAATTTGTTCGTGGCCGGTCATCCTGATTTATTCCCTATAAGGATGATGAATTTTGCCTGTGGGCCGGATAGTTTGAAAATTTACCAGGAAGAAAAAATCCAGGAAGCCGCGGGCAAGCCGTTGCTTACATTATTAACCGATGCCCAGACTAATAATGCACCCTTCGTAACAAGAACAGAAGCCCATGAAAGAGTTGTCAATCAAACCAAAACAGAGAAACCGAGAATCGTGAACATACGGCCAGGCAAATATTCCACAGACAACAATGACGGGAGAATCTGGCTCATACCTTATATGGGAGACGCTGCACACGTCGCGGCCTCAGCACTAAAGCATTTTGGAATCGACGGTAAGGTATTACCCACCAACACCCAGAGGGGCTATGAAATAGCAAGAAAACATATACATACCGAAGTGTGCCACCCTCTAAAAGGCGTCGTAGGAGACGCCCTTGGCTTTCTGAAGGAGCAAGTTGAAAGGAAAGGCAAGCAATATGTCGAGGATAATTACCTCGTGATGCTGCCGACGACAAGCGGCCCTTGCAGGTTCGGAAAATACACAGAAATACTGCGAATATTTATGGACCGTGAAGGTCTCCAGAAAATCCCCATAGCAGGCCCTTCCTCAGAGAGCGATTATTTTGATATACCCGTGCCGGAGAAAGTTGGCGCATCAAATAAACTAAAGGTTCAGAAGGTTCTGTTCAAGGGCATCAACGCCTCGGACCTGCTGGAAGACATAACCCTCAGATTCCGACCGTACGCTGAAGATAAACAACAAATTACCGACTTAAAAAAAGAAAGACTCCTCGCGTTAGGAAAAGTTGTTGAGAATGGCGCCAATACAGCCGCTCTGATAGAGTGGGGCAGAGACACTGTATCAAGATATAAACAGGCTAATCTTCGCCGTTATGACAGATTCCCCCTCGTTCTTTATATTGGCGAGATATACATGAGACAGCACGACCCCTACACCGGCTATGTAATCCATAAGTTGGAAGAAAAACAGCTGGAAATGGTTAGGGATCCCATCACCGATTGGCTGCTGTACGTAAACCAGATGAACCAAAGAAACTCGAGAAGAGATATAAAACTGGCCGTCAAAAACTGGGATTTGGCCAGGGCACGGAAAGAAACCGGCAAACTCATCAATTCGTTTCTCAAAGGCAAATACATGTCTCGCATTGCTGACAAAATTGCCCAGCCGTTTCATGAAGTTCTTCACGGAAGACATTGTCTTCCTAAGCCAATAGATATCATTAACACTTTGGAAAAGAGCCACAAGTTCCACGGAAATATTGAAGGCGAATCCCCATTAAGCATTGGAATTGCCTACTATTTTATGCACGACTTAATTAAGCCGAAGGGCGATGCTTACATTTCGGGAATATTTCATGTCGGCCCTTTCACCTGTATGCAGGAGGGAGTTGCAACAGCAAAAATTGAAGCAATGGCAAAAGAGCTAAGGAAAAGAAAATCAGACTTGGTCTTCCCGATTATCCACGCTTTCTTTGGCGATTCGCCTAATCCAAACTTGGATGCCGAAATCGCAGTCTTTACAGAGCAGTGTTATCAGAAAAAGGATATGTTGAAAGAAAAGTATCGCTGTCAGTTGAGCACCGACGCTGAGGGTCGTTCCGCCTCGACGCGTTCGCAGAGTCAAATAGTGGACATCAATAATAAGAAACGGACGCCTCACGCGTATGAAAAAGTGGATTAACCGGGCGCGCTAAACTGAGCAACGGAGTGAATTTGAGCTTCCCAAAAGTAATAATTAGATTTTTGTTGATGCTGCACTGAGGTGGCCTATAATCAACGATATATAACAGCGGTTTTATATAGCTTGTGTCTTGGAAAGGATTTTCTATGGAACGGATAAGTAACTGGGCCGATGACTATGGGCTGAAATTCAAGCCTCCAGGGGAGTGGCTACCGTGGCTCAAATGGGCAGTTCCGATTGTGCTGGTTCTGGCTGTCGGGTCGACTTCGTTTTACATGGTGAACACCGATGAGGAGGGAGTTGTGCAGCGGTTCGGCAAATATGTGCGAACTACCGAGCCGGGGCTCCATCTGAAGTTGTCTTTGGGTATAGAGAAGGCAAGCACGCCTCAGGTCACGAAGATTTTCAAGGAGGAATTCGGTTTTCGGACAATCAAGGCGGGAGTGCAGACCAGGTACGGTAAGCGACCTGAGGAAGAATACCTTATGCTGTGCGGTGATCTGAGTGTGGCCGAGGTGGAGTGGATCGTCCAGTACAAAATCAAAGACGCCCGCGAATACATCTTCAATGCTCGAAATCCGGAAAAGGTTCTTCGCGATGTATCGGAATCGGTGATGCGAAGCGTTGTGGGGGACTCGTCTGTGGATGAGGTGCTGACTTCCCGACGGGCGGAGATCAATGTCGAGGCCCAGACGAAGATGCAGCAACTCCTGGACACATACACTGTGGGTCTGAAGGTTGTCGCGGCGAAGCTTCAGGATGTGAATCCTCCGGAAAAGGTCAAGCCTGCTTTTAACGAGGTCAATGCGGCACAGCAGGACAAGGAGAAATTGGTGAATCAGGCACTTGAGGAATATAACAAGATTATTCC
>DUZJ01000058.1 GCA_013349615.1 Planctomycetota bacterium | reverse complement strand
TGACAACGTCAGCAACTTAGACAAACTCCGCAAACCGAACGCACAAGCTCGCTTGGAGTACGGCTGCGAGTTTGTATAAACAAGGCCGTCCACACCACGGCCGGTGAAGCAAACCTCTCTGTGACCTCTGAGTGCTCTGTGGCTATAATCTTCGTGCCTTTTGTGCCTTTTCGCGGCAAAAAATCCTGTTATCCGGTCTAATTTCTCTTCGTGCCCTTCGTGCCTTCGTGGTAAAAAAACAAAATCCGCGTTAATCTGCGAAATCTGCGTCTAATAAAACTTTTTACTTGACATCTAACATTTCCTGTTGTATAATATCTACCAAACTAAATATTGTTATGTTGATACGCACATAAACCTTTATTTGTCAAGAAAGGCAAACTTTTGAATTTATGGCTTTTAGATTTTGATATTGTTTCGAATTTCGTGCTTCTTATTTCGTATTTTTCGTATCGATATACGAATTTCCCCTCTAC
The DNA here is from genome assembly GCA_013349615.1 of Planctomycetota bacterium. Taxonomy (GTDB): domain Bacteria; phylum Planctomycetota; class Phycisphaerae; order Sedimentisphaerales; family Anaerobacaceae; genus CS2-K091. The sequence goes on along the minus strand of DUZJ01000058.1, from coordinate 22,070 downwards.
ATTTGTAGTGAGCGCACTACAAATCGCTCATTTTATGCAAAACAAACCCAATTTCCGAAAAAGTCAAATGTACGTTAGTCCTGTTATAATAAAGGGATATGAAAATGAGACACTTAGTAGACGTGGGAAAAACAAACCCAATTCAAACCCAATACAAACCCAATCAAACCCAATTAAAGCCAATAAAATGCCAAAACAAACCCAATACAAACCCAATACAAACCCAATACAAACCCAATTTCAAAGGCAAAACTACAACCGTATTAGGGCTGATAAAGCGTATTTGGTGCTATAAAGCAACAATGGTGTTTACAAAAAACAACGTTAAACGTAACTGTTTTTTCATAAAATCGTTAGAGCCGGTGAGAAAACACTGGCAAAGCCGGGATGTTGATTTCCTGCAACACAGGGCTTTAATCCATATAAGGGTTGCTTTTCGGAAAGTAGGAACAAAACTCAAGGCTTATGTATATGGTTGGCCTAATAGGCTGTTTTTAGTGTAAGCGGCGAAGTTATGCAAAATGCTGATTTTGAGACGTTTAGGTATGAATTTTGCTATATTTATATGTATAAACGAACTATAACCGAAAGGCTTCGGAGGGTCGTTAATCAGGGCAACCGAAGAGAGAAGCTGCATGCGAAGGAAAAACAGGGTGATGGACGAGGCAAAATTAGAAGACAAACTTAAAGAACTGGTGAAAGAATTTGGGGGGATGGCCGACCCACAGCATAAAAAACTCGCCAAACTCGCCAAACAAGCACACGACAACCGCAAGCGGCTTCAAAGAAGCGTTAATAATCTGCAGGAATCACTGGATTATCTGCGTGTATGCATAAAATACCAACTCTTCGACTTAGAAGCGACGCGGCGGGAGAATAAGTATCTCAGAAAGCTGCTTGACGAAAAAGACGGCTAAGGTATTAGTCCTGGGTCTTTCTCTTCCGGCGCTACGCATCGCGCACGACAAATAGCACAAAAAAGATTTTTGCCGTCAATTGGCACGCTTAGCATTTTTCCACATACTCATGTATTCGGCGGTATCCGGGTAAAAGAGCAGAGGTGATTTTGCAGTCCCGGCAGGCCCAATGAAAAAGAATTTTCTGGTCCCCAGGGGCGAGGACATTTTTAGCATAAGGATGCTGGATATATTCGTCAACACAGCAGGGCGGAAAGCCAAATAAGAAACCTTCAAAACGCTGCGTCCGGGCAGATTTGTCTATTGGCTGGCCGGCAAACCGTTTTTCGTAGAGTTGAATGTAGCCGGGTGATATGCTGAAAACAGTTTCTGAAACCAGCTTGCCGGTCTTGACCGTTCGCTGGATTTTTTTCGTAAGCAAGCCTATTTGCCGCAGCAATTCAAGGCCGTGGTCGTCTAAAGGCTTTTCCCATCTGCTTAACGGTTTAAGGCCTTCACGAGTAAGCAGGGCAAGATACGCCAGCTCAAAGTCATTCTCCTTCAGTTTTCTGACGCACTGTCTTATTTCCTGCGAGTCAAGAGCCAAATGCCCACTCCCTGCATTTATAGCTTATCACATTCGTCCCCGCCCGGGTCGGTGCACTCAAGCCATTTGTCGGCGAATTCAGCGAAGTCCTTGAAGTTTTCACTGCAATCTTCGTTCAAATCCCCGGGCAGATATAATGTTCCCAAATCACCGCAGCGCCGGGGCATCTCCAGTATTTTTGCCAAAATCGGGACATCAATTCTGCCTTTTCCATGGATATCACCGGCATAACTGAAAGAGCCGTGCTCCATATAGTGGCAGACAATATCGGGCACTTCAATAGACAGGCCGAGCTTTGGATTTATGACCTGCCACCAACCCATATTTCGCATCGCCCCGCATACATCACACTGCTCAAGACCTTTCTGGAAGAAATTTACCTTGTACGTTTCCTTTGGGGGAGGGTCTCCACTGTAAGGGTCATATACCGGCAATTCATTGACGGCCTCGCCACATTGTTTGGCCAGCTCGATGCCGTCGGAGGTGAGGTCCCGGTCCTGGTCGGGGTCGTAGATATTGGTTCCGACGGCCAGTTCTTCGCTATCAGCCAATAGGTCATCATCAAGGTCATTGGCATCGGGAGCCAACTGCTGCTTGTCAACAACATAATCCAGCGGTAACTGATGCTCGTTGGGGTCGTGAGGATACCGCAACTCAAGCGCTCTGAGCAATGCCGGAACATCAATTCTGCCTGTACCGCTTGCGTCACCAGAATAGCTAAAAGAGCCGTGTTCCATATAGTGTATAGCCATAAGGTAGCATTCGACATTTATGCCCAGGCGCGGATTAACTATGCCTGCCGGCCCCATGCCTACCTCTGCGCCGCAAATATCACAGGTGTCCCAGCCTAACAGGTAGGGCCCCCATCTATATGTCTCACCTGGTAAGGCATCGTCCTGCCGCGGCAACTGGTCGATAACTTCGGCGCAGCGTTTGGCTAATTCGACACCATCGGGTATCTGGTTGCGGTTCTGGTCGGCCTTGAACGCACGATACCCAATCGCCAGTTCTTCTTTGTCTGCAAGCAAATCCGCGTCCACATCCTCAGCCAGCGGCAATTGATGGTCGTTCGGCTCATAAGGAAAGGGGGGCTCCGAAACTCCGCACAACGGCAACAAATTCGGGTCGGTACAATCTAACCATCCATCGGTAAGCCCAGCAACATCAGGCAGGTCAACCTTGCAATCTTGATTCAGGTCGGCGGGTAAATACCTGGTCGCCAAATCGCCGCAGCGGCGGGGCATTTCGAGAATCTTAAGTAAGAGGGCTATATCGACCCTGCCACTATTGCTGCTACCTGCATAACTGAACGAACCGTGGCCTATGTAGTGCACAGACATGAAGGGAACCACAATACTCGACTCCAGTTGAGGATTGATGATCTCCACAAAACCCATGTTGATTTCTGCTGCACAAATATGGCACGTTTCATTACCTTTCGCTATATGTTCGACTTTATACGTTTCCTTTGGGGCGGGGCTGCCACCAGAAGTGTCGTGCAGCGGTAATCCATTGATAGCAACAGCACATTGATTGGCCAGCTCGATGCCGTCTGAGGTGAGGTCCTGGTCCTGGTCGGGGTCGTAGAGGTTGTAACCTGCCGCCAGTTCTTCGCTGTCGGCCAAAAGGTCGCCATCGAGGTCATTAGCATCGGGCGCCAACTGTCGACCCGGCTTAAGAATATTAAGAATATAGTCCAACGGCAACAGGTGCCCGTTCCAATACTGAGGGAAACGGAGCTCCAGAACTCTCAGCAGTTGCGCGATATGTGCTCTGCCGTTATGATAAGTTGCTGCATAGCTGAAGGAGCCATGTTCCATATAATGGGCCGCCATAACAGGCAGGCTGACGGTCATACCAATGCTTGGGTTGACAATATCCCAATGGTCCATACAGATGGTGAATGGACACATTTCGCAAGTTTCCGTCCCGTCTGTAAGATATCTTATTTTGTGCGTCTCCTTTATGCCAGGGGGTGTAATAAATTCAAATTCAGGCAATTGCTCAATAGCAGCGGCGCAGCACATTGCCAGGTCGGTCCCATCGTTTATTTCATTGCGATTCTGGTCGGGCTTATATATCTGATAGCCAATCGCAAATTCCTCCTTATTGGAAAGCAGGTCCGCGTCCGCATCTTCCGCTACAGGCAATTTATGGTCGTTGGGTTCGTAAGGCAGCGGCAGCTCAAGCGCCTGTGCCAGAGCAGGAACATCAAGCCTGCCCCTGCCGCTCCAGTCATCAAGGCTATGGTAAGTGAAAGAGCCGTGCTCCAGATAGTGCATACCCATATCAGTGAGCCGAACACGAACACCACTTTTGGGATTGACAACCTCCCACAGAATCATCACTATATCGTTTTTTCCGCAAACTTCACAGGTCTCTATACCAAAAGCCGCTGCTATTATTGTCTTGTACGGCTCATTTGGCTCCGGCTTACCGGACGATGAGGACCAGACCGGCAAGTTATTTACGTCGGTGAAACAGCGTTTGGCCAATTCCACACCGTCCGGTATTTCGTTGCGATTCTGGTCGGGATTGAATAATGGATAACCAATCGTAATTTCCTCTTTGTCGGCGAGCAAATCCCAGTCTGCATCCTTGCTGACGGGCAGTTCGTGAATATCCGGCGTATGTGCAAGAGCTTTGTTCAAACTCACCCCTACGCCTAAGGTAATCGCAGCGGCTGCTCCGGCAGCGATGGCTTTTTGTTTGAACTTTTTGCGCCTTTTAGCTTGTTCTCTGGCGTCTCTTTGATGTGCTCTTTTTAATCTTCTCATTTTTTTCTCCTACTTAGCCGAGTTTCGGCTACCTTTGTTTATAACTATAATTACATTTTTTGCCTCGAATATGCTTCCGTCGGTCAATTGGCCGGTGATTGCCAGCTCGACCTCGCCAATGTTGAGGATGGCCTGAACCTGTTCGCGGCTGAACCTAACCAACGCAATTTGCCTTCCTTCATAAACCTCAATGGACTCAGCTCCAATTTCATCCTCGAGAAGAACGCTATTGGGGTCAATGTCGTGGACGTTGTAATCTTCCGGAAGCCAGATATAGCAAGTAATCCATTTGCCTTTACTGGAAAGGTTGAGGGTATGGGGGACGATTCTGGCATCAGCTTGAAGCGGCAACTCGTAAGGACCCATATCTATTCGCCCACCAACGATGCGGGGCTTGCCGTCCAAATCCGTCTCGTTGGGGCCGGTTACATAATCCGGGTCACCGGCATCGATGCAGGGTGAAGTGGGGGACAAATGGTAATCGCCCTCAATCCAGAGACCACCGGCATCCCAATAGCCGGGCGAAACAAAGCGCGGGTCGTCGCCGATGTTACTGGTGCCACCGAGGCTTCCAGTCCAGCCTTGTATACAACTGTAATCTGAGGCGGCTGCGCCGTCTGTATAGTAGATTTGTGCCGACTGAGCCATTCCAAGGGCATCGCTGTTGTACCAGAGAATACAGTTGTTCAGCGTCAGAGCAGTCTCCCAGCGAGTGTAAATCCCGCCGGTCATGTGTGCTGCACGATTCCCGGTGATTGTACAGTTTATCAATAAAAGAGTGAAACCTTCGGTATCGCAGTATATCGTCCCACCGTATTGCCCTGCCCAGTTTCCACTGAACGTGCAATTAGTCATTGTCCCACCAGCGTCCATTGCACCACCACGTTCTCCTGCCTCATTGGCTACGAATACGCAGTTGGTGAGTGTCCCGCCACCGTTCATTCCACCACCAGATATCCCTGCCCAGTTTCCGACAAACGCACAGCCGTCCAGGATTCCACCGCCTTTGAGCGCACCGCCCTTTTCGCTTGCGCTGTTCTTAGTGAATATACAACTTTTGAGGCTCACCTCACCATATATGCCGCCACCCGTTTTAGCAAAGTTCTCGATGAATTTACAACTTCTTACGCTTTGGTTGTTGCTGCCAGCCATACCCCCGCCCATATGTTGGGCACAGTTACGAGTGAAGATACAACGGACCACAATTGGATTGCTATAATAGGAGTTACTCATCCCGCCGCCGCTACCTTCAGCCGAATTGACGATGAATGTGCAGTTGGTCAGCATTGGGCTACCATCACCGTTATATACTCCGCCACCTTCAGCGGTCTGATAAGAGCTTCCGTTTGCATTTCCGGCGGTGATGGTGAAGCCATCGAGGATCGCGGTTTCATCGGTCCCGCTGCCGGTTACAACATGGTAGCTGTTTTCGCTTCTTGTTACTTCATATAGTAACTCCTTTGCATTTGTCACGGCTGCATCGTCGCCGTTCAAGTCACCGCTGAGGATGGTCTCGTACAGTTCAAAATCCCGTGCATCTGGGTCGGGTTCACCAAGGCCAGCATAGCTGCCTTTGAGAGTCACGCCGTTTTTGAGCTGGAACGTCGTCGTTCTCCAGTTGAACTCAGGCACGGCCACCATCCCTTGGTTGGGTTTGTAAACGCCTTGGGTGACACGGATTTCGTCGCCGCTCCAGGCGGCATTTAGGGCGTCCTGCAGATAGTTGTAGGCATCGGCCCAGGATGAGCCGTCATTTGCACCTATGGCATCTGCATCGACGTAAATAACTCGTCCGGCAAAAGTAGTGCTCACTATCGCCAGCGAAAACGCTGCCACAAGTACGTATGTCTTTAGATTTGTCCTGCCGCTCATTTTCCCGTTTCCAGAAAGAACCGGACAAACAGCAAACCCCGTTAGAAATAACCCCATCAGATACGAGCCAATCTTGCGGGCCAATCCGCCCATGCCGACTTCTAACGGGGTAAAAGTCCTATAAAATTATACCAAATCGGTGCGGGATTTCACAGAAAAATTATTTTCGTTGTGCGTATATTTTACCGCGTATTGCTGCTTATGTACGTAATATGCAGAAAACACGGCGAATATGCCGGAAGGCAAAGGAGGCCTTTACAGCCGCACAGTTTACGGTTTGACAGGAGATTACAAGGAATATTCAACGGCTATCAGGGTTCGGGGCGTCATTTTCGCAAAATTCAGCTTTCTTGCGGTACAAGAAAGCTCGACACTTCCGTCAACCGGCAGGACTAACTTCTTTCGTGCCTTAACAGGTTTCAAGAATTCCAAAGCTGCATTTATTGGCTCATCGTTGAAATTTTCGATAATCAGGCAATTGTCGCCAATCAGGTACAAAGCCACCTTGTTAGGAGCGTCAAGTCGAATTCCAAACGGGGCCAGTAATTTATCGCGGATAGGATTTAGCTCTTTTCGAGTTAGTTTTAACAACCTATGAGGATTTCCGCCGACCTTTAGAATGGTCAAATTTTCGTCTTTAAGATTAACGTTTTTTAACTTTTTGGCGAGACCATCCGTGATTAGCACCGGCTTTTTGGCGTCGAGCATTTTCCTGAGTTTGGCGGGGAAGTCCCTGTCTTTAAGCGCGTGCACTGAAAAGAAGGCGGCTTTTGCATCAGGGCGAATCTCGGCGGAAGGGACAAGCGGCAACCCCAACATTCCCACGAAATCGAATACGTACTGCTCGCCGTCAGCATCGCTATTCGGCGGCTTCGTAGCGAGAATGCCCTTGATGGGTTTGTTTCGCACGAGTTTAGCAAGTTTGAACAGGCCGGGAATTTCAGTGCGTAATTTCTTGACGTTTGCCGGGCCGGTCTCCCGCAGAAGTGAGCCATAACAAAACAGCAGCATCTCCTTAGCATCGCCTAAAACAGTCTGGCGTGCCTGCTCAACGTAGGTATTCTCTGTGGTGCCGTAGGGGTCGAACCAGCCGCCGCCCGTTTTTGGGCCGCCTATTTCGCCGAGCCAGCGCATAATGTAGTAAGCTTCGTACTGGACCTTCTTTCCCCAGCGCCGATTATCGTAGTCGCGGGTTTCGGTGCCAACCCAGATTTTGTCGTAATCGGCAGTCTGGCGCAGGACCTCATAGCCGCGATTGTGAAAATCGTCGTACCACTGCGGATATTTGATTATGATTTTAACGTCCGGATTTACCGCCCTTGCCGGTTTTAGGATCCGTTCTCGGCTCATTTTAGTCATAAGGCCGCATCGATAGTCAGCCCACGATTTCTTGCCGCGTGCCTTCTTACATTCATCACATTCGCAGTTGAAGAAAAGAAAATCATCAATCATAATCTCATTGAATATCGAAGCCGTATATTCAAATATTTTCTGATGCTGAATTTTTGTGTCTTCATCGGTGTAACATGAAACCCGCCCCCAACCTGTTGAAATTTTGCCAATTCCCGTAGTTGTAACACAGCCTGAGACCTCGAAGCCTTCCGCGGCAAACCTTGATTTTGCGTGCTGGAGGACTTTCCGTTCAGCGGTATATTGGCCTCTGTAAGATTCGAGGAAAACGTGGATAACGCCGGTTTTTTTACACCAATCAATCGCCTTGTTTATGCCTTCATCAGCAGATAAGTAAGCGCGGACGTTCTGGGCCGTAAAGAGCGTGGAAATCCTCAAAATGTCCTTATTTTCGTTTGCCAAATCCCAGAGCGATTCGGCTCGACACATCTGGGATTGACCTATCAGTGTCATCAACAAAACGGTTTTGATTCCAAGGTTCCTGATTCCGAGCAAAATTTGACCTCCTTTTCCGGGATATAGAAAACGAATACAGCAGCGCGTCCGGATATATGTATAAGCACAATTGTCATTTGTGTCCAGAAATTTTTTTTACCTGCGCCCCCTTGCCGTCTGCGACAGCAGGCAAGAGTGGGCTTAAAAACGTGAAGAAAAAGGCCGTACAGGCGAACTAATGGGGCAAGCAACTGAAAAGTCGGCAGTGTTTTTTGTCGATAAAATATAGATTAAGGAAAAAAAGTGGTCCTATAAACGAACATCAACTTAGTTTGGGGTATATAAAAACAGGTACGGACACAAAAAAACAAACAATATAGATGCAAAGAGGAAAAGCTGTTGAACTCGACAGCTTTTAGTCCTGAGCGTTTATTTTTAGCTTCCTTGAGATAGAGTGAGTGTGGTATAATATATAATGAAATAGTTATTCCAATGGCGTATATGCTAAACGCTATAAGCTAATAAAAAGAGGTAGAATATGTTTGAGCGTTTTACAGACCGTGCTCGTAAGGTTATGGCGCTGGCCAACCAGGAGGCGCAGAGATTTAACCACGAATACATAGGAACCGAGCATGTCCTGCTGGGCCTGGTTAAAGAGGGCAGCGGTGTGGGTGCTACGGTCCTTAAGAACCTGGATGTGGATATAAAGAAGCTGCGTCTGGAGGTGGAAAAACAGGTCAAAAGCGGGCCGGATATGGTTACTATGGGGAAACTTCCACATACGCCGCGAGCCAAGAAGGTCATTGAGTACGCCATCGAAGAAGCCAGGTCGCTTAACCATAATTATGTCGGAACCGAACATATTCTGCTCGGGATTCTGCGTGAGACTGAAGGGATAGCGGCTCAGCTACTTATGAGCGTCGGATTGAAGCTGGAGGACGTGCGACAGGAGGTATTAAACCTGCTTGGCGCTGGACTCGATGATGGGCCTGCCGGACTTGGTATGAAGATGGGGCCGACCGTAGGCAGAAAGCCAAAGAGTAAGACACCCGCACTGGACAGCTTCGGAAGAGACCTTACGGAATTAGCATCCAATGACGAACTTGACCCGGTAATCGGAAGAAAGAATGAGATTGAGCGATTGGTGCAAATACTCTGCAGACGTACGAAAAACAATCCCGTACTATTAGGCGAAGCCGGCGTAGGTAAAACTGCAATCGTTGAGGGGCTAAGCCAGGACATTATCAACAAAAAAGTGCCGGAACTGCTAAAGGACAAACGAATTGTGGTCCTTGACCTGGCGATGATGGTTGCCGGTACAAAATATCGAGGACAATTCGAAGAAAGAATAAAGGCCGTAATAAACGAGGTCAGAAGGGCAAAGAACGTTGTCTTATTCATCGATGAGCTGCATACGCTGGTGGGGGCCGGCGGCGCTGAGGGGGCTATCGATGCTTCAAACGTGCTAAAGCCGGCTCTGGCAAGAGGAGAAGTGCAATGTATCGGTGCTACCACTTTAGACGAGTATAGAAAACATATTGAAAAAGACGGGGCGCTTGAGAGACGGTTCCAGACAATAATTGTCGAACCGCCCACAAAGGATGAGACCCTGGATATTCTTAGAGGACTTCAGGACCGCTATGAGGCGCACCACAGGGTGCGCTTTACCGACGAGGCGCTTTATCAAGCGGTGGAGCTGTCAACCAGATACATCACGGGCAGGTGCCTGCCTGACAAAGCGATAGACGTGATCGATGAATCGGGGGCGAGGGTTCGGCTTAAGAATATGACACCTCCGCTGGATTTGGCGAAGTTGGAAGAAAAAATTGAAAAACTGCAAAGAGAAAAAGATGAGGCGGTCAAAAACACCGACTATGAACGGGCTGCGGCATTGAGGGACGAGGCACAAAAGCTTCTCGATAAGAAGACGCAATTGCAAAAAAAATGGTACGACGAGAACAAGGAAAAGACCGGCGTAGTGGACAACGAGATTATTGCCGAGGTCGTCAGCAATATGACGGGCGTTCCGCTGACGAGACTGGAGAAAAAGGAAACACAGAGACTTTTGGAGCTGGAAATCGAGCTGCATAAAACCGTTGTTTCTCAGGATGAGGCAATCAAAGCCGTTGCAAAAGCGGTGAGACGAAGCAGAAGCGGAATGAAAGACCCAAATCGGCCGATGGGATGCTTTATTCTCCTCGGGCCAAGCGGCGTCGGAAAAACACTGCTCGCTCGAGCGCTCGCAGAGTTCCTGTTCAGCGATAAAAATGCGCTCATCACTTTAGATATGAGCGAATTTATGGAAAAGCACAACGTCAGCAGACTCGTGGGGGCGCCACCGGGATACGTTGGATATGAAGAAGGCGGACAACTCACGGAAAGGATTAGACGAAGGCCCTATGCTGTGCTGCTGCTCGATGAAATTGAAAAGGCGCATCCAGACGTCTACAATATACTGCTGCAGATTATGGATGAGGGAAGACTGACCGACAGTTTCGGAAGAAGCGTCGATTTCAAAAACGTCATTCTAATTATGACCAGCAATCTCGGCGCCGACCTGATTAAGAATCAAGCCGGGTTCGGATTCGGAAAAAAGAGCCCTGAAGCCAATTATGAGAAGATGAAAGACATCCTCCAGAAGGAAGTTGAGCGCCAGTTCAGGCCGGAGTTCTTAAATCGAGTTGATGACACGATAGTCTTCAGGGCATTAACAAGAAAAGATTTGCAGACTATCGTAGATTTCGAGCTTACGAAGGTGTTCAAAAGGCTGACGGAGCACGGCTTGAGGCTGGAACTGACCGAGCAGGCCAAGGAATTTCTCATCGACAAAGGTTACAATCCCGAATTCGGAGCAAGGCCTTTGCGGAGAGCAATCGAGCACTACATAGAAGACCCCATGTCAGAAGCAGTTCTGAGTGGAAAATTCAAAGACAAAAACCTTATAAAGATTGACGTGCAGGACGAAGATCACCTGAAATTCACCGGCTTTTCGGTAAAGGAGCCGGAGAAAAGCAAACAGCCCGTCGTACAATCACAATAATCCACAGGATGCCTTATGGCACAAGTGCGTATTTCGTATCCGTCTTTATCCGGCACCTGCTTTCCATCATACACCTGATGGAAAGCAGGTGCTGGACTATTGCTGCGCCGGAAGGCGTCCTGCGGACAGCATTTGGATTTCTTCCGGGCTTTGCTGCTGTGCTAAAAGCGTTTCGAATTCCTTCTTACCCATCCACTCTACGCGGCCATCGACTCTTACCACGACATAGCCTCTGCCAACTAATAATGGACGGTAATTTATCTCTGAGTAAGCCAAAATCTCGTCTTTCGTAGAATCAGAGTCGAGCCATAATGCTCTATACCGTACCTCTCCAAGCCGAACGTGACCTTTCAAATCTTCCCTGATGTTGGCGATATAGGATTCTGGAGGCAGTCCACCATAATCTTTTCGGTACTGTAGGACTATTTTGCCGAGACGTTTCATTCCCCGCTTGGCTTCTGAGCGGTTCACCCAATCTCTGAAGTTAATCAGTGCCACGACTGCAATGGCCGTAATGACCACGACTGTCACAAAATCCCTCAATATAGTCTTCTGCCGTCTGTTCACCTCGTTAGAAACCTCACATTTTGAATCGTTTTTCTGCCCTTCTTATATTACCCCGTTTTTTCATTGAGTTTCTAACGGGGTTCATCTTTCACGTTATCAGGGTATCAGGACAAAAACGCCTGATGTTCTGATATCCTGCACCCTGGTGTCCTAATAACCTGATAACCTACTCACTGCTCACCAGATAACCGGCGATTATGATTTTATTTTTACCAAACCTTTTTGAACGTCCAGCTTGTCTTCCGCGAACAGTCTTATTGCCTGCGGATATGCGATACACTCCTGCTCAAAAACCCTTGCAGCGAGTGTCTCAGGCGTGTCACTGTCTTTGACTTCACAGGCTCGCTGGACAATTATCGGCCCTTTGTCATATTCATTTGTGCAAAAATGTACCGTGCAGCCGCTCACCTTGCATCCTGCCGCAAGTACCGCCTCGTGGACGTGTGCTCCCCACATACCTTGTCCGCCGAAACTCGGCAGCAGGGCGGGATGTATGTTCATTACGCGGTTTTCGTATCTTTCCGGTATTTCCCAAAGGCAAAGCCAGCCGCCCTGGACGACAAGGTCAACGTTCGCAGCTACAAGCTCTTCTTCGATGCGCCTGTTAAATTCAACAATGTCAGGGTGGTCTTTCTTTCGGATGATTTTTACGTTGAGTCCGGCGTTCTTCGCCTTTTCGACCCCGGTCACGGTTGAGCGTGAGCTTATTACGATGGCGACTTCGGCATTTAGCCTGCCCTTATTTATATATTCGAGGATATTCATCAACGTTGTGCCGCCGCCGCTGATAAGTACGCCGAGTCGAATTGGTTTTTTATTTTGTACAGGAGGAACCGGTTTGCTTTCAACATCCTGTCCGAGATTTAATGCCTGGTTTACGAGTTTGTCTGCCTCTTTATTTTTATCTCTGGTAACGTGTCGAACTTCCCAGTTTTCGAGCCGGCCAAGTAGTTCAACGGCTTGACGGAAAAGAGGCCTGATTTGCTCGCTTTTTACTTTGTATTCGCCGTTAATCTGTCTGACAAGCAGCTCACTGTCACTGAAGACAATCAGTCGCTTAGCGCCAATCTTTATTGCGGCTTCGAGGGCCTTAACGATTCCGGTGTATTCGGCTGCGTTGTTGGTGGCCCGGCCGATAAAGAAGGCTTTTGCCTGCAATTGAGCTCCGTTGGCGTCGGTTAGAATGAATCCTGCAGCGGCTGGGCCGGGGTTGCCTCTACTGGCGCCATCGGTGTAAGCAATTACTTCGTATCTCGTATCTGGCATCTCGTATTTCGATGCTCACTCCGTCAGAAATCTTTTCTTTTCCTATCCCATTTCGCCCCATTGCAGAATTTCTAATCCGGCAAAATGACGGACTCGACTGTCAAATATTGTTTTCGCTTCCAAGCACAAGTATTCTCGTGCAATTGGGACAACGGATAATATCATCCTTGGTCATAAGCAAATTGACGGACTCAGCGGTGATACTCATAAAGCATCCACCGCAGGTATAGGTTTCTGTTTTTCCCCCGTGCCGCTCAACGACTGCCAGTGCTTCGCCGTCGTATGTCTCGGCGACACGTTTGAATATCTCTAATGGTTTGGCCGTCACAGTCTGTGCAGCCTGGTCCCATTCAATCTGGATTTCCTCGATTTCGGCCTGGTACTTGGTCGCCAGAACTTCGGCTTCCTTTCGCGTTTGCTCAAGTGTCTGTTTTTGCGTCTCTATCTGGTTTTGTGTTTTGTCGCACTCGGCTTCGTCGGCCTCGATATCTTTCAATAACTCCAGAATCTGGCTTTCGTTTTTGGAATTGTCGGCCTTGGTTGTATTGAGCTGTGTGAGAAGTGCTGCGTATTCTTTATTTGTTTTTGCGGTGTTGAGTGAGGCCCTTAGCCTGGATATTTGCTCATCTCGGGTCTTGAGCTCCAATTCGAGGCGATCCGACTGGATCTTGGTTAGTTGAATCTCTTCTTTCTTGGCTTCGAGGCCATTTTGGAGACTTCTGATTTGATTTTCCTGGATAATTACATTTCTTCTACATCTTGCAAGTTTTGACTTGGCGGCCCGCAGGCGGTTTTCAACACTTTGAAGCTTTACAAGGCCGTTCAATACAGAACCCATTTACGCTCCTTCTCGTCCCGTTAGAGATTTTTTCCTCTGGGTCTCTAACGAGCGGGGCTCACCGCCCCTAAAAATCTTAAACCATTTAATATATTCATTCATATTTTAATCTGCAACAAAAAAATTTCTTTTTTTCTTTTGTGTCGGCTGATTGTATAATCGATGGGCTATGAAAAAGCTGTTGAGCAAACTTATTGAAGCTGAAACGACCGCTGATAAGGGTGAATTAGCTGCCGCAGAGATAATTTCAGCCGAGCTTGACCGGTCAGGAATAGATTCCCGCATAGATAGCTGGGATGGAACCAGGGCAAACATTATTGCACGGGTAAAATCGTCCGGACGCAAAGGTGCGCTTTTATTTGCCTGTCATCTTGATGTTGTCCCCCCAGGGGAGGCGAGCTGGAAGAACCCGGCCTTTGCAGCAATTGAACGCGACGGCAAAATCTACGGCAGGGGCTCGACGGATATGAAGGGCGGGACTGCTGCAATTGTTACTGCTGTCGGCGAGATTGTCGATTCCGGCACGAAGTTACAAGGTGATATTATACTTTTTGGCGCCGCGGGTGAAGAGACCGATAGCTGCGGAACGAAGAGGTTCGTTCGCAACTTCGGCCGGACGCCTGAATTTATCGGCGTGGTCATCCCTGAGCCGACGGATTTTGAGATTATCACCGCGCATCGGGGAATGCTGTGGCTTAAAGTTACTACTTTCGGCAAAGCCGCTCACAGCTCGACGCCGCAATTGGGAGTAAACGCAATAGCCTCAATGAGGTCCGTGCTGGACGAGCTGGACAATTTCAAGATTCGATTCGAGCCGCACGAGCTATTAGGCGAATGTTCTATGAGTATCAATACAATTGTGGGAGGTAAAGCGATGAACACTGTTCCGGATAAGTGTGATATCGGGATAGATATTCGAACGGTGCCGGGGCAAAATCATCAGGCTATTATTGACGATTTGCAAAAAATCTTTGTGAAATTAAAGCAAAAAAATCCTCAATTTGAGGCGGAGGCGTCCGTTGTTCGAGAAGTGGGGGCATTAGAGACTGATTCTCGCTGCGATTTTGTAAGGGACTTTTGCTCTGCCGTTGGTATTAACGAAACTTGTGCGGTAGGTTTTACGACGGATGGGCCGTATTTTGCTTCGCTGGGGGTGCCGGTGATAATCTTTGGGCCGGGAAAGCCGCAGCTCGCCCATAAGCCGGACGAATATATCGACATCAGCGACCTAAAAAAGGCGGTCGAGTATTACAAAAATATCATTTTGAAATTCCTGTCCTGACTCGTGACTTATGCCCTTCAGCAAAAACGAGTTAAAAATCCACTTCAGCTTCCGTCTAAAATCAGCCGATTATCAAAACGGCGCTGTTATAAAAGTTTGAAGGAAGTGTAAAAATAAAATGTCCTATCTTGAAGCGATTTTAGCACTGTTTGCCATTGTTGACCCGATAGGCAACATTCAGATATTGCTCCATATTGCCGAGCATACACCCAATGGTCAGAGTCAAAAGGCCTTCAATATCGCTTTGGTTGTTGGCGTGCTTATCCTTTTGGCTTTTTCATTTGCCGGCAATGCGATACTGAACCATGTTTTCCACATTCAGTTGGCTGATTTGCAATTAGCCGGGGGGATATTGCTGCTGATTATCGCTATCGACCATCTGATATTCGGCTCGCTGCGTCGCTCCGTGATGGTTGAGGGCACTTTCAGTCCTTATGAGATTGGCTGTGTGCCGTTGGCCTGTCCGCTTCTGGCAGGACCCGGAGCGATGGTAACCAGCCTGACGACCCTCGAAAAATCCGGGCCGGCAAAGGCAATAGTCGCAATCGCGGCGGTCTTTGGCACACTCTGGCTTATAATGCGGTTCATCCAGCCTATACACAGGATTCTCGGCAAAATGGTTTGCACGGTATTTTCAAAAGTGATGTGCCTGTTCATCGCTTCGATCGGCGTGCACATGATAATGTCGGGCCTGCAGTATTACTTCACCGCTCCCAAATGACACAAAGCTCGCAGCTCGATTCACGAACCAGGATTTCAGAATTCGAACTGGTCCTTGAATACGGTTTTGAAATCGTAAACATCGTTGAAATCGTCAATTGAATCGGTTGGCTGAACACTCATCCATTTGTGCCCTATTAAAGAATAGACGATTTCGCCGAAATCGCGGGTAGTTTTGACACCCCAGGTATTTAGTACCAATACTACCAATCTGCCCCATCTTTCGAGGGCCAATTCTTTTAGCCCCTTGCAAAGGGTTTGGCCGCTGACATGTTTACGCTCGGTTGTCATTTTCTTTGCGGTGTAGTCGAGTCCCTCGAGGACGAACTTTAACGCCTTGGGGCTGAATCGGCCATCTTCATTGGCAATTGTTTCGAGACTTTTCTTCATTTTCTTTATTTTCCACCGCGGAGTTCGCTGATAACGCAGAGATAAAATAGATTCGAAAACATTACCCTCTTATTCTCAGCGGTCTTTGCGTTCTCTCACCTTTTCCCGTGGCTGCGCAGGCACAGGTGCAGCCAATTATTTATCAAGTAACTTTCTGTCCAAGTTTTGCTCCAGGGTCGGCAGATAGCATAAAGATATCTTTTCCACCTGTACCGGAGGCCAGAATCATACCTTCGGAAAGGCCAAACCTCATCTTTCTGGGCTTTAGATTGGCCAGATATATTACAATTTTGCCGGCCAGCTCGTCGGGTTTATAAGCCTGGGCTATGGCGGCAAGAACGTTTCTTTCCAATCCGCCGACATCCAACTGCAAACGCAGCAGTCTGTCGGCGCCTTCGACGGCCTCTGCCCTTACTACTTTGGCAATTCGTAAATCTATCTTCGCGAAATCTTCAATTGTACATTCCGGCTTGAACGGCTCAGTAACAACAGCCTCTGCTTCTGCAGGCTCTGGGGCTTTGGGACCTTGACTTTCTTTACTTTCTTCTATCATTGCATTCACCTGTTTTGTATCAATTCTTTCAACAAGACGTTGGAAATCGTTTATTTTGTGATTCTGCAGGAACGTTTCGACATCGGCAAATTTTAGTTCATCGACGTTGAGAAACTTTTCTATTCTTTGTGCATACTTTGGCAGGATGGGTTTTAGGTAAATTGTTAGAATACGCACGGCATTTATTACGGCGGTTAAGGTGGTCCGTGTTTTCTCCAAATCGGTTTTTATAGTCACCCACGGTTGATTCTGTTCGACATACCGGTTTGCATCGTCGGCCAAAGCGATAATTTTGCGGACGACAGCGGAAAATTTAAGGTTCTCATAGTCGGCTATAATCTGCTCTTTGCCGGCAGCAAGCCTATTGATTAATCCCCTGCCCCGGTCGTCTAACCGACCAAGCTGGGCGGCCAGCTTCTTTGTCAGCATCGGGCCTGAACGAGAGGCCAGGTTCGCAAATTTTCCGACCATATCGGAATTAATCTTGTTTATAAAATCGTCTGTTCTCAAATCTATATCGTCGATACTGTCCGTGAGTTTGCTTGCATAGTAGTATCTTAAGTATTCCGGGTCGAGATACTTCAGGTAGGTGCTCGCTTTTATAAAAGTCCCACGAGACTTGCTCATTTTCTCTCCGTTGACGGTCAAAAAACCATGGACGAAAAGCCTGTCGGCAGGTTTGAAGTCGGCTCCCATCAAGGTAGCAGGGAAAAACAACGCATGAAAATACATAATGTCCTTGCCGATAAAGTGATAAAGCTCGTATTCGTCACTGTTCCAGAGCTTATCGAAATCAAGGTTGTTTCTATCACAGTAGTTTTTTGCCGAGGCCATATATCCGATGGGGGCGTCCAGCCAAACATAGAAGAATTTGTTTTCTTCTCCGGGTATTTTGAAGCCGAAATATGGACCGTCGCGGGATATGTCCCAATCCTTCAGGCCTGCCTTGAACCATTCATCGAGCTTGTTCGCCACTGATTTTTGAGTGTATCCTCCGGCTATAAGGCGCTTTAATTGTTTCTCATAATCAGCCAGTTTGAAAAAGTAGTGCTCGGATGTTTTCATAGAGGGTTGAGCTCGGCAGGTTGCGCAATAGGGATTGATGAGGTCGGTGGGCCTATACGTTGCACTGCATACTTCGCAGGAATCGCCGTATTGGTCTTCAGCTTTGCACTTCGGGCAGGTTCCACGGACAAACCTGTCAGGCAGTGACATCTTGCAATTTTCGCAATAGGCCTGTTCGACATCTCGTTTGACGATTGAGCCGGCTTTATCGAGCCGAGCGAAGATAAGCTCGCTAAAATACTTGTTTTCCGGGGAGTGGGTCGAGTAATAGTTGTCGAATTTGACGTAAAAGCCGTCGAAATCTGCTTTGTGCTCTTTATACACATGCCCGATTAGCTCTTCCGGGCTGATGCCGGCGGCGCGGGAACTTATCATAACCGGAGTGCCGTGAGTGTCATCGGCGCAGAAGTAGAGACACTCGTTGCCGCACATCTTGTGGAAGCGGACCCAGATATCGGTCTGAAGATACTCCACTAAATGGCCTATGTGTATCGGGCCATTTGCATAAGGTAAAGCTGAGGTTACAACGATTTTGCGAGGCATTCTTTTTCCTTAACGACTACCGCTCCGGCTCACCCCCACTGTCCTGTGCCTGGGAATTATTTTTACTTTCCTCGTTTTCCTGCTGATTTTTCTCCGGGGCACTGTCTTGTGCGTCTTTGGCATCCGGCGCCGCATCGACGGATTTCTTCTTTACTGCTGCAGCCGGGGAGATTATCTCAAGCTCCTCGCGCGGGACCGCAACTTTTACGCCATCACTGAGTTCAACCATAACAAGCTGAGTCAATATCTGCATGTCGATGACCTTGCCATCGCCGTATTTGGTCTTTACCTTGGTGTTCTTCTTCGGAAGTTGCTTCTTAAGCTCGGTGTAAGTCTTATCTTCATATCGCAGGCAGCATTTCAATCTGCCGCAATAGCCGGAGATTTTTGAAGGGTCGAGCGTCGCCTTTTGCATCTTGGCCATTCGCATATTGACCGGCTTCAGGAGTTTAAGAAATCTCTGACAGCAGCATTGCTGACCGCAGCTTTCTACATCGCCAAGAAGTCTGGCTTCGTCGCGCGAGCCTATCTGACGCATTTCGATTCTTGTCTGGTATTCCTGTGCGATTTTTCTTACAAGCTCACGAAAATCAACTCGGCCGTCAGACATAAAGTAGAAGATGACACGCTCGCCGCCAAATATGTGTTCTGCATCGACTATTTTCATCGGCAGCTCCAGCTCCTTGACGAAACGCCTGCAACATTCCATCTCTTCTTCTGCGATTTTCCGCAGGTGCCTCTCTTCGCTTATATCCGCAGCGGTTGCGTAACGGACAAATTTGCCCCCCTGGTCGATGGTAAGGTCGATATCGCTGTCATCAAAATATCTTTTTATCTGGTCGCTATCTAACTTAAATTGTCCCGCCTTGTAGGAGGCGAGCTGGCCTACGAGGTGTCCTAACTCCAGGCCTTTGTCGGTTTTTACCACGACGCGTTTGTGGACTTTGGGTATTCTGGTTTCGTGGTGCTCGAAGAGGCCGAGCGTATTCATCAGGCCGCAGCGGACCAACATACATTTTTTTTTGTTTACCCTCTTAGGCCCTGTTACCGTATCTTTTGACATTTCAACTGCCTACTCTATTTTTTGCCACAAAGGCACCAAAACACTAAAATTACAATACATTTCCTTAAACTGTGGCACGGCCATCCTGGCCGTGTTTCAATTTCTAATTTCTTTGTGCCTTCGTGCCTAATCCTTAATATACGCATCAGAATTACTATTGATAAACTTTCATTGTACCAGAAGCAGCGAGGTTTAACAATAACTGCTCGAAAATAAGCTTTTCGTTGACGCCGGAGTCTATCCAACGCAGCGTCTTGTAACAATCGGCGATTTTTTCGCCGGCTGCCTCCGGGCCGAAACGGCCGGCTAACTTTTGTATCCTGTCTTTTTGGTCAAAATTGATAACGGCCTTGCCTTCTATAACATTTAGTGTCATCGCATCATGCAGGGCTGATACGATTATTTGTACCATGCTCTTTGCGGCTCTTCGATTGATATCGGTTCTACTTATGTTCTTTTCAAGGTCGGCCCAGAGGGCGGAGATTTTTTTACTTTCGTCCAATACCCACCGGGACAGGTCCAGGGCGCCGGCATATTCGTATTCTGCCAGTGAGTTCAGCAGTTGCTTCTTGGTTTGGTAAAGATTCGCATCGGCAAGCTCGAGACGGGCCCACTGGCAAGCTTGTCCTAAACTACCCTGAGACAGACGGGCGAAGTACTGGGCCCATCCTTCTTCGGCGCCCATTTCTCTTAGCTTTTCGATTATCCTGTCTTCGGCTACGGGGCCGAAACGAATTGTCTGGCTTCTGGATTTGGTAGTGGCTAAGAGTCTCTCCGTATGGGTACAGAGCAGGATAATGCAGCAGTATTCGGGAGGCTCTTCCAGTGACTTGAGAAGTGCATTTTGTGAAGATGCGTTCAGCCTTTCGGCTTCGCTGACAACAAAGACCTTTCGTTGCGAAAGAGTCGGCCTGGTCGCTACCTTTTCGATTAGAAACTCCCGAATGACATCGATGGGTAAGTCAACGGGTGTTTTTTTATCTTTGCCCTCTTTAGTAAATTGTATCAATTCCTTATAGACGTGACTGAAATCGGGATGTGAGCCGGCCTCGAAGAGTTGACACGACCGGCACAAACCGCAGCTATCGGCAAAGTCATTTTCTACGACGGGCTTTTGGCATAGCAGCAGCCTGGCCCATTCACGGGCGGTTGTGAGCTTGCCGACACCTTCCGGGCCGGCAAAGATGTATGCGTGCGCCACCTTGCCGGAGGCCCGGGCCCTTTGCAAAATGCCAATCGCTTTGTCCTGACAAAATATATCTTTGAGTGACATCTAAATAATCTCACAAGTCAGCAGCATCATTCCACAATTTCTCAAATTCCCTCTCATATTCTTCATAGAGCCAGCCATTTTTGTTCAGTTCAAATGTTAATGTTGATTTACTCGGCTTTTTGTAGAGATGAGGACCAACAAACATAACGCTGTCAATTCTGAAAATCATTGTGGTTAGAGACGAATCGATCTGTTTTATCTTGATATTTTTACAATTCCCGAATTTTCGCTTCATTCTGCTGATGCTGTCTTTAACGGATGCGGGGCTTTTACCTTCCAAGGCAGCTCGATGCTTAGAGAATTCACTATCAGGGTTTACTACAAGCATCCGAACGCTTATCCAAGGAACTTTGTTAATCTTTTCCAAGAGTAGGTCAGCGTAACTTTCATAGAAAGCGTTAAGCGAATAGCCCGTGATGTCCAACTTCTTGTTCAAATTTTGCATTAAATGGTCATACTTATCTAAATCTCTCTTACGGAAAACGTAGTCAACCCCTGACTCTAAAATGATGTTGTTTATTCTCTCTAACATTTTGTTCCTCGACAAATCTTTCCAGAGTTCAAGAAGCGCTACTATACCTGCAGCAATCAAAGAGGTTCCGATTGCCAAATATACTGCATTTTTCTGCGCGGTGTTATTAGGATTATACCCTCTAAAAATAAAGAGGAACGCAAGCAGGAAAATTACAATGTCACCCAATAGGTAGATAATTTGGTCGCGAAAAAACTTGAGTATCTTCATATTCACATCCTCGAACAATTGCATCCCACTTTTTAATTTCTTCTTATAGAGTCTTCAAGTATTGAGAGTTCTTGAAATACTCTGCCGATTTTTTCTCTAAAAATTCTGTTATGTTAGTGGAAAAACCTGTCAGGCATGGTTTATTCCAGTTTAACTTGCTCCATCCCTCCAAGTTTTTAGGTTCGATGAAACCGCACCGCAAGGCTTGATCATATAATCTGGTTCCCGGATAAGGGTTATAAATGTTTAGGAAAGGTGGTTCAGCATTCTTATTGTCCTTTCGTAGCTTGTTAATCAATTTAAAAGTTTTCTGAATGTCATCCATGGTTTCACCAGGAAACCCGACCATGAAATTATACCTAATACTAATCGGGTAAACGGACAATTTTTTGTTAAGTAGCACCACCTCGTCTACTTGTATGCCCTTATTAATCATTTTGAGAATCCTCGGAGATCCCGATTCGATACCGAATTGTATGACTTTGCACTGGGATTTCAAAAGGCTACTCATAAATTGCGTATCATCGACCAGCTTATAAAAGTAATTCACCCGGCTATTCGTTTTCCATCCAACTTTTCTGATGTCTATCAATCCGTCTATAACTTTTTTAGCGCGTTTTAAATTTGCGAAAAAGTTGTCTTCTTGAAATACTATCCCGTCGAGGTTGTAATCACTTTTCAATGTATCAATGAGCCCCAAGACCTTATCTGGTGATAACGCCCTATAGGGC
>DUZJ01000057.1 GCA_013349615.1 Planctomycetota bacterium | reverse complement strand
CAAAAACAAATAATCATTTGTCAATTATCAATAATCATTGTGCCCTTGGCACCACCTCTACAACTGTAGTGAGCGCACTACAAATCGCTCATTTTATGCAAAACAAACCCAATTTCCAAAAAGGCCAAATGAACGTAAGCCGAGTTTCAACAAAGGATTACGAAGAATGGACACTTGGTGAACGTGGGAAAAACAAACCCAATTCAAACCCAAAACAAACCCAATCAAACCCAATTAAAGCCAATAAAATGCCAAAACAAACCCAATTCAAACCCAAACAAACCCAATTTCAGTCTTCAATCATGTTAAGCTGCGCAATCTGCAGCGCCGCTTTTTCAACCGGCAAATCCCTTCAGTCCGGCAAGGACGGTTCGCAGAAGCTCCATTGGCAGCCCCATCACGTTTGTCAGGCTCCCCTCGATTCTTTCAATAAATTCATCTCCTCCCTCCTGTATAGCATAAGCCCCCGCCTTGTCCCGCCACGAGCCGCCCTTGATATGTTCAGCAATTTGGCTTTCAGTCAACTTCTTCGGATAAACCGTCGTGGTTACGCTTTCTACAATCTCGGTGCCATCGCTTATTCTGACAATCGCGACAGCGGTTATTACTTTATGCGGCCCGCTGAAAAGCTTTCTGGTAATTTCCTCCGCCTCTTTTGCATCGGCTGGCTTGCCTATAATCTGGCCTTGAAAATCCGCAACCGTGTCGGCGCCGATGACCAAACAGTTCGGGAACTTTTCAGCAACTGTTTTCGCTTTGGCCAATGCCAGCCGTTCAGCGCATTCACGAGGACTTATACCCTCAGACGCAAAGGCCGACTCATCAATATCCGGGCGAACACAAGTAAACTTATAGCCGGCTTCGGCCAACAACTGTCTCCGCCGAGGAGAAGCAGAAGCCAAAATAATAGGAACGTTGGTTTGCTCAACCATAAGTCTTTAGTCTTAGTTCTTGAACCTAACGTGATAGACTATCTTCCTGCAAAAAGCTACGTATTCTTTCTCGATTTGGTCAAAATCGTCATCAATATAATGCTTAAATACCAGCGGGCCGACTGCTCGATTCCACCGGACAGTTCGCGGGATGTTTCTATCTGCTGCAATCCTTTTGTTGACTGCACTGAGCGGCCAATCACCCCTCAGGCCGCCCAGCAGCAATTGATGATAATTCCGCAGCCGCTTCCCGTAACCATCTTCCCGCAGAAATCGCACCAGCGCGTAGGATTGGCCGTAAAAAGCCGTTACAGCATCAGCTTCATTCGCAGCAAGCACCTCGCCCGGATTTACAGCTATCAATTCTCGCAACGGCATCATCTTGTTTTTTATCAGCGTTTTTTTCACCGCGCCCAATCGGTACATATTCCGGCCCGGCTCAAAATAAAACAAGCCCTGCTCGCTCCCGCTGGCTTCAAAGAGCATCGCGATACCCTCGTCGAGCCAGCTTGGCAGCCGGAATCTAAAATGTCTGCTGTTAAACTGATGCCAGCCTTCGTGTCCGAGAACGGAAAACGTCCGCTCTCTGCCGATATTATATGCCACGCAGGCGCCGTTCAGATAATATGCGCCGGCCTTTATCTTGCAGTACAGCGCCGCCTGCGGCCCTGCAAAGCTCTTCGTGAAATCCTCCCATTGTTTCCTGGTAGCAAAAAGGTAAATCGTAAACCTGGTTGTTGTTTCGATAGGTTCGGGCAGTTGGCCCTGATAGCCGCGATAGGCCGACTCAACAAATCCGGGAACCTGGCGAAGCATCAGAGGCTCCAAAAGCGTTGTGAAAACTTCATAGTGAGCGGTAGTCAGTTTCAGCCCCGGCCCACACTCGTTTTCCCAGACCTCGACGGATTTAAGGGCCGGCGGATTCTCACCCCGCAAACGCTCAATCATGCCGGCTGGTGTATCAATCCTGTGAGCACCGGCAACTTCGAAGGAAGACCGGCTCTCCAGACATCCCGCCAGACAAAAAGTAACAGGTATCAAAATGAAAGTAAATTTCCTTGCCACAATTAATCTCTCGGCACAAACTTCGGCCACATTTAGGCCGGAAGCCGAATGTTTTGTCAAGCTTGAATTAAATATAAGAGCCGGAAATAAACTGTCCCCAAAATACCTGCCGTCACTGCTTTGGCCCCAATGTTTCATACTTTCTGTGATAAGCCGCCTTTTGTCAGCAACATATATATGATAAACAGACCTATGCGCACTAAAAGTTTCAAAAAAGCCGTGAAATACTCAAGTCAAGCCCGAACAAACAAAAAAGGGCCGGAAGCGTAATGCTCACAGCCCCTTGTATCTTGTATAAAGACTTCGCCCGGGCTTTTGACTTTGATAAAATAATCGCAGCCCGGTTCGAGATCCAAAACAACTCGACAATGTCCACAGCTAACGCTGGTCGTGTGGAACCGTAACGGTCGCGCTGCTTTCTGCTATATTTCCGCAGTCATCCACCGCCTGATAGGTTATAGTGTAAACACGGTCATTACCGGTCCCACTGCGTTCAGCCCTTAGATAGATAGAGCCGTCATCGTCCACTCGAATATCGTCGCTCGTGTGCCCATCACCGATGATGTCATCTCCTTCGTTCATTACGATGCCGACAAGAGAAACCTCCGGTGATGCATCGCACTTATCGCTTGCCGTCCAGGAAGTCGTAATCAGGACCATCTTATGATTTGCCGGCCAAAGGACAGTGGGTGTAACGGAAAGCGCGAATTCAGGCGGCGTCGTATCCACAACAGTGATTATTTGCACACAGCTTGAACTGTTGCCGCACTCATCGGTGGCCGTCCATGTACGCGTGAGCGTCCCCGTATTACCACAGCCCGGCTGCGACTGGTCACTGTGCGTAATTGTTACGGTTCCGCAGGTGTCACTGGCCGTCGCCGAGCCATTTGCCTCAACACTGGTATCTGCCGGATATTCAAGCGTTACATCCGCAGGACAATTGATGACCGGCGGTGTCGTATCCACAACAGTAATTATTTGCACACAGCTTGAACTGTTGCCGCATTCGTCCGTGGCCGTCCATGTACGCGTGAGCGTCCCCGCACTGCCGCAGCCCGGCTGCGACTGGTCACTGTGCGTAATTGTTACAGTTCCGCAGGTATCGCCAGCCATCGCTGAGCCATTTGCCTCAACACTTGTATCTGCCGGATATTCAAGCGTTACATCCGCAGGACAATTGATGACCGGCGGGGTCGTGTCCAGTATGGTGAAGGTGGCCGGCGTTGAGGTAACCGTGTTGCCGGACTCATCCTCGGCCGTCCATGTTACGGTTGCCGAGCCGGTCGCACCGCATTCGTTCAGGATGCCCACAAAATCGTTCGTAATCGTAACGCTTCCGCACTTATCGACAGCGGTCGCAGAAGCCAGCCAGGCGTTCAGCTCAGCCACATTGTAGTTCCCGTCGCACTCAACAGTGAAATCCTGCGGTGTTTTCGTGAATACCGGGGGCGTCGCATCCTGAACAATGATAGTTACCTCGTCAATATCAAATGCCCCGGCTTTGTCGAACACCTTGAGGGTAATAATATGTTCGCCGAGCGACAGGTTGCAGTCTATAATCCGGCCACTCCCAAGAAAGACACCGGTGTTCGGGTCACATGGGTCGGCTTTGTTCCAAACGAAATCACTTATATCGTCATTGGTGCCGGGCGTAGAATCACCATCACTTGAGCCGGAGCCATCGAGCGTTACAGTTGCTCCGCCGGGTCCTTGTGCCCCAATGGTCTGGTCCGGGCCGGCATCAGCAACCGGAATGTGATTGAACTCATAAGCACCCATATCGATTCGGTCTCTGATAACGCGGGGCTTGCCATCAAGGTCTGTCTCGTTAGGCTCGGCCATATAATGCGGGTCGCCGCTGTTTATGCACTGCGAATTCGGCAGCAGATGATAGTCGGGCAGGTTGATACCCTGATAACCCTGTCCGCTCAAGCCGCTATAATAATGCTGATAGATTTTGTCGGCAGATAAGACCTGGTCATAGATTGCGGCCTCGTCGATAAGGCCGTCGAAAAAGGTAACTGGGCCCAACGCTCCTCTTGCAGCGATGGTCCAGGGATGGCTCGTATCGTATAAGGGGCTGCCCGAACCAACCGTTTTGGCCGAATAATTCACCTCAAGGCCGTTATGGTACAATCTGGTTGTGTTATCCGCCCTGCTCCAGGTCAAGGCCACGTGCTGCCAGGTGTTGAGAATCACAGTATTGCTGACGCTGCGCACAAAGGCATCACTACCCGTATATCGCACCCGACCGTCCAGCGTCAAGCTCGTTCCTTCCGCATATATTCGTTTGTCCCCATCTCCTTTGTCTAAGATATGCCAGTGGCTGTCTTGTCTTGGATAAATCCAGGCTTCGAGTGTGATTTTATTAAGGTTTGTTAGTGCGACATTTCCCGGGATACGCACATAATCATTAAGCCCGTCGAAGTTCGATGCGCCCCCAACTTGACCGGTCGTCCATTGTGCTCCATAGATAGTACCGTCATTGGTACCTACGGAATCTGTAGCTGTAGTTCCGCCGGCTTCGTCGAGCTTCCAGTAAGAAATCGGGCCTGAATATCCAGGCTCAACAAAGCGAGGGTCGGCATTGATGTTGCCTTGACCGAGCCAGCCGCCCTGAACGTCACTGTAGGTAATCATGATGGCCGAATTGTCGTCATTCCATATTTCCCCGCCGCCGTCCCAGAAGATAGAGTTGAACACGCTAACGGTGCTCGGTGGTAAACCCTCGCCACCTTCTGGCGTAGAGCACGCTATGGCGTTTCCGCTGGGCGCCGAATTGCCGGCAAACGTACAGTTGTACAGGCTCGGTTCGCATCCATACCAATAGTACATTGCGCCGCCGTACATACTGCAGGAGTTTCCGGTGAAGAGGCAGTTGTACAGAGAGGAGCTGCTCATGGCCTCGTTTATTGCGCCGCCCCACAAACTGGAGGAGTTTTGGTTGAATATACAGTTGATTATTGTGGCGCTACCGGACTCGTTGTAGAACGCGCCGCCATAATACTCGCCCGAGTTGCCGGTGAAGGTGCAGTTGGTCAGGGTAGAGTTGCACTGGCCGCCGATTAATGCGCCACCGATTTCGGCAGAGTTATCGGTAAATATACAGTTGTTTAGTGTTAAGGTGCCCAACACATGGTAAAGTGCGCCTCCCATTCCGATTTCGGCAAAGTTGCTGGTGGCAGAGTTGCCGGTGAAAGTGCAGTTGGTTATGGTCATGGCACTGACGGCGCCGACTAATGCGCCTCCGATTTCGGCAGAGTTGCCCGTGAAGGTACAATTGGTCAGTGTCGGGCCTACCTCGGTTTCCTCGGCGAGGTAGCACACCCCGCCACCGGCGTATGCCGAGTTGCCCGTGAATGTACAGTTGGCCAGTGTCGCGCTGCCATCCAGAGCGAGCATACCGGCGCCAAACGGTATTTCCGGCCCCGTCTCAATATCGACGTTTCCTCCGGTGACCGTGAAGCCATCCAACACGGCTGTCGAGTCGGTATAATTGCCGGTCACTATGTGAAAGCTGTTGTCCGAGTTATTGTCGACAATTCCAATATCTCCGCTGAGGATGGTCTCGTATGCCTCGATATCCCTTGCATTGGGATTTGGCTCACCCAGGCCGGCGTAGCCGCCCTCAATGACCACACCATTCCTGAGATAAAAGGTGGCTCTTCGGTCGTCGGACATTGTTGCAAAGCCCTGGCCGTTACTACTACCCGGTGGCGACGGCGGAGGAACAGGCGGAGGTAGTACATAGTCTGTCGGCTTGTAAGTGCCCTCTGCCACTCGAATCGAGTCTCCAGAGAAAGCGACAACGATGCCGTTCTGCAGATACTTGAACGCTGTAGCCCAGCTCTTGCCGTCAGCGAGCAGCGGCCCATCATCATCGACATAAACGACCTTCCCCGAAGCAATGCCATACGCCATTACCGCGAGAAATATTGCCATTAACAGGGACGTTTTCAGATTTGTTCTTCCACCCATTTTTTGTCTCCTAAAAAAATATATATCTGTTTTGCCATTTGCGCATTAAAGCCTCTCGGCCTTATGGCAATTCAAGAGGGGTGCTAAAAAAACGTATTTTAGCCATCACCCTCCTGGACACCCGGAAAACACATAAACTATAGATTACCAGATTTTCGCCACATTTCAAACAAAAAAAGTTTTTTTTTCACACCCCCTTTCTTCCAGAACCATTGAACATCCCGAAATTGCTCTTCAAAACAACTTTCGCGGGAATAGTTTTGGCCGGCTACTGTCCCCAGCCATAGAGCACGTTCTGTAACCAGTCTGTTTCACAAAGGCAGTAAATCAGACACGAGGTTGCTTTGAGCATGTGAGGCAAAACACGCGCCTATATGTCCTTGAAGTCGGCACCGAAAACATCGGCGGTGAATAAATCGACTTCCGTTTCGGGGTCCTTCCAGGCATCGGGGGCAAGACCGGCTTTATGTGCGCAGCAATAAGAGAGAAATTCTTCTTTGCTCCAGCCGGTCTCTGTGGCAACCTGGGGCAAAAAGCAGCCTGAAGCATGGCCTTTTTTTATGTAGATGCCGTCAATCCCAAGCCGCAAACTCAGAGGCTCATCAGTCCTTTCCAACGGTGACAGAACCGATATCTCGACATCCAATCGTTCTAACTCGCCGGCGGTTATCGGGTCGGCAAAGAAGCGTGGGTCGCCGGCAACCGATGCCTTTGCCATTTCAACAACTAATTCAATCAATGGTATGTCGGAAATGAATCGGCCGATACAGCCCCGCAATCGGCCCTGGTTCTTCAATGTTACGAAACAGCCGCAAGGCGCATTGAGCTGCGGGTCGTCCGATGCAGGCTCTGGAGTCGCGCCCCTTTTAATTACCGCCTCAACGGTATCACGGGCAACCTTGAGAAGTGTTTGTTTTTGAGTGTCGTCCATTTTTCAGCCGGTAAATATATGCCCCAGCCACCTTACCACATAAACCACAACAGCTAACAATATAATAACAACAACGGTGGCAATGTTGAAGTATTTTTCTATCAGCCGGCGGGCCTTTTCGCCAAGGAAATAAAAAAGTAATGCCTCTGAGCCGAATCTCATAGTGCGGAATACGATACTTATCGTTACAAATTTCAGCAGGGAAACTTCAGCCATCCCTCCAACCCAACTGAAAATCATATAGGGTACCGGCGTCAGCGCTGAGATAGCGATGGCCCAGAAGTCATATTTCGTGTAAATGTCGAGAGCGAGCTGGGCTTTTGCACCAAGGCCGATGCTATCGAATAAATCCACCACCCGTTCAGGCCCGATAGCCAAGCCGATAGAAAAAGCAATTGTTCCCCCGAGAACCGAAAAGAACGCACAGGTCAGGCCGTATCTCAGCGAACGTTTGGGCTTACCCAGACAAAGCCCCACAACCAAGACATCCACAGGTATCGGCACACATACCGGCTCGGTCAAGGCAAGTACAATAAGCGCCACAATTCCATAGCGTGTATCAGCCCAGTGAACGACCCAGTTATAAAGGCGGCGGTGCAATTGCCACCAGGCAACAGACTCGTTACTCGTCGCTCGTCGCTCGTTAATCGATTTATTACTTATCGTCTCATCATTCGACATTCGATATTCCCAATCATCTACTTCTTGCCACCAAGGCACGAACTATCTGATTCCCTGGTATCCTGCACCCTGTTACTCTGATTTCCTGATACCCTGCTATTCTGTATTCTCTGTTGTTAATTACTTGTTCTCAAAATAGGGACAATCTGCTATAATGTCAACAAACATTACTAATACAAAACGGACAACTATGGTTAGCCAAGCCTGCGAAATGCTGCTGAATAGCAGCGGCCAGTTTACTGATATCAAAATCACCCTGACAAAAAATACCTGGTTAATGAAAATCGCAGGATAAGAAATGTACAGAAAAAATAAAAATCCTGTTGACCGACTCCGGTTCACAGGATCGCTTCGCGGAGTTTATGCTGAGCAAAGCGAAGTGCTCGCAATAACATTAGAATTGATTAATGATGAATGATTCCTTCACTTCGTTTAAGGACAGGTATCGATTATTTGGGGGATTGTTTCACTTGGCTTCGGTTTTCCAGGGATTTGTGGAGCCGAATTTGGCGGAAGCGGCGGCCTTTTGTTTGCCGGATGAGAACGGCTTTGACGGGACGGTCAGTAACATTTGCGGTTTGCCCGGCCTGCGCCAAGCGGCTGTAACAGAGGAGCTTTTTTGATTGATTGACATCTCGAAACGGGGCCTGGCGGGACGTTTTTGGCTGGCAGTATTTATGGAAAGGGCGAAGATGACGGCGGCCTCGTCAATTTTGGAGAAATCGATTTGCTTCTCCGGGCCGGAGTAAAGAATAATATCGAGCCAGGCGATATGGTCATCGGCGCCGATACCTGTTTTGATGGGGGAGCCGCCGAAGACAGCGTGGGCGACTTTGAAGTTGCAGGTGATTGGGCCGGAAGCGATTTGGAATAAGCGGTGCCCAGATTCTTCGCTTCGCTCAGAATGACAAGGTGTTATCACAACGCCGGTGACAGCGCCTTCGAACTGTAAGCGGATGCGGAAGTCTGTGGCTTTAATGGTGGCGTTCTTGATGCGGTCGAGCGAGATATGCGTATCGCCGCGGTCGGTGGCGAAGACGACGGCGCCAAGGATATCGGATTTATCCTGAACTGTGAAGATGCTCGCTGAGGAGTAGTCGTAGCCATCGTGAAGGCACCGCAGGCGACAAGCCGCCACGCCATCGTTGGTATTCCAATATGCCAGCAGCGGGCGCCGCTGGTTCCAGAGGTCGCCGATATTGACCGAGCCGAGTGTGTAATCGCGATGTTGGTATGTTGTGCCGATGATGTCGTGCCGGTCCGGCTTGTTCCTGGCAAAAGCCTCGATTTCCAGTCGGGGCGACGGCAGGTCGGTGAAATAGTGAAACAGGTCCTGCGGACATTTGGCACGCAGCCGATGCGCATCGAGGCTAACGACTGTTTCGCTTTCGGGTACAAAGTGCACTTTACCATCCGTCGCACGCTGGATGAAGGCGAGGGTGTCCTTGCTGAGCAGTGTTCGGTAGCAGCGGCTGTGCGGGCCTGACCACTGGCGGGTGGGGGCGTGGAAATGCCTCGCGAGATGGAGCCAGGCGAGGCGGTTTAGCTTTTGGATGAACTTTTGCGAGCCGGGGTCTTTGACGTGGCGGAGCATACGCGAGATTTCGTTGATGGCGACGACAGTGTATGTCGGGCTGTTGTACTCGGAGAACGAGCCGTGGGTGAGGGTGTGGTCGTAGAAGCGCTTCAGGCGGGCCTTTCCGTATTCGGTAAGCTCAGGGACATCGAAAAGCTCGCCGGCGACGTGTGTTACGTAGGTACCCATCAGGGCGATGTTGGTGTAGCCCGGCCCGACGTTGCGGCGTTTAATCGAATGTGATGTGTGGATGATAGATTGCTTCACTTCGTCTTTCAGGTCGTCAGGCAGTGGGTGCATGTGGTCGATGGCGACCTGGAGCAGTTGAGCGCCGCAGAAATCGGCCCAGTTCCAATCCGGCGGTGACATCTTATCGAGCGGCTCTTCCAGAAACCACGACCAGATGCCGTATGTTCGGCTGTCAGGATTTTGGTCCTGAAGAGAGATGAGCCGGCGGAGGATGTCCCGGGCGCGTTTGAGCCGGTCAGGCTGGCCGCTGTCGAGCAGTGCGACGGCGTACTGAAGCGAGTCGCGAGTGCGGTGGACGTAACCGGCTTTCAGTGTTGTGTGGTATCCCGGCGAAGAAAAGCGTCCACGAACCATGTGCTCAGCGGGGTCGTATTGTGGGTCTTTCCGGCGCAGGGCCTTGAGGAAGCCCTCTTTTTCCAGCCGCGACGAGAACAGGTCAGCAGCCCGGCAAAGATTCAACGCGAATAAAGCTGCAATTAGTATTGACAACAATCTTAGATGATTCATTGACATCGCTCCTTATATACGTTGTTCGTATGGGGCAATCACTGAGACGTCATATTATCCGAGTCGGCGGGCCAAATCCATAGATTTTGGTTAATTGGTGAGCTGATTAGAGTGGAAGGTACCCCAAACAAGGGAGTAAAAAATAGGATTTGTTCTCATCTTGCTATTGTGGTATAATAGCACTATCTTGCTATTCTCGTATTGCGTATAGTATTAGCGGAACCCATAGATGGATAAAAAAGAGACGTTAACAAAATTACTTGCCAGGGAAAAGTTTGAAAGAATAGAGGGCGTTTTCCGCAAACATTTTCAGCTCGGTTTGGAAACAACGAACATCGATGGCGAAGAAATAAAATCCCTGTGCAGTTCCGAGCACCATCCGGCGTTTTGTCGAATTGTCCGCAGCAACACAACCGGCCGAAGAAGATGTCATAAAGAGCGAGTGCGCAGTCTCTGGATAGCGATAGAGACCGGCCAATCTTATATTTCGCTTTGCCACGCCGGCATCGTGGTCATCTGTGTGCCTGTTATGGATAAGCATAGGGCGCTCGGCGCGATGTTTTTCGGCAAGTGCCTTTGGGAGCCGGCAACGACAATTCTGGTCAAGGACATCCAGAAACGACTGAAGGACATTCGCGTAGATAAGAAAAAATTGGTTGCTGCGATGCGTAAGCTGCCCGTTATACAGGGACGAAAAATCCACAAGGCAGCGGAGTTTTTGTTTGATTTGCTTTACGAGGTTGGCGGCCTGGACCCACGCGTAGTCAGATGGCGGCAGCAGCGCTCGGAACAACAGTCACAGATAGGCGAGTTCCTCCAGGAGAAAAAAAAGGTCGGCACGGAATGGCGGTATCCTCTGGAAAGTGAACGCGAGCTTATAGGCAAGGTCAAAATCGGCGACAGGACAGGCGCCAAGGAGATTCTAAATTCCATTCTCGGAACGATATTGTTTCATAATCCCGGCGACCTCGGAATCCTTAAGGCAAGATTATTGGAGCTGTTAAGTATTCTGAGCCGGTCGGCCGTGGAAGGCGGAGTCGATATTGACGTTATGCTTGAAAAGAACCTTACCTTTGTAAACAAGGTGATGCAAATTAACAATCAGCAGGATTTGTGTGCGTGGATTAGTACCGCGTTGAACGAATTTATCGAATTGGTTTATTCTTCACAGGACGCCAGGAAGGTAACTCAAATCAGGCCTGCTATAAATTATATCGACGCCAACTACGATAAGCCCATAACCCTTGCCGACATCGCCAGGGTTTCGTACCTGAGTGTTTCAAGGCTGGCCCACTTATTCAAAGAGCAGATGGGCATTACCATTATAGATTACCTGACAAGTGTGCGGATAGAGCGGGCCAAGCAACTGCTGCTGGCGACCGAACAGAATTGCACGGAGATTTGTTTTGAGGTCGGCTATAACAATCAAAGCTATTTTAGCCGAACTTTTAAGGAGCTTGTCGGGATGACACCGCGCCAATTCCGGACCAGAAATCAGCGAAGAGACAAGATTTCCACACCTTTATGAAAAAAGATTAACCGCGCGAGAAGAGGGGGGTACGCAGAGAAAAACTCAATACTCAAAACTGCATTTGGGGCGGGCGCTCGAATCTTATCTTGACAGTTAGGTGGTGTTTATCGTACTATCTGCGTTTGTTGGTAATATTCAGAAATTATAGCCACGAATCCGTTCTTCGCAGTGCTACTGATAACGGGCAGCAGTGCTACGAAGGATGAATTAAAACGAATTCACACAAATTTATAGAGACAAAAATTCGTTAACATTCGCGAAAATTGGCGGCAAAAGGAATATTTCTTTTGGTAAACAAAGAAGGTGTTGGCTTTTGAAACCCAAACAAATCGCTATTTTTGGTTCGACAGGCTCGATTGGTAAAAATGCGCTGCGGGTGCTCGATGCGCTTGGGGCTGGCTACGAAATTGTCGCCCTAAGCGCCCACAGCAGCGTAGAGCTTTTAGCTGAACAGGCCAGAAAGTTTAAGCCGAGGTTTGTTGCTGTCACAAACGCTGATTATGTCGAGCCACTGCGTAAATTGCTCGGAGATTTGGACGTAGAGATTCTGGCCGGTCCGGATGGGTTGACAGAGATTGCACAGCTCGATGAGGTTGATATTGTCCTAACCGCTGTTGTTGGAGTGGCTGGTCTGTCGGCGGCTCTTGCGGCTGCCAAAAATGGCAAAATATTAGCTGCTGCCAACAAGGAGTCACTTGTTGTTGCGGGTGAACTGCTTAGGAGAACGGCGAAGGAGAACGGAGCCGCTGTATTGCCGGTCGATAGTGAACACTCAGCGATTTTTCAGGCTATGCAGGCCGGTTCTCGGCAGGAAGTTAGTAAAATCATACTGACCGCTTCCGGCGGGCCGTTTAGAAAAGCCACCGCTGAGGATATTCAGAACGTAACAGTCCAGCAGGCCCTTTGCCATCCTGTTTGGGATATGGGTCCGAAAGTTACTATTGACTCGGCAACGATGGTCAACAAGGCGTGTGAAGTTATCGCGGCACATTGGCTGTTTGATATGCCGGTCGAAAAAATTGAAGTCCTGGTTCACCCTGAGTCGATAATTCATTCACTCGTCGAATTTGTGGACGGGTCGGTAATAGCGCAGCTTGGGTTGCCTGATATGTGTCTGCCCATCCAATATGCGCTGACTTATCCTGAGCGTGTTGCAGGGATTGCCGAGCGTCTGCGGCTTGATGAGATTGGCAAACTTACGTTTGAAAAGCCTGATTTGGAAAAGTTTCGCGCACTGGCTTTGGGCTTTGAAGTTGCACGTATGGGTGGCACCGGGCCGGCTGTTTTCAACGCTGCCAACGAGGTGGCTGTTCAGGAGTTCCTGGCCGGCAGAATTAAATTTGTTAATATAGTCGAACTTATAGAGAATTGTGTCGGTAAACATAATGTGAAGAGGCGCGTCTCTCTCGAGGAGCTACTTGAAGCAGACGCCTGGGCCAGAAGAGAGGTTAGTGAATGTCTGAAAGCAAAGAAAAGTTGAAAACGAACCACAAACATGAAGAAACGCGCGGCGGATTTTTGAATAAGCGATATCAAGCGTTTTTGTGGGCCGCTGTCGCTGCGGTGGCTATTTATCTTATCGTCCGAAACATCGGTGCTTTTGGCAATATCCTGCTGGTTGCGCTCGGGTTTGGTGCGGTGGTTCTCATTCACGAATTTGGGCATTTCATTGTAGCGAAGCTGTCCGGCGTAAAGGTCGAAGCCTTTTCGATAGGTTTTCCCCCAACTCTTGCAGGTATCCTCAGAACAGAGCAAGGCCGGCGTATTTCCATTTTACCGCGTTTTTTTCCTAAAGAAGATGAATCTGTGCATAGCCGGTTAAGTTTTACTATCGGCAAAAAGGGGCGTGCCAGCGAGACCGAGTATCGTATCGGTGTTATCCCGTTCGGAGGCTTTGTCAAGATGTTAGGCCAGGAGGACGTGGGTTCGGTTAAGACAAGTGACGACCCGCGTTCGTATGCCAACAAGCCGGTTAGTACCCGCGTGGCCATTATAGCCGCAGGGGTCGTCTTTAACATTATAAGCGCTATGTTGCTTTTTATGATGGTTTTTCTAATTGGCATAGAGCTGCCTCCCGCGGTGGTCGGCTCAGTGGTGCCGGATTCGCCGGCGGCGCGCGCGGGTCTAAATCCCGGCGACGAGATAATTGAGATTGCCGGCAAGAGTGAGAATCTTGACTTCAGCAATATCCAGGTGGCGGCGGCTTTGTCGGACAGGGGCGAAGAGATTCGGCTAAAAGTACAGCGTGGAGAAGACCCTATGGACTTTACACTTGTGGCCGAGCAAATACAAACACTGAGAGGAGAAATGAGACTTTTTGGTATTATGCCGCCGCAAAGTCTGACAATAGCGAAGGTTTCCGACGTTCACACACTACATGAAAGAACAGGTCTGCTTGCCGGTGACCGCATCACGTCTGTTAACGGCAGGGATGTCCAGACGCACTGGCACATGGAGACAATCGTAGCAAACTGTCTTGTGCCGGCAGCTACAGTCATTGCTGAACGAACGACAGAAACCGGTGAGGTTGAGTTAGTTGAATCGCAAATTCCGCTGAATTTCAGTCCTACAGAAAGGAAAGTTGAGTCTGAATCCGACCTTTGTCATATATATTCTATGGTGCCGCGCCTGCGAGTAGAGGTCGTTGATACTGAGTCCGGGCTGCAAGAGGGGGATATTATTCTGGCGATTGGTGATGTTGAGAATCCGACTTATAAAGAGATGCGTGAAATTACCACTGAGTATGAGAAAAGAGAACTTCCGATTAAAGTATTACGCACGGATGCTAATGGTGCCGAAGAGGTCCTTTTTGTTACAGTTGTGCCCAAACGCCGGCCGGGTGGCGAGCGGGTATTAATTGGTATTATCCCTGTGCTTGACGCCGGTCATCCGGTTGTTGCCAAGACTATTTCCGTAGAAGATGGCCCGGCGAAGTTAGAGATTCCTCGCGGCGCCGTGATAACGGCTGTTGCTGGGACTGCGGTGTCGAGCTTCTATGATATTATCAGGGAAGTCGGCCGATATCCCGGCCAGCGTGTCGTGATTGATTATCGCATCAACAACCAGGTAGCGGTCAACGTTGCTTTGGATGTTGACCGGCCGGAAGACTTTGTCAGCGTCAAATCTACTTTTGCTGAGTTTGTTCCATTTGATGATTTGAAGAGGCTTTATAAGGCCGACAATCCCATTGAAGCTGTCGGTATGGGATATAAAAAGACGGTTATGTTTATTACCCAGACTTACCTGACGTTAAGGCGTCTTGTCGGCAGAGATGTCAGTCCCAAGAATCTCATAGGTCCTGTTGGTATCCTTGCGGCCAGCTACACAATAGTTGCCGAGCGGCCGTTCGTTTACTACGTCTACTTTCTTGGTCTGATAAGTGCCTGCATAGCGGTTCTCAACTTTTTGCCTCTGCCGCCTCTTGACGGAGGAGTGGTTGTGCTGTTGTTCGTCGAGAAGGTCAAGGGCTCAGCGTTGAGTGAGCGGACGCAGGGGATTATTGCTTATGTCGGCCTGGTGCTTATAGGAGGGTTCTTTCTCTACATAACGTTTAACGATATTGTGAGGAGTTTTTTCAGTTAGCCCGGATTTTTCAAAGCCCCAGAGGGCACAGAGGATTCGATAATATTTAGCCGCGAAAAGCCTCAAAACGCACAAAGGCTCAAAATTAGACGCAGATTTCGCGGAGCGTATCACGCATAAACTCTCAATCCTAAGCTCTAAATACTAAACAAATTCAAATTTTCAAAGGCCCAAAATTCAAAACTGACCACGGAACCATTCGACTTCCCCTTCGACTACGCTGAGGGCTTCAGCTTATTCAGGGCAGTCTCTGCGCAGGAATGACAGTTCCTACGCGGCTCAAGGGCGACGCAATATTAAGAGGTGCGAAAAATAGCACCCTAAATGGTTAGTTTTCCTACGCATTGGGGTAAGTGTCCGTGTACCATGTGTTGAGAGCGGTCTCGACTTCGGCGCGGGTTTTGGTCTTCATAAGAGAGAGCAGGGCCGGTTTGCGTCTTGGGTGACGGCGGACGTAGCCGGCGAAGAACTTTCGGAAGATGCGGACCGCTTTTTTTTCTGGATAATCCTTTAGTATCCGCTCGAAATGTTCGAGTATTACGAGCCGTTGTTCGGTTAGTTCGGGGGGCGGCGGCAGGGGGCGATTCTCCCATACACATCGCAGATCGCGAAAGATCCAGGGATTTCCGACGGCGCCGCGTGCGACGACGAAGCCATCAAGTCCGGTCCTTTTCATCAGGTCGACCGTTGCCGGCGGTTCGAAAATGTCACCACTTCCAACGATCGTTGCGTCGGGGAAGCGGTTTTTTACTGCGGCCAAGAGGTCCCAGTCGGCTTTGCCACGGAATCGCTCTGAGACGGTTCGGCCGTGGATGACGAGGGCATCGACCCCGTTTTCTATCGAGCGTGTTACAATCTCCCAAAAGTTGTCCAGGGACTGAGGTTTATGATTCGCGCCGATGCGCAGTTTCATCAGGACGGGGGCAACGATAACATCGCGAACCGCTTTCAGGCTATCGATGACAGTGTCCGGTTCGTTGAGCATCGCCCCGCCGCGTCCCCTTCGCAAGATTTTTGGGGCTGGACAGGCAAAATTCAGATCGATGACGTCGTATCCAGCGGCCACCAGGTCGCGGGCGGCACTGGCCATTGTCGCGGGGTTCCTGCCGAGGATCTGTGCGCCGACGGGGTGCTCATCGGCAACGGGGCGAAAGCAGGCCTTGCGCAGGAACCTGGGATTGGCGGCGCTCTTGGCGAGCATCATATCGGCCAGAGTAAATGGGCAGCCGAACCTGCGGGCGAGCGTGCGCATTGCGCAGTCGCTGTATCCGCTCAGGGAGGCCTGGAAGAAAGGCACGTCCAGCGTCAGGCTGCCGAGTTTGAGAGCAATAGAATTGGTTTGCGGCCCAGCTATTTTCATTTTATGTAACTCCTGTAATACGCACACTACCCGATATCCCTGATTGGCCCGGGTATTGTTACCTCCGAATCTTCTTTCGTCAACCGGTGGGGTGAATTTTTTGCTGCGAGGATTTTGAGATTGGGTTTGTATTGGCTTTGTTTTGGGTTTGTTTTGGCATTTTATTGGCTTTAATTGGGTTTGATTGGGTTTGTATTGGGTTTGAATTGGGTTTGTTTTTCCCACTCCACCAAGTGTCCTTTTTGTCATAATCCATTGCCATCTCTTTGTTTATGTAAAATTTGGCTTTTTGGAAATTGGGTTTGTTTTGCATAAAATGAGCGATTTGTAGTGCGCTCACTACAGTTGTAGAGGGGAAATTAGTGAAGAGTGAGCTAAAGTGCCTAAAGTGAGCTAAAGTTTGATTCTCGATGATCGTATATCGTATATCGTATTGCGTATGTCGTAATGGATTCCCGCCTGCGCGGGAATGACAGGTGTGACGGGATGCTGTCGATTTTGGGGCGTTTGGGCGGTTTGGGTAGTTCTGGGCTTTGGTGGCCATTATAAGTTATCCTAATTTACTATTCAGTATCATTTTTATATGTTTGATATATATTATACAATAGGAAAAGTTAGATGTAAAGTAAATAATTAGAAAATTTGGGGCTATTTTATTGGCCGGGGATTTTTGTTGTGAACCCCGTTAGAAAGCAAGGCTTTCTTTCTAACGGGGTAAACAGCACGGAAAAGAACTGTGGATTCTTTAATAACAGTATTTTGTACGACTGCTTGCCTTTTCTTGATCTGCTTAAAGAAACGCCATTCGTGGCTGGCCGTATTTATATTAGTCCCTTGGCTTTGCCAGAACAGGTCGCTTGTATTTTACCACAAATTCATCTGTGGCATTTATAATATCCGATTTTCCTGTTTCACGAAGTCTGTACACTGCATCGATGATAGCCTGCTTTACATCCTCAACCCCGCATTGTGGGCAACCTTCAATTATCTGCATAAAGCCGTTCGCTGCCTCCAGAGTCCCGGACCGAGCAAGAGAATTTATGACATCGCGTTTCAACCAGGTGCCCGCGCCAACCTTTAATATGTGTAACTGATACGGAACAGCCAGAGGCGATTCGGTGAAAGCAAGCATTTCTCTTGCGATTTGCCATTTTCGCAGCCATTCTCCTTTGCTTTGCCCATCCTTTCTTACCTCGCGAATAGCCAAATCCTCGAGTATCTGCTCGAATTTCGGAGTATCCATTTCAACTATGTTAATATCCAACTCCAGTTCAATCGAATGGAGAGGCCCCGCTTTGAAAAACGCAGGCTCGGTACCGGGTATCTTCGTAGCTTCGGAACGTAACCGATATTCAACATGACAGACCACATGATACTGACCGGGCGGTAGCAAGGTGGAGCACCATTGATTCAACACAATTGACTTTTGCCCTGTTTTGCCTGCAGGAATTATCGTGGGTCTAAAAGCCTCAAACCCAGGCCTGCGAATCTTGCCCCCTTTAGCCACGACTTTATTCGACCCATCACGGATTTCCATTGAGAAAGCTTCGAGGTCATGTGTCCCAAAGTCAATCCTTTCTTTCTGCTGACCTGTGTTGCTAATCTTCACCGTTAATAATACAGGCTCGCCCGGGTAAAACGTTTTCTTGGATGTTTGGATACTCCAATCAAGAGATTCTTCCGGTCTTTGCGCATAAGCAGTTGTAAGCATATTAATAGAACTCCCCAGTATAAGATTCATCGCTAACAAATAGCTAAGCCGCTTTGGTTTGATAATCATTATCTTACCCTTTCAAGTATTTTATATCATACTTTTCTGTATAATGATTCTTATTAACATCTTAAGTTTTCTTGTATTTCCATTTCCTAAGGAAGACACACTGTGGCCTGAGACCCCGTTTTTTTGACCTCATAGCGCCATCCACTACCGCAATTGGGGTCAGCAAATACCGAACGAACTATAGAGTGCGGTCCCATTAAAGTAGTATAATTACCAGCGCAACTTTTATATCGATATATTTGCGGTGCTGAAAACAAAACAGCCTGATAGGGCGTGGCATAAGGCGAAGTCCAGTGAGTATCTGTACCAAATCCGGCAGTAGCTGAACCTTCTGAAGTGGTCGGGTCGGGGCTTCTTGACCCTGCAGCCCAGGGCGGTGACGGCCAGTAATAATAAGGGTCGTTAGGGTCGGGAGTGCCTGGATAATCCACATACTCTCCAACCATACACCCACTTAGGTCATTAGGATCTGTACTTCTTAAGGTAATATTTTTCCCCTTGAGGTTGATCATTTCAAAATACGTTCCCACGGCAACAATAACGACGTCGCCATCGTTACAGTCGTCAATAGCTGACTGGATGTTGGGATATTCATCCGGAACCAAGCGGGTCGCTGCCGGCGCCAGGCCGGTTGAAAGTAAACCCAAAACAATATTTAACAAAATTATCCTTCTCATTTTTAACCTCCAATCATCACTTGTCTTTAACAGATTTCCAAACAATAGTAAAGGAAAAAAATAAAAAAATTTACCGCAGAGAACGCTGAGAACGCAGAGAGTTTTTTTTACCACGAAGGCACGAAGAAAAATTAGACAGTCCTTGGGACTCCTTACGGAGGATAACAGGATTAACAGAGATTATGTTTTTGCCAGCTTGGTGTTCTTGGCAAAACCTGCTTTTAAAGCCAGCTTTGTCGCAGGTTATTGCCTTCGTCCACAAGGCCATCGAAACGGCCTTATTCAGAAGCTGGCGAAAACGGTGTTTTATTAACTACGAAAAGGCACAAAATGCGCAAAAGATAACAAAAAAATGAAAAAAACATGCTTTTTTTGGCCGGGGATTTTTGCTGTAAACCCCAGTTAGAAAGTAAACATTCAACTTCGTCTTCATACTTCTAACGGGGTAAACAGCACGAAAAACCACTGTGGATTGTTAAACCCTATTAGTGAATTTATTTCCATTACGCTACTTTCCGGTCGTTATAATAGGTTTCTTACCTCGAAAGTCAGTTATATCCGATCCCGGGGGCAAAGGGCTGTTGAGACGAGAAAGAACCTCATCATAAAGTTTATTTGGACCAACCACTTTAGAGATGTCAGTAACCTCAACAGACAACTCGAAAAGATCTGAGAATCTAAGAGTTCCATATTTGGCAACTTTTAATTTGTCCTTCATTATAATACCGTTAGATGCAATTACGATTGTGGGCTTATCCGCTCGATCGTGCGTGAAATTACCTTTTCTAACAAGATACTCGAAGTTGGGGTCAAGGGTCACTTCCCAGGTACCCAGTACGCTCCCATGTGAACCCTGTGAAGTTACTTTCATCAGGCCTGAGGACAAAATCTTTATTGATGTAACGGTGCCTAAATGTCTCGAAAATCCTTGTCCTATAGCCAATTGGAATTGGTTGAATTGGTACATATTGTCTCGACTGCCAATAGGAAAGCGATGAAGTAACGTTTGGGTGCCGCCCTTGTCGACTAAATTACTGTTAGGGGCAACAAAGAATGACTTTATCTTTTCAATTGAGTCATTGCGATCAGGTTCCGACAGAATATACTTCTCCAGCGACCTCCATATAATCAAGTTCCCGTCCTCATCATAATCAATAGGTCCGTAGTTCCCGGACCCAAGAAGGGCGAAAACAGGCGGGTGTTCATAATAATTGGTTATCTTCATCGCAAATGACCCTTCTGTTGTCCAAGTAGCTTTGCAATCCATAAAAACCCTACCCTGGTTCGGATCAAATGGGTCGCCATTCATACTCATCACGAACGAAAATTTATAACCAGTAGAATTAAATACGTGGTCTTTTTCCCTCAATAAACTCAGCAACTCTGCTCCACTCATTTCAGCAAGTAGTATCGTTGATGGGAATAACAATACTGCTATCATGGTGAAAACCAAAAATTTCCTAAATGAAGGATTATTATTCATTTTTTTGTCCTTTCATTTTAACATATTCCGTTGCTTTGAAATTCTCTCAACGCTTTCAGTAACTATTCTGGTTGGGTTCCTAACTCTCATGGACACCCACATTTGTATTTTTGCCCTGTATATTTAAAGAACCAAATGTCACCATAGCATCTATCTATTATACATGCTCCTTGCCAAGCCCGCCCAGCGCAATAATCACCACAACCATGATATATCCACCACTCATCGGTGTAAATAACAGGATCCCCTCCTGTTGGACAGTCACTTGTATGGAGTACCATTTGCTCGCACGCTTTTAAGTCGTTATCAGGTGCGGTATCACAATGTTTCTTCAAGCAAGGCCAATCTGGGCCCATATAATCACAGGAGGATCCGCTGTAAGAGTTCAGTATACAATAATCACTCTGGCAGTTTACATCATTTGGACCATGGCCACACTCCCAGAGACTATAACCAACTGGGTGGCAATTATTGCATATAGGGTCGACGCAGTTGCCATCTATGCAGCACTGGTAGTTTTTGCAGCACGTGCCGTCGCAGCAGAATTCGCTATTAGGGTCGCAGATTGATTCACATTGGCCGGTGGTGCTGTTACAATCTAGACATAGGTTTGGGTCACAACAATTGCCCTTACAACAAATATCGTTTGGATAACAGCAATAACCGTCATTAACTCCGCCTATGTCGTCGCAGCATTTCTGGGTCGAAGTATTACAACAAGTACCGTCACAGCAGGTATAGTTTGGGTCACAACATGTCCCTTTGCAACAAGTTTTACCAGATTCGCAGCAATAAGAACCTGAATCTGTACAACACACATCGTCTGAATTGCTGCAACATGTTGTGCTGTTACAGCAGTTTCCACTATTGCAACAGCTACCATTACAACATGTCGCTCCAGTGCTACAATCCCATTCGCAGCCGGTAGGCGTGCAGGTATAACAATCATCGCACGGCACGCCCGGCGGTTTACACGGCCAGGCGATTACCCGCTGCGCAGTAGTCGATAACAATAACATACAGCCTACGGTTAAGATAAGGATTCTATCGATCGTTTTATCCATAATCGTATCCCCTTATTGTGCCTGTGGGGCTAATCTCTCGGAACAGTCCTGTGCAATTCTTCGGGCCCACGCGGCGTATTTGTAGTCAGGCCAGTTATCAAGTAAATGGTTGCAGCAGTCCATCGCATACTGCCACTGACCGACGTCTCTGTAGGAAAGAGCCGAAAAGAAGTAAGCACTTGCGGTGAAAGGAGACGACGGAAATTCTTTTATAACCCGCTCATATAATACTATAGCATTGAAATTATCCACTGCGGGCTCCGAAGTTAAGCCATCTCTTCGAGCTTCGTTGGCCCGCCTGCGATATTCATATCCTGTCCGCAGTATGGTCGCGGCTAAACCCGGATGGTCATTAAAATCGATGATTAACCTGTCAATAAGGTTATGAACGTCCTCGTAATCAGCGGAGGTTTCACTTGGCAGCGGCACGACTGTGCGCGGGACCACCGCGTAGCCATTCTGAGTCCACTTGTCAGCCACTAATCCGTAGTACTGTATTGCTTTTCCGTATTCGCCCATGTGGCGGTAACAGTCAGCAATGAAATAATACAGGTCGGGGTCATCGTAGAAAAAGTCCGGAAATCTTTGCATTACCTTTTCCCATACTTTTACAGGCTTGAGATAATTCTCAACCACCGAGGATTCCGCCGCCAAAATTCTGGTATAATATACCGCTTCAATGTTGGATATCGCCTCGGGCAAATCCGGATTCTCATTAAAATCGGCGATTAAGGTATCGATCGCTGCCTGGGCCGTGGTATCGTCTCCCGACTCTATAAGAGACAAAACATCCATCTTTGAAGCAGCCAACAGTGCCTTAGCAGCATGAGAACTGTCAGGATACCGCCATACTACCTGCTGGTACATACTCTTTGCTTTGTCGTATGTGTTTGATGCTTCAAACTCTTTTGCGAACCAGTAAACCACTCCCGGCAAGGCCGGATGTTTGGCAAAATCAGCAGCAAATTTATCGATTTCTCCCTGCGCCTCGGCGAAATTGCCTGATTGGATAAGATAGAAGATATGAATCTTTGGGGCCCTGAATAATGCTTCTACGGCATAGGGGC
The DNA here is from genome assembly GCA_013349615.1 of Planctomycetota bacterium. Taxonomy (GTDB): domain Bacteria; phylum Planctomycetota; class Phycisphaerae; order Sedimentisphaerales; family Anaerobacaceae; genus CS2-K091. The sequence continues at coordinate 1,241 of DUZJ01000057.1, read as the reverse complement.
TGTCAGGAAACAGTTGTATCAATTTTTTATAGACGTCTTCGGCCTCTTTAAATTTCCGTGGAGGAGAATATGCCTGGGCGACAGCGTACAGCGATTCCGCAAAATCCGGATGGTCGTTAAAATCAGCGATTAAGTTATCGAACTCTGCCTGAGCGGTTGTGAACTTCTTCGACTTGATAAGGGACATAATATTTCGCCTGGAGAGATACAACTGCGCACCATGCGCGGACGGACTATCAGGATGCTGCTGTAATATTAGCTGGCAGACGCCTTTTGCTTCTTCAAACTTCTTTAATCCATCATATCTTTTGGCAATATCATAAAGTGTTGCCGGAAAGCGCGTCAGCAGATTTATCTCGTTTTTGCCCATTACACTCACTATCTCAGCCTGCGATAGAGCATAGTTATAGATACGCAGGTCGTCTATAAGGCCGTTCCACTCCCGTCCCTGTACCTGCGCATTTGCGCCGATACATACGTTGTACTTACTGATGTCTATGGACTTCGCAGCAGCCTTTGCGGCTTCCAGTACTCCATCTATGTACAGGTACAGCCGTGTCCCATCGAATACTCCCGCAATGTGATGCCATTTGCCGTCATTCACACTGGTCGTTCCCAAGATGGCCCAGGGAACTTCGCCCTTGCCCGTCCACCTGGTTGCAGCGGTGCCGTTGCAAGCGAACTCGACATTATTTGAGTCACCCACCCTGGCCAGCCTCCAGGAGTTGTCGCCCTTGGCGATGATGGTCTGGTACTTTTTGTCGAACTCGTTGACCTTAATCCAGGCTGTGACCGTGATGCGTTCGGTGATGTCGAAAAACGATTCATTTCCACAGTCCACATAATCACCGTTACCATCGAGGTCAATTGCCTGTCCAAACACGCCGGACTCAAATGTTGGATTGCCGACGATGGTGCAATCGGCTGGTGGTTGGACGCCGGAAATATCGACGGCATCACCTTCAAAGTCATAATGCGCCACCAAGCCGGTGGGATTGGGGGCTACTGCTATAACCGTTTGAGCCGATACATCTGCAAAACACACGCCTGCCATCTCGGAAAGCACCAGACCAAACAAGGCTAACGATACGAAAAGAATTTTCTTAACCATAGCTTTTACCTCCTAATCAGCGCATAATTAAGCGCTCAGGTTTAGCTTTTTCCTGTCTTCTTGAGTTGCGAACTTCGATGAAACGTGCGATTTTAGTTTTCGGTTGCTATTATTGCCCCATTAGCAATCT
>DUZJ01000056.1 GCA_013349615.1 Planctomycetota bacterium | reverse complement strand
TACAAGAGCTTACATTATATTCAAGTCTATACGCATGTCAACCCAAAAATCAACATAAGTACAAGAATTAACAATGAGTTATGATATTTTTTTGACAAAAAACACTTTTGACGCTGGCATCAAAAGGGACAAAAAAATGACCAAAAAAGTGCTTTATAACCACATAAATAGCTGGATCCCTGCCTAAATGGGTCCCTGTCTAAGACATACAGGGATTCGGACTCGGGCAGGCGGCGGAAGACCCCAGTGAGATAACGCTTCGCTATCCCACAGGGTAAACTCACGGGGCAAGCAGAATTGTTTTTGGCGGCAAGGGCGGGGGTATATGGCCGGACACCTTTAATTCCCTAGGAAGAAAGGATAGGTGCTTGTAGGGATAGTTTGTTCAACTGGATAAAATGGCCACTTTCCATCTCTTCCACAGCATTTTTGATTTTTTCAAGTGAACACTCTTGCATGAATCGTATAGCGGAAAGAGAAGCGTAATCTAAACTTGACTCAATTGATAACCACTTACGACCGAGTTGCTCACAAACCATTCCAGTGGTATTAGAACCAGAGAATATGTCAACAACGAAGTCTCCGTGGTCAGTAAGATATTTAATGAAAAAAGTTGGAAGTAATTTAGGAAAACGAGCAGGATGGCTTTTGCGTTTTAACATTTTACACGTTCGTAAATAATGACAATTACTATTAGTGTTTGGGATGGTGAGAAGATTAGAAGGTATTGCACCGGCATTGTTGTTTTTACCAAAGTTTTTGCCGATATCATGCCCAGAAGGTCTTTCCTTGGGCTTATAGAATTTTTCAGGATCTTTTAATAATGTTTTCATGCGTTCGGAATACGGAACCAAAACCTTAGTAACATCTGATTTGGGAAAATCGGACTTAGAAAACCACCATACCGTGTTAACCGAATCTTTTGCACGTATCTTTCTTTTATTAACCCACTCTATAGGTGATGGTAATTTTGCTGGATTGTGCCAATAGAACTCTTCTGCAAGTTTATAACCTAGTTCATCACAGAACTTTAATAGAACTCTAAAAATGTGGAGCGATCTAACAGGTTTGCCTCTTTTATATGCTCCCCCCAAATCCAAAACAAAGCTTCCCGTTTCTTTTAAGACACGATATGCTGCAATACCAAAATCTGCAAGCCAGTCTACATACTGTTCCTGATTTTCATTACCATAAGATTTTTGACGTAACAACGCAAACGGAGGACTAGTTATTATTAAATCTACTGAATCCTCTTCAAGATACTTTAGAACTTCCCTGCTATCTCCACAAACTTGCAGTCCATGCCGAGTTTTATAAACTTTAATGTTTTTTGGTATTCTGGAAAACATGTTATGATTCATTCCTGCTTGGATGATTAATACCAGCCTGACGTTCCCAACGCCTCGCAATCCAAGAATGTGTAAAGGAACATAATAAGCTTATAGCATAATGCACCTTCGGGTCTAGGCTTTCCATATTATCCAATGTTTCAGCCATTTCTTGAGAAGTCATGATTCCTGCCAGCCAAACGACCCATTGAGGGGGTGTTCGGCCTTGAAGTTGCGTCGATAGTTCATTTAACAGCTCTGGAGTAACTATTCCTATTTTTCTAATAGCTTCAGCACAACCTGCTGCGATATCACTGTTTGTTTCTTTCAACCCTGGTAATAATACCGAATGAGTAACATCGCCTAAGGATGTTAGTGCGTCCAAAGCTTCTTCTCGTATATCCCAGTTGATATCGGCGAAAGCTGTTTTAAGCAGTTTTTGAGCAGCATCTGTGCCTATATTCCCCAGTGACCAAGAAGCCGCACTTCGGAAGTAAAAAGGTTGCTGATTATCATGCAGTATAGCTCCTAAAAGCTGTACTGCTTCAGGGATTCCAGTTTCACCTATTGTTATGACTGATTCTAACCGGATTTGATCATTTATATTATTGAGATATTCATCAAACAACGATTGCAGTGATGCATCTCGAATGCTTGATAAGTACGCAAGAGCCTCCAGCCGCACATATAAATCCTCTTGTTGGTCATCAGCTATTTCTTTTATAAGTGAACGATGATCTGTTAGCTGATGAATTCTACACAATTTCACACCTGTGAAACGAACCGTTCGCTCACGCGATTGAAGACTGTTCTGAATAAATTGATCAGGGAAGTGGCGATTACATCTTAATTCTTCTTCTCTTAACGGTATTGGAGAAGAGGCCAAAACCTGATATTTTTCCACTTGCTCTCCTTCAGCTACATGTACAGGAATACATAGCGACAAACTAAGTGTTCGTAGGCGACCATTCTCTGGACGTAGCTTTATTTTGTTATCCTCAATACTTTCAACATTGCTGGAGCAAGTTGCAAATTTTGCTTTCCAAGCTAAAGTTAACTCTGAGCCTTCGGTTACTCCTTTTCTGACTCTGCTGTCTGGGGGGTGTTGGCGAAAAGAATCTACCGTAAAATAGTTTATCTTTCCTTCAACAATCCATTCAGCCCAATTACGTTCATGCCAATATGAAGCACTATCTTTGAAATGTCCTCTTGTCCAGAGCTTTTCATCTGCTGCCACGCTTACAGGAAAAGCAATTAAATCGTTCGATAGCATTCCGTAATCCCATGAACGTTCCATATCGGTGTCACTATGTGACATCGAAAGCTCGGGTTTTGTTTTGGCACGGCTTTCAACCCGGAGACCACAGTTCTTGCAAACAAGGTCAGGAAGGCGAACACGTTTTCTCTTTACTTCTTTCCAAAGTTTAGCTGTGGTGGAACCTCGCTCTAATTCGACCATATTATGGCCTTTTTCAGACAGGTTCCTGCAGATAGCCTGCGTGCCATTGGCGCCAATTACTATTTTTTTAAAAAAACTTGCATCTGGCTTAAAATTTGCCATGTGTGCATCCTTGTGTTAAATAGTTTTTTTAAATCTTTCAATTGTTTAAGTTTAACAGCAAATGGACGGGGAGTCAACAAAGGGAATTAAAGGGGCCGGTACTTTATTTCTTAAACGACAATTCTCTCGAATTAAATTCCGCGTGTGCAAACAAGTTGTATACCATACCCGGCTATTTATTTATATTCTTTCAAACCAATAATACATACAATACCACTACTATCATCAACTAATACACCAGAAAATATTTCTACACCAAATGCCTTAATTACAAGTGCAATACCCTTCTCTCTAGAAATAGTCACCGTATTAGTACCAAACTTACGTTCGCCATCATTAGAACGCATATTCGGCAAACTAAACAATATTTGTTTTTCATCTAACGCAAGTATTCTTGCACTATTCCAATCGATTTCCCATTCTTGCTGTGATTGTTTGCCTATAATTTCATGTTTGTCTTTAATTGCGAAGAGAATATAACCTAAAGGATACTCTTGCATTAGTTTTTCATGGTCGGTTTCAGAGACATGTTGCATCTTCTCAAGCAACTTACCTAATTTCGAATTTGTTGTCTGTTGGTTTTCCAGCACTTTTTCTTGAATCTGGGTGGATACTTTATCTTTTAAGGCTTGCGATTGTCTCCCAAAATGGTAATTTCCATAAGTACACAGAATGGTTAGTATTGAAAAAACTGCTATGCCTATCTGACAAAGAGTATGTGCTGTATTAGGATTCATAATTTTCAAATTAATTTCTTAAGACCAAGTACATTTTAAACAAACGATCCTATCTTAGTATCGCAGCTCGTCTTCGTCTGCTCTCTCAACAGTTCGACACATATGGATAAATATTTCAACAACCGCCCCGGTTGCTTCTCTCCACATTGGCAGTTATTTATTCCTTATCCTTCCAGTTTTCCCAATATCCCGGGCAATAGTTTTACCAACGCCGGGAATTTGTTCTAATTCCTGTAAGTTGGATGATTCCATAGAAAGGTGCCTCAGATATTATTGGCCAAATACAATTCACTAATCACTCCTTCGATAAACTCAGGACAAGTATTTAGCAATCACGAATTATCTGCCTTCTTAGTTGTCAGCCCGCGTTGTTAGCCCAAAATACCACAAGCCCGCAATTCCCGTCAAATAATCCTTTTTCTTCTCACCTTATAGCCGTTTCTGTTTTTTTTAAATGTTGATATTAAAAGCGATAATTTCATATTTCAGTTCTCAGATTTCAAATTGTCAATGAGATTGCCGCGGTGCCTTATAGGCACATAAATAACTGGATTCCTGCCTTCGCAGGAATGACAAACGGGCGATTCAATGAAAGAATCCGCTCAAGGATGTCACACGCCATTAGGTGTAGAAAATAACACAAAAGAATTGGAAAGGGAAAGAAAAAAGGGGAAAAAGAATATCGAATATCGACCAAGGATTATAGAATATCGAATGGCGGAGGACGGACGAGGGACGAGGGATGACAGAAGAGGAACCCGCAGTGAAACTGCGGGCTAAATATCGAATCCTTCGCTCTGACCCCCAAATAAATTTGGGGGCTAAACACAGTGATAACCCCGCCCATCCGTCTTCGCCGATGCTTCGGCGGACAGGGAGGTGGCGGGGCTAAAAACCGCGTTTTCAGGCAAAATAAGCAGGATTTACTGAGCAGCGAAGACCAGATAAGCTTACAAACCGACATTTGGCTGCTGTGTGTGCGGGAATTGTGAGTTTTTTGCCAAGAAAACCAATTTTTTGTAACAAAATCGGGGTCTCAAGCGTCTGATATAAAGGAAGGTTTTGTGTCCTGAAAGCCATACAGGTTAAGGAAACAATCCTTTTTGTTGGTATAAGTTCTGCATTGACACAGGTTTACGGCTTTGTTGATTATCGTATTTTTGGCTTGGTTCAATTCAGGGTAACAGATGAAATAATGAATATTTCGTGAACATATAACGTCGCCGTGTCGGCGACGGCTAAACAAAGGAGTGTATCTAACATACTGTTACCCGAAAATCGGTATTTCTGAACCATGCCGTATTTTTGGCTTGGTTCAATTCAGGGTAACAGATGAAATAATGAATATTTCGTGAACATATAACGTCGCCGTGCCGGCGACGGCTAAACAAAGGAGTGTATCTAACATACTGTTACCCGAAAATCGGTATTTCTGAACCATGCCGTATTTTTGAACGTAGGTGCCCAGAATGAACTATCAGAGGAAGAAAAGATTAGGCCGGTTGCTTTGTGAAAAATTGTATTTAGATGAGTCCGGCCTGAACATCGCGCTTGAAGAACAAAAGGTCCAGCACGAGCGGTTAGGCCAGATTCTCCTCAGGCTTGGTTATGTAACGCAACCTCAGCTAAATGAAGCACTTGCGCTCCAAGTGGGCATCGAAAAGATAGATTTGGCCGATATTTCAATCGGCCCCGAAATTATCACCCTTGTACCAGCGGAATTGGTCAGCAAACACAGTATTTTGCCGTTACGGCACGAAAACGGTCGCTTAGCCGTGGCGATGACGGACCCGTTTAAGCCACAGGTTATCGAGGATTTGCGGCTTGTAACAGGCTCTCCGGTACGGCGGTATTACGCTGAGCCGGTACAGATGGAAGATTCGATAATGAAGTTTTACGGCAGTAATGTGGCAAGGATGCTCGATAATCTCGTTCCGATTGAGCAAAGGCCGGAGGCCGAGATGGATATGGATAACGGTGATTACTCGCCTGCCAGGCTGAGTGAGCTGGCCAGAGAGCCGTCCTTAGTTAATCTTGTGAACCTGATAATACTGGAAGCGATTGAGGCCCGTGCAAGTGATATACACATCGAGCCTTTCGAGCACCAGGTAAAGATAAAGTACAGAATCGACGGTATTCTTATGGAGAAGGCGCCATCCTCGAAACACCTGCAGGCGGCCATTATTTCGCGAATCAAGATTATGGCGGATATGAATATCGCTGAGCGCTTTGTGCCACAGGACGGCCACATCGAATTTGCCGGCAAAAACGGCAGGGTCGATATTCGTGTATCCACCGTTCCGACGGTATTCGGCGAATCCGTTGAGCTCAGACTTCTGGATAGAACCGTATCATTGATAGGGCTTGCCGAGCTGGGGATGAACGCAAAGTCTCTGGAAGGTTTCGACCAATGTCTGCATAAGAACAATGGGATTGTACTTGTTACAGGTCCGACCGGTTGCGGAAAGACAACGACACTTTATGCAGCATTAAAAAAGATATATTCGCCTGCCGTGAAGATGATAACGATAGAAGACCCTGTTGAATATCAGCTTGAAGGTATTAACCAGATGCCTGTCAATCCGAAAAGAGGGCTGACGTTTGCCATGGGCCTGAGACACATTCTGCGTCAGGACCCGGACATTATAATGGTTGGAGAAATCCGCGATAGAGAAACTGCTAATATAGCAATTCGCGCGGCATTGACGGGACATCTTGTTTTCTCGACGCTTCACACGAACGACGCACCTGGTGCGATTACAAGATTGATTGATATGGGTGTCGAGCCATTCCTGTTAGCCAGCTCGTTAGAGGCGGTGCTGGCTCAAAGGCTGGTTCGTACGATTTGTTCGAACTGCAAAGAGTCGTACAAGCCGGACGAAACGCTCCTTAAGAGCCTGAACGGCTCGGTGGACATCAAACCTTATACAGAGTTTTACCACGGTGTCGGTTGTAATGAGTGTATGCAAAGCGGGATGAAGGGAAGGACAGGTATATTTGAGATGCTCAGGATAACAACCACGCTGCGGGACTTGATAGCTGCAAGGCCGACGACGGAACAGATTATAAGGGCGGCCCCGGCGGACCATATAAGTATGGAGCACGACGGCATCGCCAAGGTGTTAGAAGGTATCACGACTCCTGAGGAGGTCTTGAGAGTCGCCAAGAGTATCGGTGAAGAAGAATAAAAGAAAAAGTAAGTAGAAAAGATATTTGATTTTGCACTTATTTAGAGAAACCAAATTGTGGGCCAGTTTTTTTACAAGGCAGTTGAGCAAAGCGGCGGGAACGTCACCGGGACAATCGAAGCGGTTGACCGCAGAAGTGCCGTCGCCGCCCTAACTGATGAGGGCCGGTTCGTAGTAGAACTGGCTGAACAAACTCTGGAGCCGAGCGTCAGCGGTAACAAGAAAGCAGAGTTAGACCTTGCTAAGTTTCTGAAGTTTGGTTCGCGAAGGATTACCAGCAAAGACATTTTAGCCGTTACGAGTCAGTTGAGCACGGCCTTGCGAGCGGGACTACCCCTGCTTAACGGGCTTAAAATTATTCGCGACCAACAGCACAAGCCGGCAACAAGGAATATGTTGAGTGAACTTGTCAAGTCGGTAAGCTCCGGGCAATCCCTTTCAGATGCTATGGCCGAGCACGAGAATACCTTCAGCCCGTTGTATCTTTCGATGGTAAGAGTTGGGGAGACAGGAGGGATGCTCGATGAGACGACGTCCCAGCTGGCAACAATGTTGAGCAGAGAGGAAAAGATAAAGAGCAACATGAAAAACGCTTCAGCGTATCCTATTTTCGTTTTGTGCGTCGGGCTTGTCTCGGCGGTTATTGTAGTAACGTGGGTATTGCCGAGAATATTAACTATGATAGGCGACGCGATGGCGGTACTCCCCTTGCCTACAAGAGTGCTGATGGCGCTGGGTGCGCTTACGAAGAGTTTGCTTACGACGGTATACGGCTGGGTTATTATGGCTGTAATTGTAGTGGGGCTGTACTTGTTGCGAAAATGGGCCAGGTCGGAGGGCAAAATCAAGTGTGATGCTTTTAAGCTCAAAATTCCCGTTTTGGGTTCGGTCCTGCGCACAATAGCGGTGGGCAGGTTTGCGAGAACACTTGGAGCACTGACTAAAGGAGGGGTCACCATTTTAGAGGCCCTTAGCGTCGTTCGTGATACGCTTGGCAATGAATTATTAGGTAGAGAGATTGATGGTGTGGCTGAAAAGGTCAAGACGGGCGAGTCGCTGGCCGGGCCTTTGGGCCAGTCAGGACATTTTCCGCCTTTACTTGTGCAAATTGTGTCTATCGGAGAGCAGACAGGAAAGCTCGATGAATTGCTGCTCAATGCCGCGGACACTTTCGATGATGAAGCGGACTCGGCGATAAACAGGTTTATGGCGATTTTCCCTGCGGTTTTGATACTGCTGCTGGCTTTGGTCGTAGGTTTTATAATAGCGGCGACACTGCTGCCAATAGTTACAATGCAATTTGGTGCAGGAGTGCTTTGAATTTCGGGTTTTTAAAAAAATAGGAAGGGTATCCAAATGGGACGGAACAGAAGGAAAAATAAGGCGTTCACGCTCGTGGAAGTGCTTGTGGTCATAGTTCTGCTGGCGCTGATTGCATCAGTTTATGTACCCAGAATGTTCAGGGGTATGGGCGAGCAGAAAAGAAAGATGGCAAGGACAAAAATGGCAAATATCGAAAGTGCAATTATAACATTCCAGCTTGATTGCGGACGATACCCGGATGAATCGCTGGGACTTGAGGAGCTGATAGTGCCACCGGCGGACCTTGAGGAAAAGTGGAAAGGGCCTTATCTGAAGAAAAGTGAGCTGCTTGACACCTGGGAGAATCCATATATCTACATTGAAGAAGGTGAAATTAATCCGGGCAGCTTCGATTTGATTAGTTACGGAGCGGACGGCGTAGAAGGCGGTGAAGAAGACGATGCGGACGTATATAACGATTGAAACAGCTTTGAGTTTTTGAATTACGCGTATGAACAAGCGAAAACAATATACGAAAATCGGCTTCACTATTATCGAGTTGCTGGTGGTGATAACTCTTATTGCGCTTATCGCCGGCGTTGGCGGCGGCTTTTACGTGGGGACATACAGGAGGATGCTGGTTGAAAAAACAACACGGGACTTTTTTCTTGCAGCTAAATACGCAAGGATAATGGCAATTGAGCGACAAAGACAGTACAGGATAGAGCTGGATACCGCCAACGGCGGATTTTACCTGACTTCCGACGAATTGAATGTAGAGACTGAACAGACAGAGCAGACGATAGTGCGGGACCTGTACTCAAGGCCGGTGGAATTTGCCGGCGATGTCAAATTCGAGGCTGTTCAGATAACGCCGCTTGGTTCGCAGTCTTCCGATGAGCAGACGGCAATACTTTTTTTGCCGAACGGCACTGCACAGTCGGCAGTAATTCAAATCGGCGACGGTGAGAATCATTATACGGTAAATATATGCGCTGCGACCGGCAAGGCAAAGGTATATCCGGGCACGGCCGAAGAGGTGGAAACCGGGACCATTGATTTGGATAAAGAATGACCATACAGACAAAAAAAAGCACAAAAGGTTTTACCCCGTTAGAAATCCTTACCAGAAGCAAGACAGGAGCCTCTGGGGGCTTATTTCTAACGGGTTTTACTCTCGTTGAGACAGTCACAGCGAGTGCCATCCTTTGCGGAGCTGTTTTGACACTGGTAGCAATCACTACACGGTCTTTAACCGGAACAAGACTCAACAGACAATATGAGATAGCAGCTTCAATAATAGACAAACAGCTTAGTTTGCTTGACTATGTCGGCATCGATGAATTCATCGAATTGGGACGCGCAGACGGGGTGGTTGAAGATTTTGAGCCTGGATATCACTGGGAAGTGTCTACTGAGTACCAGGGAATAGACAGTCTTTATATGGTAACGATAACAGTTACCTGGATTGAACGTAATCGTCCTTATAGCGTTTCTGTGGAAACAATGCTCAACGGTACGAGCACGTATGTTGGTACCGGCACAGATGTTAGTACCGGCACAGAGTAAGAGTGATTAAAGGAAGATTTTTTTGAGAAAGACCGGATTTACATTGGTGGAAGCGCTGGTTGCCTCGACTATAGGGGCGTTTATTGCATTGGTGGCGGTCGGTACACTGCGGACTATTACAGCCAGCGCCGAAAGGGTAGAAGCTAATATCGAAGCTGCTGCCGAGGTGAGGTTTGCGTCGAATATGCTCACAAGGGACCTTGTGAACCTGTATCGCGACCAGAATTTTAGAAATATGAAATTAGTCGGAATGGCCAACGAGGCAGACGAGGGCGGTAGTGTGTTGACCTTCCATACCGTCGGCAGGGCAAAGGCCAGAATCGACCAGCCGGAAGGCGATGTATATGAAGTGGAATATTACCTGGTCAAAAATGAAGAAAAGTCAGCCCTGTTTCGGCGATTGTGGCCCAATCCCGACCCAAACGATGAGAACCCGGGCGGAATTTTGACTGTGATTGCAGAGGACATTGAATTTTTCCAGGTCAGGTTCTTCGATGGAGAGGAGTGGGCCGATGAATGGCCGGAGGAGATGGAAATCGCTCCCCAGTTGGTGGAAGTCAATATTGTGTCGAAACCGCCAACCTGGGGAAGTCCGGCTATGGAATCTATTACGGTGAATTTAGTGCGGTCAACAGGTGCAGCGCTTGACGCTCTGGAAAGTGGGGAGGAAGGTGTCGGTGAGCAACAAGGGAGTGGTCCGCAAAGCGGTCCTGCACCTGAGATGGGCAGGTGAAATAAAAGTCATGGAATCCGGAAACTAATGTCCTTGAAAAAAATGAGTGTTAACGGTGACAAAAAGGGTCTTGTTCTTGTAGGTGTACTGTGGATAGTGGCTGTGCTTACGGTAATCGCTACGTCTGTTGGCCATAACAGCCGACTCGATACCAAGGTCAGCACTATGAGGACGGAAGAGCTTCGGTGCAAGTGGGCCTGCCGGGCGGGGATAGAGACGGCTGTTGGCGTGCTGAACGAGGACCTGAGAGAAAGTGACAACCTGACCGACCTGTGGAGTGACAACGCCGAAGATTTTAATGACGTTAGCCTGGAGAAGTGCTGGTTCTCCGTCAGGGTCATTGATGAGTCGAGTAAATTAAACATAAATACGGTGACAAAGCAGCAGCTCCTGGAATTGCCATATATGGAAGAGGATATAGCCGATGCGATAATCGACTGGCGTGACCAGGATGATACGCCAAACGCCGAGGGCGTTGAAGGTGGGTATTATGAGAATCTGACGATTGGATATGCGATTCGCAACGGTCCTTTCAAGACAATACGTGAACTGCTTCTGGTTAAAGGCGTTACCGAAGAGCTGTTCTATGGAGAAGATACAAACTTCAACGGTCTGCTGGACTACAATGAGAAAGATGGTGACGAAAGTCCGCCCGTCGATAACAGAGATGATGTGCTGGATAAGGGATGGATTTCGTATCTGACATGCTACTCCTATGACAGGAACGTAGATGCCGAAGGCAACAGAAGGATTAATATCAGCCAGGCCAATGAGAGACAACTTCAAAATTCCCTGGGGATAAGGAGGTCTCAAGCCCAATGGATTGTGGAGAAACGCGGGAATAACGGATTCAACAGCATTGCCGACCTGATAGATAATAGCAGCCCGCAGCAGCCCCAACAGAGCTCGCAACAGAGCTCACAACAAAGTTCGCAGCAGAGTTCGCAAAGAGGGTCTCAAAGTGGTTCGCAACAGGCGGAACCTTTGGATTTGCAAACGTTCTACGAGATAGCAGACAAAATAACAGTAAATAGCGGCGACCAGATTGCCGGAAGAGTCAACATTAACACGGCACCGAAATGGGTTTTGGTAGCGTTATTGGGCGGCAGCGAAGCTGATGAGCAGATTGCAGAAAACATAATTGCCTACAGGGCGGGCATGGTGGACGGGACGCAAAGCATCTCAGACTTGATGAGCGAGGGGCTCGTAAATTTGGAAGCATTTAAGAGGATTGCAAATAATATTACTACCCGTTCGGACGTTTTTACTATTCGTTGTTTCGCGACCGCTGACAGAGGCGGAGTCAGCGGAACAACACTGCAAACGGTAGTGGTCGTAGATAGAGGCAAGTCACCGTACACGACACTTTACTGGTATCAGGGAGCAGGTAATTTATGAGCGACAGTACGACTGACATAGGGACACGGCGGTCCGCCGTTGCGATAGTGCAGGATGGCAGTAAGCTTAAAGCTGTGGAGCTTGGCAGGCAGGGTGGGATTTTTGAGGTTCTGTGGACAAGCAGCAGTGAAGATGGTGACCTTGACTGGAAGGCATTCGAGCTGGAATGCAGTTTGGCCGGCGAGCAGACAAAAAAAGTAGAAGCTGCCGACGGCAGGATAGTTGTTGCCGGGTTTAACTCAACAGGCGTGGTTTTTTATCGCATTGAAGTGCCCTCGGTGCGGAAAGAAGAAATTGCAGCAATGGTTAGAATACAGGCTGAATCTCGGCTGCCACTGTCGGCTGACCAGATGGAGCTGGCCTGGCGTGCCGGCCAGACGAGGAATGGAAAAGCGCCTGTCACCATAGCAGCGGCAAAAAGAGAACAGTTAGAGAAGTTTGTTGTAAATGTGCGAGGTTTTGAGCCTGAAAAAATACTATTAGATTGTGAAGGAATAGTAAAGGCGTGGAGAACATTCTTTTCTGGAAACGAAAGAGACGCTGTGGTCGTAAGTATTGCGGAACGAAATACACAGGTTTGTCTGACTCAAAACGGGCGATTGAGCAATGCCGTGGTCCTGGATATGGGGACAGAGGACCTTTCCACAATAACCCGGGACCTGTTGGTATCCGGAACTTCTGATTTAGCGGACCAGACTGAGACTACTGAAAGATTCGTCCAGGACATCAGGAGCGTATTGGAATTGTTTGGTTATGCCGAGCCCGCGGGATTGCCGGTAATTGTGCTTTCGGACGACAGTGCTGCGCACGAAGTCATAGTTTCTTGTCTTAAGTCGGCAGATTTGAATGTGAGAGCTGCTTATCCGCAGATTGAAAAATTAGACGGCCGGACAAGTCCCGGTCCTGAAGACATTTACGAATATCGAGTACCGATAGGTCTTGCACTTACGGCACTTGATGGTGACACAGACGGTCTTAATATTTTCGAGCGTTTGTATATTCCACCCAGTGAGGCAAAAAGCAAACGCCGGCTGTATTCGCCTAAGGTGGCTTATGCCGTTGCCGCGGTAATGCTTCTCCTGCTGCTTATCGTTTTTTATGCGGTTGACGTTGCCAGTCCGGGCGCGATTGAAAAACGTTTAAATAAAGCCGGTGTCAATACAAATATCAATATGCTTATACAACGGCAAAAGTTAATCAAATCAGTTGCGTCACAAAGGCCCAACTTGCTCGAACTCATAAATCAGATAAATTCAGGTGACAACAAAGGGATAATGCTGGACAAACTGGAGTTCAAAAAAGGCAGGGTGGTAAGCGTGAAGGGGCAGACAAAGAACGCTGAGCAGATGTACAAATTTCAAAAAAGCCTGCTGGCCACAAAGGGAATAACAGATGTTAAGATACAAAATGCAGACATGGACAACAAAACTAAAAAACTCAAATTCACTATGACTTTCCATTATAAGAATTTTACGAAAAAGAGGGCCCTTAGATGAGGAGACTAAGCCAGCAAGAGAAACGGACGCTGAAGTTTGGTGCTATCTGTGCAATAGCTATAGTGGGTTTCGCATTTGCGACCCATTGGCTTGGCCATTGGAAGAAAGTGCGAGACTTGCGTGCCGGGATAAAAGATAAATTAAAAACTATCAATGTCGACGAGACCAAGCGGGCGGGTTTGATGTCAATAGTACCTGTGTTTGAAATGCCGGAGAAGGAAGAGAAACAAAAGTTTCTGTTCAGAGATAAATTCAACGAACAACTAAGCAGCGCAAGAATAAAAAGTGAACCTCTGCAGGTTCTGCCTGCTATCAAGTCCGGAGTGGCTGGTTATAAGTTGTTACGCTTGAAATGCAGCGCCAAATGCAGCTTCGGCCAGGCCCTCGACTTACTTGCAAGGCTGAATGAAAATCCCTATCTGGTTGGGATAGAAGAGTTCAAAATAGAATGCGACCAAAAGAAACGGCAGGAGGTCAAGCTGGATTTAACGATATCAACATTCGTTAAGTAAGAAAGGATGGCTTATGAAACTTAATGATTTAACCAACAATCACACAAAAAACAATAAGGAAATTGTCTCGGTTGGATTGCTTGGCGTTTCAGCGGTTATGGTCGTTCTGATTGTAATCAAGGTGACAGGTTTTTTAGCTGCCCCAGCCAGAGCAGAGAGGTCGGTTCGAAGGGCCGTTGCGCTAAGTAAGCCGGACGCCAACGATATGGAGAAATATCTTGCCAAATCCGGGGCAATTGCTGGCGAATTGAAGAAAAATAATTTGTTCGCACCGCCTCCGCCGAAGCAGCACCCTGTAAAGCAAGTGTCGGGCATATTGGGCGATGAGGCGCTGATAAACGGCAAATGGTATAAAGCCGGTGACAGGGTGGGGGATGCGAACATTGTGGCAATCGAACCTGCGCAAGTCAAGATCGCGTGGAATGGTACGGAAAAAGTCTTTCTCCCGATTGAGGCTGCGTCTTCTTCAAGTCCGGGGCCGTCGAGGCCCGGAGGCCCGGCAGCTAAAGCAGGGCAGAAAGGTTCGCCTGAGATGGTCCAAGTTCAGCAAGAGGCAAGGGGTGGTGAAGGAATGGGCAGGCTTGGGGGAGACAGAGGCGATATGATGGAGAGAATGAGAGCGATGAGAGCGAGGTTCGAAAGTATGTCTCCGGAAGAAAGGGAACAAGCCAGGGCCGAAATGCGTGAAAGATTTGGCGGCCGGGAACGAGGTGGCGACCGGGGGCCGGGCGGCAGACGAGGTGGCCGTGGCGGACGGGATTAAAAGTATTGAATTATGGGAAACAAGAGGAGCTTATGCAGACAAAGAAAAGATGGGAGGATGTGTCCGAGGAAGAAAGGCAAGAGTTTAGGGATAAAATGCGTCAAAGGTCTAACGCCATAGGGCAGGGAAATGATTAAAGTGAGGTGAGTAAATTGAAACGAACAAGAATAACATTGTCGGTAACAGTTGTTATTGTGGCCCTTATTGTTTTTGGGGTCGGCTCTTACATCTTAAAGGTCAATCTCGCAAAAGGGGCCGCTGAATCCAAAGCAGGCACTGAGACCACAAAATCCAGCGAGGCCCAGAAGCCGAGTGACCCAAATGCGCCTGAGAAAGCCGCCGAGGCCGCAAAACCAGCCGACTCGAATGAACCTGAAAGAGAGCGGCCGGAGAGAAGCCCAATGTCTGGCCGGGGAGACAGGAGGGGCAGGCCTCGTATCTCTACCGAAGATAGAGCCGGAATGGAGGATATGAGAGCAAGATGGGAAAATGCATCTGAGGAAGAAAGAGAGGAGCTCAGGACCCAAATGCGGGAAAGATTTGGCGGCCGCAGAACTGATGGCGAACGGAGACCGGGCGGCAGAAGGCCGCGAGGCGACAGAGAGCAAGTAAGGGACCCAAACGACCCGAATGCTCCGAGCGAGCCGAGCGAGCCGAACGAGCCGAGCGAACCGGTCGACCCGAACAAGATAATGGAGTCCATAAATCTTAAAGATGTGCAGATGAAGGACATTGTTAAGAAACTTGCTGAGTGGACCGACAAGGTGATTATTCCAGCCGATGATGCAATGAAGCAGAAAATAACCATATACTCGACAAAGAAGCTGCCGAGAAGCCAGGCTATTGCGATGATTTACACTGCATTACATGCAAAGGGCATTGTTGCCGAACAGACCGACAACGTGATTGAACTAAAACCTATTAAAGATGCAAAACTCGGCCCGGTCCCGACAGTACAGGCTGATTATGCCCTTGCAATGATTGAAAATAAAAAGCAGGTGGTTCTGAAGTTCTTTAAGCTCGATAATTACGCCCCTGCTCAGATGGGCCAGGTTGTTCAGCCTTTGATTGGCGACTACGGCTATGTCAGCGCCGATGAAACTACCGGCCAGCTCATGGTGATTGATACGGTTGAGAATCTGATGCGCATTGAGCGTATTATCGACCAGTTTGACGTGCCCGAAGCCGAGCAGACCGTGACCAAGATCATCCCCGTTGAATTTGGTGACCCTTCCGAGATTGTTCAGATGTTGAAGATACTATTGGGTGAGAGCGAGGGATATAGCAGTCGCTACGATCGCTTCGGCAGAAGTGGCAGGAGCGTTCGGAGCAGCAATCCCCCGTCTTCGCAAAGAACTCCTACCAAAAGCAGTCCACCCAAACCAGGTGATTCCAAGGGCGTGGCAACCTCGGTTGTCATTGGTTCAACAAGGGGACCGGTCGTGCTTATCCCCGAGTCAAGGCGCAAGTGGATAATTGCCAAAGCCTCGGCCGAAGATATGAAACAAATCGAAGAGTGGATAAAAAAACTTGACATGAAAGAACCGGTCCAGTCGGAATACGAGGTAGTTCAACTAAGATATGCTGACCCACGGGAAATCGAAGACAGTGTGGGCGACGGATTCAGGGACCTGCCGGGAATGGAATTCCTGCCAAGCATTCTTATTGAACCCCTGGTTAACACAAAACAGGTTATTGTCTTCGGAAGAAAAGACCTGCGCGATATAGTCAAGAAAATGATTGAGGAAATAGATGTTCCTCCGGGCCAGTTCGAGACCGGGCATTTCAAACTAAAATATGCCGACCCCGACCAAATCAAGGCAAATATTGAGGAGCTGTATGAAGAAGGTATGCAAAGCAGCAGCAGATATAGTCCATATTACTCTCCCTGGTCTCGGTCGCGGAGCAGTACAGCAACCTCCTCTGATAAGGTGAAGGTAATATCATACGTTTCACTCAAACAGGTAACGGTGATTGCCTCTCCGGAGAATATGATAAAAATCGCAGAGCAGATAAAAGAATGGGACGCTCCCTTAGATGTGAATGCAGTCAAGCCGAGAATCATTGAGCTGCATAATACAGACCCTGTTCAGATGGCTGATTTGCTGGCGTCGCTTTTTAGCGAGAGTTCGGGCGGAAGCGGAAGAATGTCCATTATGGATATTATCTACGGCAGGACAGAGGAGAAGCAAAAGATTGTCGGCCCGCTTTACGGACAATTGACCTTTGAGTCTGTCCCGGGGACAAAGAAGATAATTGTAATAAGCAAGATTGCCGAGGCATACGATGTTGTTGAGGCGTTGATCCGAGAACTTGACAAAGCGGAGATGGGCGAAGTGCCCAAAGTCATAACGCTCAAGTACGCAAACCCGGAAGACTTATCTGAGCGTCTAAACGCCCTGTTCAACGAGCCGGGCACTACTGCCACAATTCAGCGTAGTGACCAGGGATTGTCCGCCTACTCGATGGGAGCAGACAGTGGGGCAAGCTCCAATCAAACCGGCCAGGACACCACCAGCCAGGAGGACTACAGGCCCTGGTGGACCACCGGACGCCAGAGCATCGATGAGCAGCCGATAAGCAACGTCATTGGCAGGATTCGTTTTATTCCCGACCCTCGCACCAAATCCCTCCTCGTGCTGTCTCCGCCGGAGTTTATGGAAAACATAGAACAACTGATTGAAGAACTCGACGTACCCGGCAAGCAGGTAATGATAAAGGCAATCATTATGCAAATCGATCACAGTAATGTAACTTCCCTCGGCCTGCAGCTCAAATCGGGCGAATTTTCCGACGTTGGGGAAAACGCAATAACTATCTCGAACAGCCTTGGTCTTCTCGAAAAGCATGGCGCCTTAGTATTCGGCGCAGACAGTGATGCTGGTAGTTCGCTTGACATTACTGCGGGCCTAAGCATCGAAGCTATGATTGATTTCTTAGTGAAAAAAACCGACGCAAAGATTCTTAATCAACAGACACTGTGGACAAAAGACAATGAAGAAGCAATGTTCTTCAAAGGTAAAAGAGTTGCATTCAAAACATCTGCGCAAACCACAGTGGGGGTGGGGAACGTACAGAATTACGAATTTGAGCAAGTGGGTATGACTCTGCGGGTCAGGCCAAGTATCACCCCCGAGAACAACGTGGATATGATTATTAATGTCATTCTCTCACAGCTTACCGCGGACAAAGAAAATGAGCAGCCGGTCAGGACCGAAATGGATACGACGACCAATATGATAGTCCAGCATGCCCAAACACTTATGCTCGGCGGCATCCTTTTCCAGACAGACAGCAAAGTCGAACGCAAAATTCCCGTGTTGGGGGACATGCCTGTTGCCGGCGGCCTGTTCCGTCACAACAACATCGTAGAAAGCAACGAGGAGCTGATTGTATTTATTACGCCCTTTGTAATAGACGAACCAAACGAGATGCTTCCGGAAACAATAGCCGAAATTGAACCTCCATTAGAAAAACTGGAAAACGTACGAGAAGAATTGAAAGCCATCATGGGAGGCGGTTTATAATGAGCTGCCCAGCTTTAGCCGGATATCAATCAGCTTGTAGTTTACAGGGCCTCGACACCGCAGGTACGCTCGCCTACGTTGGAGGCGGAAATTGGGCCCGCCCATGGGCATATCGGAAATATCAACTCAGGAAGAATCGAAAGGAGCTGCCATAAAAAACACAAATCAATCGAGTGCCATGATAGTGGGCTGTGTGATTCTAATCAGCGTGGGCTGCGTCCTCGCGCAGGATTGGCCACAGTGGCGAGGAGCCAACCGGGATGGTAAGGTCAGCGGTTTCAAAGCACCCCGGAAATGGCCGAAGGAGCTGACGCAGAAGTGGAAAGTGACGGTGGGCTCCGGCGATGCGACGCCGGCCCTCGTGGGTGACAGGCTCTATGTCTTCACGCGTCAGGGCGATGATGAAGTCACACTGTGTCTGAAGACAGGGGACGGAAAAGAAGTGTGGCGGAACAAGTACGCAGCGCAGGCCGTCACCGGAGCGGCCGCCCGGCACCCGGGGCCCAGAAGCTCACCAGCAGTGGCGAATGGAAAGGTCGTTACGTTAGGCGTCGGAGGGGTCGTCTCCTGCCTTGACGCCACCAGCGGCAAGCTCGTGTGGCGAAAGGACCCGTTTCCGAAGGTCGTGCCCAGGTTCTTCACGGCAATGTCGCCGATAATTGTGGACGGGATGGCAATCGCGCATCTCGGCGGCGCGGGCAATGGTGCAATCATCGCTTACGACCTGGCCGGCGGCAGCGAAAAGTGGAGGTGGGCCGACGAAGGCCCGGAGTATGCGTCGCCCGTGCTTTTGACAGTGGGAGGGACCAAGCAGATAGTGACGCTGACGGAGAAAAAGATTGTTGGGATTGGGGCGGCCGATGGAAAACTGCTGTGGCAACTGCCGTTCGTGCCTGTGAGGCGGGCTTACAACGGCGCCACTCCGATAGTCGATGGACAAATTGTGATCTATACGGGTGCGGGCCGGGGCACCAGGGCCGTGAAAATTGAAAAGCAGGGCAGCGGCTTTAGCGCCAAAGAGCTTTGGAGCAACCCGGATGTCGCCACGCAGTTCAACACGCCGGTGCTTAAGGACGGCCTGCTCTTCGGGATGTCCAACCGTAACAATCTCTTCTGCATCAATGCTAAAGACGGTCAGACGACCTGGACCGACACAACCACGCGCGGTCGCGGTGGTTTTGCGGCCATTGTCGACGCCGGCTCTTGTCTCCTGGCCCTGCCCAGCAACTCCGAACTGATAGTCTTCAAGCCCAGCGGCAAGGAATATGCAGAGTTGGCCAAAATCAAGGTCTCCGAAACGCCGACCTACGCACACCCGGTAATTGCGGGCAATCGCGTCTTCATCAAGGACCAGGACACGGTGACGATGTGGACGATTGAATAAACGGGATAGATTTAGCCGATGAGAAGTTCGCGTATGGTGCAAAAACTCGTACGTGGAAGTCAGGGTAGGCAGTAGCGACAATGGAATGCGCTTTCACGGCAAAGTGCAGTTATGCAAATGCATTATCTCGTCGTATTGCACGTTCCCAAAGCCAAGTTTCGTCCCACAATATCATGTATAATGCAGGCCCTATACCTTCGGATAAACCCACGGCCTTCGATATTTGCGGCGGAGCAGCCTGTTGGCCTCGGCGTCGCCGATGATTATTTCCTTCTCGCCGTCCCATTCAACACTGCGGCCAATCTTCAGTGAAAGCATACCCAGCAGGCTCATATTCGTCGACCGGTGACCTATCTCGATATCGCACACCGGTCGTCTTCCCGTCTTGATACAGCTCAGCAAGTCCGCCCACAGCTCGGGGATGTTCTGCTGGTCCGGCTCGTGCAGCTTGGGTTCCTCGTGGATGACTTTTTGTCCTCTGCCTACCGGGTAAAATCTCCAGCCGTCCTGCCAGCCCATGTGGAAGATGCCCTTGGTACCGTAGAAATAACAGCCGACATTTTCGCCCTTGTCGACATTATTTGCAGCGAACTGCCGATGCTCCCAGACTGCCGTGAAACCCTCGAACTCGAAACTGGCGACCTGGTGGTCGGGCGCATCGGTCGTCTGGGCCTGAGCTGTATTAACTGGGGGGCCTTTGATGGGACGGCCGCCCGTGGAAAATACACGCCTCGGATACTTTTCCTCGGTCCACCAGAGTATCTGGTCCATCCAGTGTATACCCCAATCACCGAATGTGCCGTTTCCGTAGTCAAGAAATTGGCGGAAACCCTTTGGATGTATCTTTGTGTTAAATGGACGCAGCGGGCCGGGACCGCACCACATATTCCAATCAAGGCCCTTGCGAGGTTCTTCGTTTGGTTTTGGGTTTTCCGGACCTCCTCCGTAATGTACGAAGGCGCGCACCATACCGATTTTGCCGGCCCTGCCTTCCTTCAGGAATTTCATACCGGAAACATTGTGCGGCGAAACGCGGCGGTGTGTTCCGACCTGAACTACCCGGCCTGCATCGCGAGCGGCGTTGACCATTGCCCGGCCTTCCATAATCGTGTGGCAGATGGGCTTTTCAACATATACATGTGCGCCGGCCCTGACTGCCGCGATGGTAATCAGAGGATGCCAGTGGTCAGCCGTGGCAACGATAGCAATCTCCGGTTTTTCTCGTTCCAGAAGCTCTCGATAGTCCTTATACTTCTTGGGCTTATCACCGCTGAGCTGCTCGACCTCGCCGGTGGCAGGGTCCAGCTGGTTCCGGTCAACATCGCACATAGCGACAATTTTGCACTGGCCCGACCGTATTGCAACCCGACAGATGTTCATTCCCCACCAGCCACTGCCGATAAGCGCGGTGCGGTACTTCTTATTTCTGCCGGCTCCCAGGACGTAGGGAAAGGTGACGGCCATGCCGGAGGCCACGGACGTCTTGAGAAAAGTACGACGGTTCATTGACATGTTCATACCTCCTTTGAGAATTAGAAAACCCGGTTTCGCTTCATAAAGGCAGACTTAAAGGCCCTCGTTTTCCATGTATTTTATAAAACGCCGGCCCACAAATACTGCCGACTTTTACCTATCAATGTATCAGCACAGCTTCATAAGTCAAGTGAAAAGTCAAAATCGGCCCCTACCCCGAAGGAGTTCAAGGTCGGGCGAAAAATTTCACCCTAAACGCTTGCGTCACCGCCATGATTTGGGTATTCTGACAGTAGATGCGCTCAGCGGTGTAGCTGGGCAGCGATTATCCGCATTAGAACAGCCTGGAAACAACTTATTCAAAAGATTGAGGGGTAGCTTGCGATGGATATGAAACGTCGTGAATTCTTAGCTAAATCGATAGCAGGGGTGGGTGGACTTCTGTTGGGGTCGGGGTGCATAGATACAGCAAGACAGAAGTCCGGGACGTTCGAGCCTTATGAGCGCGTCCCACTCGGAAAGACAAAAATTAAGGTCTCTCGCGTTGGCTTTGGCACCGGCATGCGAGGCGGCAATCGGCAGTCAAACCAGACACGCTTGGGCAAAGAAACATTTGAAGCCCTGCTTAAAACAGCATACGAGCGGGGTGTACGTCTGTTTGACGTGGCGGACCTCTACGGCACGCACCCATACTTAGCATCGGCGATGAGCAGAATGCCCCGTGAGGATTACGTGATTAACACAAAAATCTGGTGGCGGCGCGGCGGCATACCCGAACAGGAGCGTCCAGATGCCGACATCGTCGTCAAGCGTTTCCTCAAGGAGCTGAAAACCGATTATATAGACTCGGTGCTGTTACACTGCGTCGCGTCGGAGAAGTGGCCGCAGGAGCTGCGCAGGCAGATGGACGTCCTGGACGAGCTCAAGCACAAGGGCATCATCCGGGCGCATGGCGTATCGTGCCATTCGCTGCCCGCCCTGCAGGCCGCGGCGGATGAGCCGTGGGTCGATTCCGTAAACGTGCGAATCAACGCTTATGGCGAGAAGATGGACGGCCCGGTTGAGAAAGTCGAACCTGTGGTCAGGAAACTGCACAAGGCAGGCAAGGGCGTTGTGGGGATGAAGCTGATTGGCGAGGGGGCCTTCCGCAGCAGCGACGAGAAACGCGACAACTCGGTCCGCTATGTGCTCGGCCTGGGATGTGTGGATGCGATGGTCGTCGGCTTCGAGAAAATCCAAGAGGTTGACGACTTCGCCGCACGAGTCCGCAAAGTACCGAGAAATCAGGCACTGGCAGCAGCGACAGCTTTGCAGCCCTGCTGCGTTACATAATCGAGCAGTATTGTGAAAGTCAATATCGAAAATTGCATTCTGGAATTGGTCGAAGGTGACATCACCGAAATGCAAACCGACGCCATCGTTAATGCCGCCAACGCTCAATTGGTTTTGGGCGGCGGCGTGGCGGGAGCGATTCGAAAAAAGGCGGCCCCACAATCCAGGAAGAATGCGACAAAATTGGGGGCACTTTCGTAGGCGGTGCCGTGATAACCACGGGCGGCAATCTGAAGGCAAAATACGTAATTCATGCCGTTGGACCTCGAATGGGCGAAGGAAATGAAGATGAAAAGTTGAAAAATGCGACGCTGAATTCCCTTAAAGCAGCCGAGAAGAACCACTTAAAGAGCGTTTCTTTTCCGGCAATCAGTGCGGGCATTTTTGGCTTTCCTATCGCCAGATGTTCCGAGATAATGCTTAAAACAGTCATCGAGTATCTAAAAGGCCAAACCGGCCTGGAAAAGGTCATCTTTGCTCTCTTCGGGCGGGGAAGCTACCAGGTCTTCGAGAACCAGTTGAAGCAGGAAATCGCAAAATGAGGTGATAGAAAAACTGAAGTTGCCCGGGTGCATCATAAAGTTGCCATATTTTTGCCGATTTGTTCTTGATTTTTTAGCCTGGATGGCATATAATTTTACTAAATTCGATATACTGTGTGGTTGGGTGCGGTGTTTTTCGGGAAAAAACGGCTGATTTTTTGAGAAGGCACGGCAATGGAGAAAAAATTTAGTGTCTTTGAGATTCTGGAAATAGCTGAAAGAATCGAGCACAACGCCGCCAGATTCTACCTCAAGGCGGCCGAACTCTACGATGCCTCCCAGCTTCGTGATATATATTATAAGCTGGCTAACTGGAGGGCCAAGCACGAGAAGGTCCTGACGCAGAGGAGGAAGGAGTATTCCGAGAAGACCGGCGAACTGGGAACTTTCGACCCTGATGATTATGTATTGTCCAATCCCGAGGTGATGGCGGGTCTTACCTGGCTTGGCAGCAAAGCGGACCCTGCCAGGGCACTGACCGGCCGGGAAAGCAAAGGAGATGTACTTAAAGAGGCCGTCAAAAGAGCGGACGAGGTCGTCGTATTTTACGAAGGTTTGAAGGACTTCGCCCGCGACCCGGCCGGCGAAGGAGCAATCGATAAGATTATCGAGGAAGAAAAGCAGCACATCCGCCTCCTCACCCAACAATTGGAGCAGCAATAATTGAGACCAAGTCATCCTTAGGGAATCGACGGGTGGCAGCCTCAATCGCAGGGCTTCGACTGCGCTCATGGCAGGCAAGCTCACTACAAATTGGGTTTGTTTGGGTTTGAATTGGGTTTGTTTTGGCATTTTATTGGCTTTAATTGGGTTTGTTTGGGTTTGTATTGGCTTTGAATTGGGTTTGTTTTTCCCACGTTGACCAAGTGTCCATTTTTCATAATCCACTGTTAATACCATATTTACGTTCATTTGGGCATTTTGGAAATTGGGTTTGTTTTGCATAAAATGAGCGATTTGTAGTGCGCTCACTACAGTTGTAGAGGGGAAATTAGTGAAAAGTGAGCTAAAGTGCCTAAAGTGAG
>DUZJ01000055.1 GCA_013349615.1 Planctomycetota bacterium | reverse complement strand
TTGTCCGGGCGGAGTGGATCTGTGGCCTTTGATGGCGGACGGCTTTGATTTATCTCTTTCGCGTAAAGACCCGAATGATTATGGCAATGACGTAGCCAATTGGAAAGCGGCCTTACCTTCACCTGGTGCCGCCAACCCGTAGAACCTTTAGTGAGAAGTCGGATATACCAGGCGTTCGGCGTCAGTGACAATTACAGTGAAAGGCAGGGGGTATGAAACAAGCTTGGCGCGGAGCAAAAGAACAGGCGGCGGCCGGATTCGAACCGGCGAATAACGGTTTTGCAAACCGTCGCCTTAGGCCTCTTGGCTACGCCGCCAATCCTGTTAGAACTCTGCCGGTGGCTCCGGTACTACTCGAATCCGACTTACTTCTAACACCGCCAACTTGAGAATTTCCACTAATTTTACAGGTAATTGGCTCATTTTGCAATAGATTAAATGTCATTTTTATCAGGTCTGGAGCGTTTTTTGGCAATATTTTTACAGGCCAAAGCGTCCAATCTTATGCTGAAAGACTAACATTAGTGATGTGAATTGTTTGAGAGTATTCGCATATAAATTGATGAATTTGCGGATTTTATTGGAACCTCTTATGTGAAACCTGCGGTCAATATCGAAAATCGGCAGCATTGCGGATATCTCGGGCAGTTTCATTTTTTCTTATGTAACCTTTTATAGTATAATAAAATATCTGCCGATGAACTTGGTATTATGTAAGTGGGGATTGTGCTGGAGAAGGGGTTTTTATATGTTTTGTAAGCTTCGACCAATAACATTTTTATACCGGTGGCTGGGCATTGCTGTAATCTTTTGTATTGCCGGTGGCTGCAGCCCCGAGCACTACAAAGCTGAAGCTGATAAAGAGGTATATAAAATCATCGATGGCAAATGGCAGGATGGCTTTGGCCAAAAGGTCAATTACACAGTCAGCGATGTGCCGCCATCGGCAAATGACGTACAAATCAAGAAAACCGTACCATCATCAAACGCAATAAGTCTTGCCCAGGCGGTTGCTATGGCTACCGCACACAATCGGGATTATCAACTTACAAAGGAATCTTTATATCTTTCAGCACTTGGTTTAACCGATACACGGCATCAGTATGCACGACAATGGTTTGGAACCATTGACTATAGATACACAAAAGAAGGAGGCGAGGAAGATGTAAGCGTGGGTGGACCGGGTGAAGGGGGTGAAAATCTGGTGGGCTTTGGCCACAAGCAACTGTTAGGTGATGGACTGTTAGTAACGACCAATCTGGCAATCAATTGGGTACGCTATCTTACCGGAGACCCCCGGACTTCACTGGGTTCGGTTCTGAGTGCCACTGTGACTGCTCCTATACTTGGCGCCGGTGCAGGTAAATTAGCGCGGGAGCAACTGACTTTAGCCGAGCGTAAAGTTTTGTATGACATACGCACATTCAACCGCTATCGCAAAACGTTTGTGGTTGGAATTGTGACTGCCTACTACAATGTTTTGCAGCAAAGGGATGTTGTAACCAATGCCGAGAATAATTATAAGAGGTCGGTCGAATCGAAAGAGCGTTTGGAGATGGAATCTGAGGCGGGGCGTAAAAGCCGCATAGATGTTGATGAAGCGGAACAAAATGTGTTGACGGCTGAAAGCAGGGTTGTGGCATCTCAGGAAAGATATGAGCAGAGTCTCGATGCCTTCAAAATGAGTTTATCTCTACCAACCGACGCCAATGTAGTACTGGACCAGAACGAGTTGAAGGCATTGGAAGAAATGGGTATAAGTGAGATAGACTTTACATTGGATGAAGCGATTGAAACAGCATTACTGCAGCGCCTGGATTTGTATAACAGCGCAGATTCGATTGACGACGCACTGCGTAATGTTCAACTGGCAGCGGAAGGCCTTGGGCCTCAACTGGACCTGACCGGCAGAACCAATGAGATAAAATCACCAGAAGGCACTGACTTCAGCAGATTGCAGTTTCATAGGGGCACATACGACCTTTTTTTCGATGCTGATTTACCTTTGGACCGAAAGACCCAGCGTAATGAGTATCGACGAGCTTTGATAGCATTGGAGCAGCAGCAGCGGGGATATGAGGAAGATATGGACAGTATTAAGTTGGCTGTGCGTGGGGCTTACCGGCGGCTTAAGGAGACGGCAGACCGCTACAAAATCGAGAAAAACAGCCTTAAACTGGCAGAAGAACGTGTTGAAATGAATAAAGTATTGCTTGATGCAGGACGAGTAACGACGCGAACCCTGCTGCTTTCACAGGATGCTTTATTAATCGCTCAAAATAATGTGACGAAGGCCTTAATAGATCACTTGGATGCCAAGTTGAGTTTTTACCGGGATGTCGGTATAATGCAGGTCGGGCCGGACGGAATGTGGGAGTAAAAATACAATGGCTGACAATAACGGAAAAAGTAATCAGGATAAATCAAGACATAGCCGCCGAGGTGTGCTGAGGTTGATGGGCAGCAAGGGATTTTGGGCGGCCTTAATCTTAACTGCGGTTGTCCTGATTGTAGTGTTGCTCAGAGTGGTCCGTGGTGGTGAGGACCCGACGAGCGGCCTTGCTACCTTCGTTGCGAAACGAGGGCCATTGACAATTAGTATTCCCGAGTCGGGCACTATCAAGGCCAAAGAAAAAATCATCATCAAGAACGAGATTGAAGGAAGGACCTCCATCGTTTCGCTCATCCCCGAAGGGACGCACGTTAAGAAAGGAGACCTTCTGATCGAATTGGACGCCAGCGTGCTTGAGGACAGCAAAATCGACCAGGAGATTGCCGTCCAGAAGGCCTACGCGGCCTTTATCGATGCAAACGAGACCCTCGCCGTGGTGCAAAATCAGGCTATAAGTGATGTGAATGTTGCGCAGTTGACTCTTGAATTCGCCATACAGGACCTGGATCAGTATATAAAGGGTAAGTATCCCAACGAAGAGACGGCTGCTGAAAACGATATAACCTTGAGACGAGAGGAGCTTACGCGTGCCAAGGAGACCCTGAAATGGTCAGACGAGCTATTCAAAAAGAAATATATCTCCCAGACTGAACTTATGGCCGACAGGTTGGCGGTGACCCGCAGTCAAAACAACCTGGATCTGGCACAGAATAACCTCCAGCTGCTGGCGGACTTTACGTACCATCGCAATATAGCGCAGTTCACAAGTGACGTTACACAGGCAGAGATGTCGCTGGAGCGGACTGAGCGTAAGTCCAGGGCTCTTGTTATACAAGCGGAAGCGGATTTGAAGGCCAAAGAACTTGAGTATAAGCGTCAGCAGGACAAGTTCGATAAAATTGAGGACCAGCTAAAGAAAGCCAAGATATACTCCCCGACTGATGCAATGGTGATTTATGCAACGACTGCTCGAAGAGGAGGTTGGCGTGACCGTCGCGAGCCGATGGATATAGGCATCGAAGTTACCGAACGGCAGGAGCTGTTCCACCTTCCGACGGCGGAATCAGCGATGGTTGAGGTGGATATCCATGAGGCGAGCCTTCAAAAGGTTCGATTGGGTCTTCCGGTAGTTGTAACAGTTGATGCGTTGCCGGGTCAAAAATTCTTCGGTTCTGTCCAGCGCATAGCTCCATTGCCCGATCCACAGAGTATGTGGATGAATCCCGATTTGAAGGTGTACAACTCGGATGTATACCTGGAAGGTAATATACCGTCGCTACGTACCGGCATGAGCTGCAAGGTTGACATAATCGTAGAGAAGTATAAAGATGCGGTATATGTACCGGTTCAGGCAGTGTTGCGGGTCGGAGGAGAATCGACTGTCTTTGTAGTCAAGGACGGCTCTATCGAGGAACGGAAGGTCAAGGTTGGCCTGGATAACAGAAGGATGATTAGAATAATTAGCGGTCTTGATGAGGGTGAAGTCGTTTCGATGACGCCTCCGCTGAAGTCCGCGGCTGTTGAGTACGGCTCAGAGATAACTGGCACCGGATTGTCCGGTTCCGGCGATACTTTGAAGCAGAGGATAAACGAGAGGCTGGGAGAGACCAATGGAACTGAATTTAGCAGCCCCCCCAGTGTGCCTTCGGAAGGTGCTGCAGAACCACAACGGGTAGGTGGTCCTGGAGGCGTAGGTCCGGGGCAGGGACGACCGGGCAGAGAGGGCCTCGAGAGTTTAACACCTGAGCAAAGGGAGCAGATGCGCAAGCGTTTCGAGAATATGACGCCAGAGGAACGAGAAAAGATGCGGCAGCGTTCTCAGGGCACGGGCCGGAGGCAAGGAAGGGGAGAAGGTTCAAGACAGGGTGGAGGCACGAGAACTCAGGGATCGGGAAGGGATTAGTAGATGATAGAACGGGCCTGCTCACAAGAAGGAAAGGAAATAGTCAAGCTTGAAGACGCCCAGAAGATTTATCAGATGGGAACGCAGGAAGTTAAGGCGCTGGCCGGTGTAACTGTGTCGTTTAAGAGGGGCAGCTTCTGGGCAATCATGGGGCCCAGTGGTTCAGGGAAAAGTACGATGATGAACATCCTCGGATGTTTGGACCGGTTATCATCGGGCCGATATTACCTCGAAGGCCAGGATGTGAGTACTCTTGATGATGATTCTCTCAGCGAGCTCCGGCTCAGGCACCTTGGATTCATATTCCAAAGCTTCAACCTGATTCCTCAATTGACCGTCCAGAGAAACATAGAATTGCCTTTATATTACCTCGGATGGGATTCTGTTCAAAGTGCTCAGCGTGCGAAAGAGATAGCAGAAGAGGTGGGACTTGGAGACAGATTAGGTCACCGACCCACGGAGCTCTCCGGCGGGCAAATGCAAAGGGTCGCAATCGGCAGGGCACTGGCGAATGATCCTCAGATTCTTTTTGCGGATGAGCCGACCGGCAATCTGGATACAACGACAGGTGAACAAATCCTGGAACTGCTGGTCAAGTTGAACAAGCAGGGCAAAACCATCATCATTGTGACCCACGAATCTACAATTGCCGACCATGCACGGAACAAGTTGCACATGTTAGATGGCAGGATTGACAGAATTGAGGGGAATTCCAATGAGGCAAACTAGGTTCGCTCGAAATATATGGCTTGGTATCGAGAACCTGCTTCTTCACAAGCTGCGTTCATTCCTAACTATGTTAGGGGTCGTCTTTGGCGTGGGCAGCGTGGTGGCCATGCTGTCTGTGGGAGAGGGCGCGAGCAAGGAAGCCCTCGAACAGATTCGAAAACTCGGCAGCAATAATATTATTGTTTCGTCTGTCAAATCGGCTGAAGAAGAGGCCCTGAGTACGACTCATTCACACATGAGCATCTATGGTTTGCTTTATGAAGACCATAGAAGAATTGCTGAGAGTTTCAGTCATGTAAAACAGACCGCGCCGGCTAAAATTATGCGCAAGGACTCGCGTCTTGGTGAAAAGGAGATGGAGCTTCGGGTTGTGGGAACGATCCCTCAGTGGTTTGAACTTGTGCCGCGAGAGGTTGTTGCCGGTCGTGTGCTTTTGCCGTTGGATGTGGCACAAAAAACACCTGTGGCCATTTTGACCGAATATGGTGCTCGTAAAATCCTGGCCACCGAGAGCACGATAGGCCAGACCATCCGTATCGGGGGCGACCAGTTCGAGGTCATCGGCATCGTTAAAAGTGAAAGCGGCCAGGCCCAGGCCGGCAATATTCAAATTCAAATTCCTGACCAGGAAGTCGATGTTTACATTCCCATGGAGGTGGCGCGCCGATACTTCGGTGACATCTTTACCAAACGTACTTCGAGTGGAGACGAACGGGAAAAGGTGGAACTGCACCAGATTATTGTCGAAGTGGATGAGGGGGATAAAGTTGAGGCCGTAGCGGCGGGCATCAAAAGAATGATGGAGCAGTTTCATAAGAAAAAGGATTATGCAGTAAGCGTTCCTCTGGCGCTGCGGAAGCAGGCCGAAGCTACGAAGCGAAGGTTCAATATTGTACTCGGCTCTATTGCCGGTATTAGCCTGTTGGTCGGTGGAATCGGAATTATGAATATTATGCTGGCTTCTGTAACAGAGCGTACGCGTGAGATAGGCATTCGGCGGGCCATCGGGGCCAAGCGCAGACAGATTGTCTATCAGTTCCTTATTGAGACTACTGTTCTGTCTACTACCGGGGGCATCATTGGGTTGGGTGTGGGTGCCCTTATCCCGTTCTTAATAACGTACTTTTCCGGGATGATCACAGTGATGACCTGGAAAGGAATTCTACTACCCCTTTCAATCAGCGTAACTATCGGCATCCTCTTCGGACTATATCCTGCCATGCATGCCGCTAAAGTAGAGCCCATCGTAGCTTTGAGGCATGAATAGCAATTCATTTCATCACTGCATTTATATTTTTCGATAATTACAAAAACTCTCTTGACCGATTAAACGGTAACAGATAAAACTACCACGCAATTATAAATCTTTCGCTTTTCAAAGGCCCAGTAAGGAATCAATATGCTCCAGAGTATGATTTTCGGCACATTAGGAGGGTTGGGGCTATTTTTGTACGGCATGATCCAGATGTCCGAGGGGCTGAAAAAGGCCGCGGGCAAAAGGCTCAAAAACATTCTCGAATCGATGACAAAGAAGCGCATCGTTGGTTGTCTTGTTGGTGCGGGCATTACAGCTCTAATCCAGTCGAGTTCTGCTTCAACCGTTATGGTCGTCGGCTTCGTCAATGCAGGACTGCTCACCCTCAAGCAGGCAATATCTGTGATTATCGGCACGAATATCGGGACGACAGCCACGGCATGGCTGGTTTCAATATCGGGCTTTGAATTCAAGATTACATCGTATGCACTACCAGCGATAGCGGTCGGCTTTGGATTGCAGATATTCGGCAGGACACGAACAGTCAAGAATGTAGGGGAAATCATTCTTGGCTTCGGTATCCTGTTCATCGGGATAGATTTTATGAAGGGGGCCTTTGACGGTTTGGAAGACAGTCCCGGGACGCAGGCGTTTTTTGTGAAGATAGCGGGTAATCCGGCCCTGGCAATCCTGGCCGGGATGGTTGTGACAATGCTCATTCAAAGCAGTTCGGCCGCTGTCGCCAGTATTCAGTTACTGGCAATGACTGGAGCACTCGGAACCGACTGGGCTATAGTGCTTAATTTGGTGATACCGTTCACCCTGGGCAGTAATATCGGTACAACGATAACGGCTCAGCTTGCAGCACTGCGGACAAATCTGAACGCACGCCGGGCTGCCTGGGCACATACGGTGTTCAATGTTTTCGGGACATTTATCTGGTTCTGGTTTATTGGTTGGGTGTGCAAACTGGTGTGTACAATCGCTCCCTGGGAGCTCGGTCCAACAACCATTGCGGCCTCCATCGCCGCTGCTCATACAATATTGAAAATACTTAACGCAGGACTCTTTTTGCCGCTAACGGGAGTGCTGGAAAGAGTGGTAGTTAAGCTGGTGCCGGAGAAACCCGGTGACCTGGTGGTCCGGCCGACGGTGTTGGAGAAACATTTGCTGGCAACGCCGGAGCTTGCTATGAATCAGGCCCGGCGTGAGATAGTGCGGATGGCACAGGCAGCTAAAAGGGCGGTTAATCAGGCCGTGGAGGGTCTTATTGAAAACAACAGGAGAAAGCTTGATATGGCGCGGACCACGGAAGATGTGACAGATACTCTCCAGTACGAAATCACATCGTACCTCGCGGCGTTATCAACAAAAGAGCTTTCTGATGAGATGTCTGCGCAATTGCCGGTGCTGTTGCATACGATTAACGACCTTGAGCGGGTCGGTGACCACGCCGTCAATATCGTCGAGATTGCTGAGCGAAAAATAGAGCAAAAGCTTTCCTTTAGCGACTCTGCAGTTGCCGAGACTGCTCAATTGAAAAAAGAGGCAGAGCAGATGTGTGATTATATCATAACAGCTCTGGAAGATAATGATATAGAGGCAGCCAAATCAGCTCTTGTTATTGAAGATAACCTTAACAGAATGCAGATAGATTTTCGTCGCAGTCATGTTCAACGTATGAGAGAGGGCGTCTGCTCGCCCGAAGCGGGGCTGATATTTATCGACCTGGTTGACAACGTCGAAAAAGTGGGCGACCACCTCACCAATATCGCACAAGGAGTAATAGGCGGCCTGCAGTGGGATGGAATCGAGCTGAAAAGTTCTGACGGTTCCGAACAAGATACCGATAAGGATTAAAAAACGCGTTTTGCGGCAATCGCGGAAAAGCTCGCTTGACCGATGAAACTAAAGCAGGTAAAACTGCCGCGCAGCCTGAGCTTATTTTGATTTTACGGCATCCAAGATAGAAGTAACGATATTGAATAGGGATTGCATTTTTATAAAAACGAACTGATTGGGATTGATAGTGATTTCTGGAAGGGATAATGCAGTGAAAAAACGCCATCAAGGCAGGGTAATTTTAGCAGCACTATCGCTGCTTGCCATTGTTCTGTTCTGTGCGGCAACTGACGGAAGTGAAAGCCAAACTCCTACTTCCTCGAACACAGCCGTCGAAGGAAATACTAAAGGCGGTCTGACGGAAGAACAAATCAACAGTAAGCTTAGCTGGCTTGAGAAAGAGGGAAACAATCCCAGAAAGGCGAAAGAGTTAAAAGAATTACGCGAGAAAGAGCCCGAAAAGTTTGAAACAGAACTGAAAAAAGCTGTCTTTCGTGAAAAGGTCAAGCAGGCCATTTTTGAAACGGCATTTTTTACAATAGGGGGATTGGGTTTATTTCTTTTTGGTATGGGGCTGATGTCGGACGGCCTAAAGAAAGTCGCAGGCCGAAAGCTCAGGAAAATTGTTGAATCAATGACGAAAAGACCCTTTATTGCCTTTCTTGTCGGCGCAGGTGTTACGGCTTTAGTTCAATCCAGTTCTGCAACAACGGTGATGATAATTGGGTTTGTCAACGCCGCACTGCTTACGCTCAAACAGGCGATATGCGTGATTATTGGGACGAATGTAGGTACAACAGTAACAGCTTGGCTGGTGTCGATATCAGGGATTGGCGCTCTTAAAATCACACTTTATGCCCTGCCGGCGGTCGGGATAGGATTCTTTATGCGAACCGTGGGCAAAACGCGAAAAACAAAAAGTACCGGGCAAATACTGTTGGGCTTCGGAATATTGTTTGTCGGCATTGGTTTCATGAAACAGGGCTTCGAACCATTAGAAGAAAGCCAGGAGGTAAAAGCACTTTTCATCGCGCTGAGTGAATGGCCTCTATTGGCTATTTTGGCCGGGACCGTGCTGACATTGCTTCTTCAAAGCAGTTCAGCAGCCGTCGCTATTGTACAGTTGCTGGCAATGGAAGGGGCATTTGGAGACAATTGGGAAGCAGTTCTTAATGTTTCGATACCGTTTGTTTTAGGCAGCAATATCGGGACAACAATTACTGCTCAGCTTGCAGCAATTCAGGCAAACTTGAATGCAAAGCGCGCGGCTTGGGCGCACACAATATTTAATATTCTTGGGGTTGTCATTGCTTATCCGTTTGTTCATCTTGGTTGGTTTAGTGCTTTAGTTGGAATCATTTCTCCCTGGGAATTGGGGGCCGGTACGATTGCAGCTCATATCGCCGTTGCCCATACTATCTTTAACGTTGGTAATTCGGTCATATTTTTACCTATGTCAGGTCTGTTGGCCAAATTGGTGGTTAAATTGGTGCCGGAGAGGGCCGGTGATTTGGCAGCCAAGCCTGTTGTTCTTGAAGAGCATCTTCTTGATACGCCGATAATCGCACTGGAACAGGCAAAACGTGAGATCATTCGTATGGCAAGAACGGCAAAAACAGCTCTTGAAAATTCTATCGATGGAATTGTCAACGATGACAGAAAAAAACTTGAGTCAACACGGCAGATAGAAGATTACTTGGATGAATTCCAGTATGAAATTACATCCTACCTTTCGGTATTATCACGCAGGCAGTTATCTTATGAAGTGTCTGTTGAATTGCCTGTACTTTTGCATACGGTAAACGACCTTGAGCGTATCGGCGACCACGCCGTCAATATTGTCGAAATTGCTGAACGAAAGATCGAGCAGAAGCTTTCCTTTAGCGACTCCGCAGTTGGCGAGGCTGACAGGCTGAGAAAAGAAGCAGAGCAGATGCTTGATAATGTCATAGCAGCACTGGAGAATAATGATGTTGAGGCATCCAGAGCGGCCCTGGTCAACGAGGGCAACCTCAACAAGATGCAGATGGATTTTCGCCACAGCCATGTTCAGCGTATGAGCGATGGCGTCTGCTCGGCTGAGGCAGGCCTGATATTTATCGACCTGGTTGACAATGTCGAAAAAATCGGCGACCACCTCACCAATATCGCCCAGGCAGTGATAGGCGGCCTGCAGTGGGATGGAATCGAGCTGGAAAAGCCTCCCATTCTCTGACCCGGTATCGCCAAACTTGATATATTGTGTATCTGAGTGGCTGACTTGGTTTTTTCCTGGTAACCAACGTCATGGTAACAGAGGACTATGTTGGCAGCCCCTCGACGGGGACTAATTTTGAAGCTTAGGTTATTATTCGTAAAGTGAGGAGTTCATTATGAAAAGACGAACATTTCTAAAAGCTGTGGGAGGTATTGCCACTGGCGGTGCTCTTGGTGTTCAGTCGGTCCTGGGGACCAAGGGGCCGACTTCCACGGGCAGGGTTGAGAAAGTCGCCGGATTGCCCCGGCGTGTGCTTGGGCGGACGGGTGAGAAGGTTTCGATTGTAGGATTTCCGGGACTGGCACTTATCCACTATGACCAGAACCGCTGCAACGAAGGAATCGCAGATGCCTTCAAACGGGGCGTCAATTACTTCGACGTAGCTCCCGCGTACGGTAACGGTGACGCAGAGATAAAGATGGGAATCGGACTTCAGGGTATCGACCGCAGTCGCATTTTCTTAGCCTGCAAGACTAATATGCGTGACAAGGAAGGGGCTCGCAGGGAATTGGAGCGGTCACTTAAACGGCTGAAGACCGATTATTTCGACCTGTACCAGTTGCACCATTTACGCAGGCCTGAAGAGGTCAAACAGGCTCTGGGCCCAGATGGTGCTATTGAGACCTTCTTAAATGCCAAAGAGCAGGGAAAAGCCAAATACCTCGGCTTTTCGGCCCATACTACTAAAGGAGCGCTCGAAGCTATGAAGGGCTTCCGCTTCGATACGGTAATGTTTCCAATTAACTTTGTTGAGTTCTTCGAGATGGGTTTTGGCAAGCCGGTCCTTGAACTTGCCAACAAGCAAGGCGCGGCAGTGCTGGCCATCAAGCCATTGTCAAAAGGTGCCTGGCCGAAAGGTGTGGAGAGGACCCGCAAATGGTGGTACCGCACAACGGAGACTCAGGAAGAGGTCAGTCTTGCGATGCGTTTTACCCTGTCGAAGACGTGTGTTGCAGCGGGAACACCGCCTTCGTTCCTTGACCTTCTCGACAAGGCAATCGAGGCGGGGAAGTCATACCGTCCTATCACTAAAGCCGAAACACAAAAGCTGGAGGAAATGGCCAAAACCTGCAAGTCGATATTCCGCAGGGAAGAAGAACAGGTCGCCCGTGGAGATTTCCCGCATCAGCCACTCTATCCCGATAGCCCACACGAGTGTTGTCCCTGCGCCTACGCATAAGGAGTTGGAAGGTGAGCGTTTTCGCCTGAGTGTTGAATTATCGAATTTTAGAAAGGAGAGACAAAGTGATGAGATGTAGCCCGCTGAACGTCGTTTTTCTTGCCTTCGCGATTGTAAGTGCTACCGGGATTTCTGGAAAAGCCGAAAGCTATAAACCTGATTGGGAATCACTTAAGAAGCATACTGTTCCTGAATGGTTCCGCGATGCAAAGTTTGGCATCTATACCCACTGGGGGCCGGTTACCGTCGGTGCGGAAGATGGGCCGGGTGGTGTCCAGTGGTACGGGCGCAATATGTATATGACCAATAGTCCGACGTTTGAGTACCACCGCAAGCGCTTCGGAGACCAACATAAGGTAGGCTACAAAGACATCGTTGGCTTGTTCAAAGCGGAGAGGTTCAATGCTGAGGCGTGGGCGGAGCTGTTTGCCGCCGCCGGTGCGAAGTTTGCCGGGCCGGTCGCGATCCACCACGACAACTTCGCCATGTGGAACTCGGCCCTGACCGAATGGGACAGCATGGACAAAAGCCCCAAACGCGATTTCACCGGCGAGCTGGAGAAGGCCATTCGCAAGCGCGGCATGAAGTTTATCGCGACGTTTCACCACGCCTTTGCCTGGCGGTACTTTGAGCCTGCCCTTAAATTTGACGCAGCGGACGGCAAGTACGCCGGTCTCTACTGTGAGCCCCGCAAGCCCGGCAGCCCACCCTCTAAGAAATATATGGAGAAGTGGCTGGGCATGGTCAACGAAGTGGTCGATAAGTACAAGCCCGACCTGACCTGGTTTGACTTCGGCCTGCGCAGCGTAATCACGCCTGAGTATCAACGGCGGATGTTCGCGGATTACTACAACTGGGCGGCAAAGCACGGACGCAAAGTCGGTGTGGCACACAAGCATCGTGATATTCATCAGCATACCGGCATCCTCGACTTCGAACGTGGGCGTGAGGACCGTCTCACACCATATCCCTGGCTGACAGACACCTCAGTCGGCCCCTGGTTCCATCAGAAATCATCCTCTTTCAAGACGGTCAATGATTTGGTGGATGTACTCGTGGACATCGTTTCCAAGAACGGGTGCATGTTGCTCAATGTCGGCCCGCAGGCTGACGGTGCTATCCCGGACCGGGGCAAGCAGAGCCTGCGCGGCATTGGGGCGTGGCTGAAAGTCAACGGCGAAGCCATCTACAATACGCGCCCGTGGCTGACCTTCGGCGAGGGTCCTACCAGCAACACCGGCGGCGGTTTCAGTGAGAATAAAGACAGGCCCTACACGTCGCAGGATATACGTTTCACGCGGAGCAAGGACGGCAAGACACTGTACGTCATTTGCCTGGGCTGGCCGGAAGACCCATTGACAATCCAATCTTTTAGAATTGCCGATGCCGGTTCGGACGCACGGGTCCGACTGCTCGGCCACGAGGGACGCGTTGGTTACAGTGTCAACGACCAGAAGCAGCTAATCATCCAGGTGCCAAAGTTGACACCCGAACAACGGCCCTGCGAGCA
Organism: Planctomycetota bacterium; assembly: GCA_013349615.1. Classification (GTDB taxonomy): domain Bacteria; phylum Planctomycetota; class Phycisphaerae; order Sedimentisphaerales; family Anaerobacaceae; genus CS2-K091. The sequence goes on along the minus strand of DUZJ01000055.1, from coordinate 10,818 downwards.
CGCCTTTGCATTCAGGCTGACAGGTTTCGAGATTGCTATGCACCCATCGGCTCGCTTTTATATGCCGGGCGTTATCCGTGTTGCGCCTGAGAAAGTTACCCTTGAAGGTACGAAGGTTCGTGTTCAAGACGTTGGTGGGCGGCCCAACATTGGCGCGTGGGACAACGCAGACGAGCGTACCCACTGGCTGGTGTGGTTTCGAGAAGCGGGCACCTATGCGGTTCGTGGAGAGTTCTCCTCGGCCTACGGTCCGAGCGGATTGAAGACTACCCTGATCAACCAGACACATTCGTCGCCAATCCCCAGGACCAACGGCTGGTTCAAACCCGTCTTTGTAAACCTCGGTCAATTCAAGGTGGACAAACCCGGCGTCCACCTGCTCACCCTCGAACCGGCCGATACCAGGAAGTGGAAAGCCGTTAATGTCTGGCAATTGCAGCTTATACGCGTGAAGTGATGCGGCCAGGTACAACACGTGAAAACCTTCGTTTCGACCCATTCTATTCGCAGTAATGCTGGTGGCTGGGGCTCTTGGAATCCCACGGTCTGAGATCAAACTCTCATACACAATCCACAAACACCAGTAGATAACCGTTCATAGCTCAGTACCCGTCTGCCGGTTTGGCTTTGTTATCCAGAAGGAGTATATCCGTTGGTGCTTTCCAGACCCGGCACAAAGGGTCCTCCGTGCGAATCAAATCTTTTTTGCCCAATCGTGCTTCGATGGAATAAAGGCGTTGACCTGTATCTGTATGACGATATTCGTAGAGGGGTACTACGCATGAATTCTCGTTCGTAAGATTGGTTGGCGGCAAAGCATAGAAAAGCGGCTTTGCAGAGGGATTAGGACTCTTGACGGTCAAGGAAACCGCCCGTCCATTTTTGCCGGTGACTCTATGAACATAGACAGGAATTAACTTCTCGTTAGCTCTGGACGCCTCGATAGCATAAAACGGTATTGATTCGACTAAGTCCCACTTGCCGGCTTTTTCTACGCCATTGCGCAGTAGGTAGTCCATTCTGTCCTTCTTATCCCGTATCTGATAGACCGCCACCGGCAGAACAAGACGTGGGTTGTCAATATTCAATCGGTACATAATTTGGTTGTAGTCGTAACGCGGCGTAGCACTCTCAGCAGTACCGGAAAATGTGTGTGAATAAGTACCCTCGAAAAAGAGCACGCGTCCGCCATCCTGGTCAAAAAACGGATGCTGCTTCGGATTATAGAAGGAATATTTGTTATGCGTTGCAATCTTCCTGGCATAGGCCCACGGCCCAACCGGTGTGTCGGCTTCCGCATACCAGACCTCGCCCAGAAAAGATGGTTCACCGAATTGTTGCACTGTGAGCATGATCCATCTTTTCCGGTAGGCATTGAAATAAACCGTCCCGCCGTGAGGAGAGATTTCCTTGCCCGATTCTATATCGTACAGATGCACATCCTTCTTTTCTTGCCTCAGCGCCTTAATGACGGCAGTTCTTGCAGATGCGTCATTACCCATTAGCTCCCCAAAACGCACCCAGCGGTAGGGCGTCTCTGCCTCGCCCATGTCCAGCCGTGGTGCGCGCCGGCTGGTGGACTTCTTTGGTTCAAGGGCGGTCAACACCTCGTAAAGGTTGACGTCGATAACATCATCCCACTCAGCCCTGACACGCATACGGACAGCTAAAGGAAATTGAGTACCAAAATAAAAATATTTCTGCCCGTCCACACTCACGCTGAAAGCATGCCCGGTGGCCGGATAAGGCAGGTAATCTATGCTCGAACGCACCAGCGGCTCGAACAACTCCGTCGCGTCGTTGAAAACCATAAGTCCACGTTCATACGCTTCACCGAGGCTCTTCATTCGCGCATATTTGGCCACCATTCGTTGTCTGCCTCCTTTATCCTTAACGGTCAATAATCCGTCAAGCCAGACCATACCGCGCTCCTTCAAAGGAGACATTTTCTTACTGAATCCGTTTTCGTCGACGTAGTATTCGAGCTCAACGCCTATCGCTGGGTCCAGCCCTCCTTTCCCAGGCAAATCCGAAACGGCGCCGGCCATAGCGAAATGACCAAGCGGATACGAAGGTCTTGACGTGTCGCCCCACATCCAGAACAACCGGCCGTGATAGATACATGTGTAAACTGAATCCTGTCCGGTTACCTGGCCATTGAGTACCGGATTTTGTAACGGAATCGGATGCCCGGTGAGGATACTGTCACGATATATTCCCTGGCCCGTAACGCGATAAAGTCGCTCAGCGATATTGAGCCGGTCGATTTTGATAATTGCGCTGCCTCCGCGCAAAGTTTTCAGCCTTTTCCCACGGAAGCCAAATCCGTCTTTCGGGAATTCGTAACCGTGACTTTCAACAAAGAAGAAGACGTCCCTGTCCATCAAGCCCGGCTCATAAAAAGCAACGATTCCATGGCTGTCCGTAAAGTATTTCATGTTGTTGGTTGTTCGCAATTCGACCAAAGGCACTCCCCGCCCGGTCTGTCGGTCCACAACCTGAATCTTGAAGTATTTGCACGAAGAACCCTGGATGCCTAAAGCTCTCTGCTCACGTTCAATACACGAACCGGAGCAAATAACAACAAGGCAAATTGTCATCAAAACAATCCCTGGGTGGTTCCTTTGCATTGCGTTCATTTCTGTCAGCATAATTTATGTTCCTTTACTAAGGGATGGAAAAAAATACACTGCTACCATTTAACTCTCTGCCGGTCGGGCCAAAATGCCTTTGGATAATCATGATACTCGAATCGCCCGTCGAATTCCAGTCTGTCTTGTGCTGGTTTTGGCAATTGCAATCAGCCACCAAATTCGTGTTTCTGTGGTTCTTCTACACGATAAACTGCCGGGAAGCGGTCAAAATGCTTGCAGTATCAGGAGAATCTTGATATTTTATTGGACATAAAGCTCAGAGATGTCGCTGAGCGGCCGTAAACGTGAAATGTCAGATAGGACATCCAAAACATGATATCATTTGTATTATGAAAGGGTCTATCCCTATGGAATATTTGCCAAAAAATAAACACAAAACTAATTCGCAAGAGAGGGTCTTGCCGCCGGGACACAATTGTCTGACGCGTCGCAGCGCAATCAAGGCGGTGCTCGCTTCTGCCGGCGCAGCGGCGTTTTCGAGCGGAGCTCGGGCGGGGACGACGAAACGCAGGCCCGACCCTCGAAAGGCTTCACCCAAACGCTATGCCCTGAAGAAATCCATCAACCAGTGGGCGTTTCCATATCCGGAACGAATGAATTTGAAGGAATGCCTTCAGTTAGCCAAGGACGCCGGATATGACGGTATTGAATTGAACTACGACTTAGAGAATGACCTTTCGCCTAAGTCAGGAACGAAAGACTACCGCGACATTCGACGGTTAGCCGACAAAATCGGCATCCGGATTAGCGGGCTTTGCTCTTTTCTTTTCTGGCCTTATCCTTTGACCAGCAACGACCCGGTCAAACGCGCGAAAGGTATCGAGCTGGCCGGAAAAATCGCGAATGCCGCTCACGACCTCGCCGTGGAAAACGTGCTGCTCGTGCCGGGTGCGGTCCATATTCCCTGGCGGGACGATTATGAGCCGGTGCCCAACGATGTTTGCGATCGCCGCGCCAGAGAAGCCGTCAAAAAGCTGGCCTCCCAGGCCGAAAGACTAAAGGTCTCTCTGAACATCGAAAACATTTTCTTCAACGGTTATCTTATGACGCCGATGGAAATGAACGATTTTGTCGACTCGTTCCAAAGTGAACATGTGAAGATTCATTTCGACACCGGAAATATCTCGATATTCCAGCATCCTGAGCACTGGGTACGGTTAATGGGTAAACGCATCAAGAATATCCACTTCAAGGAATTCTCGAAGAAGAGCACCGACTATTCACTGGAAACGTTTCGCCCGCTGCTGGACGGCACTACAAATTGGCCCGCCGTAATGGAGGAATTAGATAAGGTAGGGTATCGTGGATACGTTACCTTTGAGTATTTCCATCCCTATCCACACTATCCGGAGGCCTTGATTTACCATACGTCGGATTCTCTGGGCCGCATCCTGGGGCGGATTTCATAACAGGTACCCGCTTGGTCGAAACCGTTGACGCATGGATCCACAATCCGCTCTCAGTAGCATGTGGAGCGAGAAGCAGAAACGACGAGAGCCTATGAAGGTCTCCGGAGACCACTTAATTCCCATCAACCATACAGCTTTGGCCGGCAAGACGGCACACGGACTTCCCAACAACGAAAACACAGCCGTCACGGCATTCAGTTAATGAAAAGTCTTTTTGAAGAAAAATCAGGGTCTGAAGTAAGATTAACACCCAGCTTTCTTAGCCCGGCTTCATCGCCGGTTGTAGGAATGTGAGTAATATGAACTTCGCAGCCCTTGAGCTCCTTCAAATGCTCGACAGCCATCTGGGCGGCGGGATTCGATATGGTACTGATGCTCAGGGCGATTAATGTTTCTTCGAGGTCAAGACTAATCATTTTCCCGTTCATGATTTCCTTTTTCAGGAATTGTACAGAATCGGTAATATTCTGCGGCAAAAGATGCATTTTTTTCGGCAAACCGGCAAGATGCTTAGTGGCGTTGATAACAAGGCTCGACGCCGCGTGCATAAACGGAGAATTCTCGCCGGTAATAATGGTTCCGTCCGGGAGCTCGATTGCGGCTCCGCAAAAAATGCCCTCATTGCCCTTGCCACTTTCCTGTGCTTTTCGTGCAGCTTGTCGGGCCGGTAATACCACGGTTCTGTCTTCCACGGTTGCACCAACGTTTTTCATTATAAGTTCCGACCTCTGAAGTATTTCTCTTTCCACGAAACCCATTGCGTATTCGCAGACACACCTGAAATACCGCCTGATGATCTCCTGGTGGGCGGCTTCCTGAACCACCTCGTCATCCACGATTCCGAAACCGGCACGGTTGACCCCCATATCAGTCGGAGATTTGTAAAAGGATTCCTTGCCAGTGATTTTTTCTATGATTCTTTTCAGGAGTGGAAAAGCTTCGATATCGCGATTGTAGTTGACCGTTTTTTCATTGTACGCTTCCAAATGGTGACAATCGATACCATTTACATCATTGAGGTCGACAGTTGCGGCCTCGTAGGCAACGTTTACCTTATGTTTCAACGGCAGATTCCAGATGGGAAATGTTTCGAACTTGGCAAACCCGGCCTCGTTGCCGTTTTTGTATTCATGGTACAAATGGCAGAGGCAGGTGGCCAGTTTACCACTACCCGGACCGGGTCCGGTCACAACTACGATTGGATTTTTGGTATGTATCGGTTCGTTTGCACCGTAACCTTCGTCGCTTACGATGGTGTCGATATCCGTAGGGTAACCCTTGGTAAATTTGTGTGTATAAACGCTTATTCCCCTCCGTTCAAGCTTGTTCTTGAACGCCCTGGCAGAGGGCTGGTTATCGTAGCGCGTAATGACCACCGCTGTAACGTCGATGCCCCATTCCTTGAAGTCATCGATTGTTTTCAGCGCGTCTGAATCATAGGTAATGCCGAAGTCGGCCCGCACCTTTTTTCTCTCAATGTCCCCGGCATAAATACACAGAATAACATCTATGTTGTCGTGTATTTTTTGTAACAAGCGCATTTTAACGTTGGGGTCAAAGCCGGGAAGCACCCGTGCCGCATGATAATCAAACAGAAGTTTCCCGCCGAATTCCAGATACAGCTTGTTGTTAAACTGACTAACCCGTTCAAGTATGGCCTCCGTCTGTTCTTGTAAATACTTTTCATTATCAAAACCTGTTTTTGCCGCCATTGATTAACGTCCTTATTAATTCAAACAGAACATAATAATCGTGATAACTCTGGGCCTGGTCAACTTTTCTCCCCACTTTTCACCTATGGCCAAACACACCATACATAACCAAATGGGACATGTAAATAATATTTTATCTCATCTGTTTTGGCTCTATTCTCGAAGTAGAAGAAAAAGGTGTTGGAACTATTGCCCGGGATACCGGCATACCGATGCACAAAAAACAACGAAGAGCAAGCCCGGAAAAAGGACAAGCTATATCAGCAGATTGGTCGGCTAACGATGGAGGTTGCCGGTTTTTTGTCTTGACAGATGGAAGTGCCTTATTACGGAAATCGTAGTTATCTTCATAACTACCGTTAAAAAGACCTCGCCGCCGGGGATATTCATCGGGGCGTATCCTGGCCTATGTATTCTCGCCTTGCCTCAGCAATGAGGTTGAGCATCTGGTCAGCCTGGTTTTGAATTTCGGGGTTGGAATTTGTTACTCTCGAATTCCATTTGCAGAACTGTTTATTTAGCTGACGTCGGGTTTTTTCTTTGCTCATATCCGAACTGAGCCCAAGTATAACTTCCTCATCCTTAACTTCATGGATGCCGACCGGCAGGGTTCTTTCCACCATGTCACGAAACCTGTTCGTGTCAACTTCGAGCCAGTCTGCCAGGTTTTTCAGAAGAGCTATTTCTTCAGCCGCAGCGACACCATTGGCCCGTGCCACATGCAGGCAAAGGTCTAAAATGTCATAGCGCTCCACGAGTGGCGCAATATCAACGATTTCGTTACAAATTGTATAAGTGTCGAGCTGATTGCCGTCGCGGAAAAAGGCAATGGTTTTGTTCAATGCCCTCTCTAATTTGCGGCGTCCCTTATAAGAGACCTGAGTAGAATCAAAGTTGTCTCTTGCCCAGTTTTTTATGAGTTCAACCTCGCAGTCATATAGTTTACCATCCGCGGCGCTGACAGCAAATGCCAGTGCCACTGCCAGGGTTTTGACCCGCTGGTTCTTTTCCTGTAATTCCATATAGCCAAACTTAGGATTGTCATAACTAAAAGTGCATGTGGCACAAGCAAGCTGTTCGCCGTTCCGGCGGGATAGTATTGATATGCTGAGCTGCAAGTTTCTCTTTCCTTTGTGCGGGAACAACAGCCAGTCAAGCTGTAATTGGGCAACGGTGGTCCAATCTAACAGAGTGGTGACCTGCTTGGGGACTTTACCGATGTCAGCACTGTAGCAAAAGACCGGCGAGTCCTGCAACTGCCACTGTTTCACGGTGCTGTGTACCGGTTTGGCGTCGTGAGCTCCATCTGTAACATCTGTGATTGAAACCTGCAAAGTTGTATAGTGCATATCGCTGGGAGCGCGAATTGCGCCGGCAATTTGCACGGTAAAAGCATCAGAAACGCCGCTGTCCTCCATCTGTCTTGTTGGTTGTACGCGACAATTAAAGACCCTCAAGTCGGGCAGTGCTGAAGACTCGGCAATGCGGATAGAGCCTGCTTTACTTAAAGTTGGAAATCTGAGGCGACTAATCAATCCCTGAAAGTTGCAGTGACTAATCAACTTGTGTGAGCGGATTTGCCCGGACAAAACAAAAAAAAACATTACTACAGCCGTTAGCACTAAAATCAGAGTTATGATCGCAAGTTCACCCATTTGCATATCCGCTGAGATTGCTATTCGACTTTCATCAGCTTGAATTGATTGCCCTTTTGCTTTGTGTCGCCCTCGGACATCGTGCCGTCTTCGTCTAAGCAGAGGTCGACCTCAAGAGCTCCGCCCGACTCGATGTCCTCAAACTTACAGTGCATTCTCTGGTTTACATCATAGCTGTAAGTAACTTTGACTGGACGTTCTGCCGGCCTGTCCGGAGGAAGCTTAAGCCTGTGCTTTGCAACCTTATTTACATACTCAGGAGCCGTATCTTCTCCCTGGGTTATGGTTATCTCAACCTCTGTTTGTCCCTTAGACATCGTGTAGAACATCTTTGAAGTTTCGCAGGGCAGTGGTGTGTTTTTCTTCAGGATGATACGATTCTGAATTGTGCGTCGGCCTGTTTCCTTGTCAATGGGAGCACAAATAGTGCCATAACTGTGATTACAAACATCCGTGAGGTCAATATCTTTGAGCCCGCTGGAAATTCCTGCCGGCACCACCTCCGGCTTTTCTCTAAGCAGTGTCAATCCGGCGTGTAAAGCAGCACCGAGTGCGACACATTCGTCCACATTAACTGTAATCTCGGGGGCGGAACCGAACGTTTTTTCCAGGTGTTTCTGGACTAATGGAATCCGGGTGCTGCCGCCTACTAACAGTACCTTATCGATACCGGAAGGTTCAACACCTGCCTCCTCAAGGGCCACTTCCACCATGATATCAGTACGAGCTATCAATGAAGAAATAGCTTCCTCGAACATTTCTCTTTTGATTTCTACTCTCGTGTTGCCTGCCGGGCCGTAGAGCATTTTCTTCGCAGAGGCGCGCCGTGACAATGTCTTTTTAATATCCTCGGCTTCGTCTTCATACTTTGCCCTGTCCTCATCGGAGTTAATCAGCTCGGCACCAAACTTGTCCCTGTAGTTCTGCTCCAGCATCTCTAATACTTTCTGGTCGAAGTCGGTTCCGCCGAGTGCATGGTCGCCCTGTGAACAAATAATGTCCATTTGATGTTCCTTGACGTCCATTATGGTTACATCGAAGGTGCCTCCTCCAAGGTCATATACGAGGATTTTTCCCGAAACGTTGCGTGTTGTAGTATAATATAATGCAGCCGCCACCGGCTCGTTGACAATTCCAATCACGTTCAGCCCGGCTGCAATGCCTGCGTCCATAGTCGCTTTTCTGCGAACTTCGTCAAAGTGAGCGGGAACCGAAATAACGGCATCATGGATTTCACCGTGTTCGGCGGAGCAGTCCTGTTTGAGCTTTTTCAGGACCAAACTGGATAATTCCACAGGCGTCCAGTCCTTCCCATCAATATTCTTGCAATAATCCGCATCTCCCATATTCCGCTTTATCCAGCGGACGGACCGTTCAGCATTTAGATGCCGTGAATTTATCGCTTCAACGCCTACCCGGACTACATCAGAGTTCTCTTCGTCGAAGAAAATCGCGGATGGCGTGAGCCTCTCACCATCAGCGTTCGGGATTATCTCCGGCTTACCGATTGCATTGAGAATCGCTAATGCTGAGAATGTAGTTCCGAGGTCTATACCTACTATGCTTTCTGTTTTAGATACCTTTTTAGCCATTTTAGACCCTCGTATCTCATTTGTGTTCTCATTTTGCGACTTATTGCAAAATGAAGCTCTTTAATAAACCTAACCAAACAGCTTGACCTGAGCTGGACGTACTACCTTGAAATTCTCGTCATCAATAAAGTATTGATAACCTGGCCTGATTACATTTGCAATTTTGCCTTCTCTGTTTGAGTCATCGCAGCATTCCTTCTCTTTGACAGCCTCTGCATACTTTTCCTGCCCGTGATAATCGCTGTTTATTTCAGGCTCAAATTGTTCAACGCCGCTGGACTCTAAAGCAAAGACCAGCTCATCCCTTACTTCCTCAAGGTCTGCTACTTCGATATCCTTTTCTTTCAGCCGACCAATACGACTTTCAAGATTGTCAATACAGCGAATAACGCGCAGGCAAAAAGTTCTCATTATGTTCCAGTCATAACCGTCCTGAAGTTTTTTCATTCTATCCTGTTGAGAGGCAGCGTATTCACGAATGGCTGACACCTGCTGAGTGAGCTCGCTGAGGGTGCCGTTGAGCGGTTTTGATTGCTCAATTGCGGCTTGCTGAACGCCCTGTGCCATCTGTTTGAATTCCGCCATCTGTTTTTCCAGATTTTCAGTTTGGGCTTTGAGCGAATCTTCAAGTTTGGTACTTATGTTCACACTTTCCGCTGCGGCTTTTAACGACTCCACATCCTCGGTGGATTTTTCATCTGAAAGTAACACGTCAATTTTCTCAGTATTTTTAGCTGAATTTTCAACGCCGGGTCCGTTTTTCGCCGAATTATGTGTTTGTGGAAGAGTCTGCTCACCCTGGCCGGCGGAATTCGCTTCAAAACTCTGCCAGCCTGAATTTCTGAGTACATGTGAAAGTAACGCAGGCCGGCCTCGCGGTTCCTTGCGTTTCTCCTGCCGACCAAAAGTTGTTCGGCCTTCTATTGGCACACTATCAACTCCGACTTTTTGTTCAGCCTGGGCCTTAGGTTTTATTTTCGCTTTTGCATTGGCCTGCACCGGTTCTTTATCTTTGCTTCTATTTCGGCTTCTGAAAAAATCGGCGACAATTGTTCTCAGATGAGAGGATGCTTTAATAACGGGCCGACCTGTCCATAGTAACAGGCACCAGGTTAAAATAGCCCCCCCTGTAAACGTACACACAATAGAGCCGGTAAAGATTAACTCCCTCAGCTCCTTTCGCTTTTTGTATTTGCTTAATTCTTTTTGCCAGTTCTCGCCGTAAAGAATGTCGGCAAAGGGATAAGCCTCTTTGTTACCTGCGGCCAATTTGTTCAGGTCAGCTTTGAGCCTTTCCCGTTGTTCCTGCTTTAGCTGAGCTTCTGTTTTCGTTTTACCATATTTGTCCAGAGCTAATTGCAACGATTCATTGTATTGCTTGAGATGCTCACCCGGTTCTGAACCATACTTCAACTTATAGGAAGAAGCCTTCTGCTGTTCTTTTCTTTCCTGGGCGAGGAGCCATCCAAGCACAGCGGCGCCGGCAACTAATAGTACTAAACCAGGGATAACATATTTCTTAAACATAATCATAATAACAAATCCAACTCTCTGGTTTGCTCACGGAAAAAACCTACCACCTACTTGCTCTTGTGTTCCTTATGCTGAATGGGTTTCAGGTTGTTGTCTGAGACTGCTTCTGATGCGTCGCTGTAGACTTCCGTGACGCGCAGCACTTCTTCTATGGTCGTCAAGCCCTGCCGGACCTTTATCATCCCGTCCTCAAACAAACCCGGCTGACCGCTCCGGCGAAATACGCGGCGCATATTGCTGACCGAAGAGTCTCTGTTAATCAT
>DUZJ01000054.1 GCA_013349615.1 Planctomycetota bacterium | reverse complement strand
TAGCTGTTGTCGGTAACCTGGGTAATCGTGGTCCCGTCCCAGAAAAATATCTCTTGGTCCCCGACGCTGACGTCCTCACCTTCCCATACCACATTCGAGCCTGATATCTGTGGACTAAAATCGTCGTAGCTGTTGTCGCTGATATTGATAGGCTCGCTGGTCGGGTCGCCGTCCCAGAAAAATATCTCCCGGTCGTTACCGTCCTCGCCTTCCCATACCACATTCGATCCCGATATCTGGGGATTACAATCGTAGTCATCGTTGTCGGTAACCTGCGTAACCTTCCAGGACACAGCCAGCACAGGACAGCTCATACCAACCACCGCCAACAAAAATACTGCAATTACAAGCGACCTCTTTAGATTTCTTTTTCTAGCCATTTTTCGACCTCCTAAAAAAATTGTTAATATTTTCACAACAAAATGCGACGTTTTCGTGGGGGGAAAGCTTACCGGCTGATAAACAGAAGCTTCTCACCCATCCTACCAAATATATCAAATTAACGGCATTTTATATAATGCAGAGAAAATGTCAAACAAATTATCGGACTTTTTTGTGTATTTTTTCAGCAATTAAAGCCAAATTCACCCTCGATACTAACAACGACACACCACTCACCATCCGTCATTTAACTACTCACCATTCACCATCTGCGAAATCAGCGTCAATCTGCGTCTAAAAAATTACTGTCAATTCTCGCACCTTTTTCTCCACCTTCTCTGTGTCCTCTGTGGCAGTCTTTTTTGTGCCTTTTTGTGGCAAATTCTTTTCGTTACACAATACGAATACCAAATCCGAGGATTTTGAATTGATGATTGAAGGATTTTGCTTTATAATCGCAGAAACAGAAAAACACAAACTATCTTCATCTTGTTCATTGGAAGGATTAATTATGAGAACATTAAGGCAAGGATTCAAATGGCTCCCGATAGTATTTGCAGCGTTGACGCTGTGGCCTGTTTCCACCCAGGCTCTGGCAGCTCAGAAAAAGAGGATAGAGATTTACACAAAGAACCGGGCCTATTGGCAATATAACGGCAAACCTGTGCTTTTACTCGGCGGCACCAAAGACGATAGTCTATTCCAGATTCCAGACCTGAAGGAGCACTTGGACCTTCTCAAGTCCACAGGCGGCAACTACATCCGCAATACTATGAGTTCCCGTAACGACAAAGGCTTTGAGGTCCAGCCGTTCAAGAAACTCGCCAATGGAAAATATGACCTTGATAAATGGAACAACGAATACTGGAACCGCTTCGAGAAAATGCTCAAATTGACCCAAGAGCGTGACATCATCGTACAGATAGAGCTCTGGGCGACATTCGACTATTATAGGGACAACTGGGCAGTCAATCCGTTCAACCCGAAGAAAAACGTCAACTACACCGCTAAGGAAACAGGGCTGCCCGAACAGGTCAACAGCCATCCCACGCGCTGCGAGAACAATTTTTTCTGGTCGGTGCCGGCGGAAAGAAACCGGAAAACCGTGCTAAAGTTCCAGCAAAAGTTCGTTGACAAAATGCTTCTCCTTTCGCTGAAGTTCAGCAACGTCCTCTACTGTATGGACAACGAAACGTCGGTAACGGACGAGTGGGGAAAGTACTGGTCCGAACACATCAAGTCAAAAGCCAAAGCGGCCGGCATTCATGTTCATACCACCGAGATGTGGGACTCCTGGGACCTGGCCCATTTGATGCACAGCGCCACGTTTGACCATCCGGAGACCTATTCATTTGTCGATATTTCGCAGAACAACCATCAGAAGGGACAAAAGCACTGGGACAATGCGCAGCGTCAGCGAACACGGATAGCTGACAATGTTCGCCCGCTGAACAACGTGAAAATCTATGGGGCCGATGAGTACGGACGGTTCGGCAGCGACCGCGATGGGATGGAGCGTTTCTGGCGCAATATCTTCGGCGGGATGGCATCGTCACGGTTCCACCGTCCAACGGCGGGGCTGGGCTTGAGCAAAAAGGCGCAAGCGAATATCCGGAGTATGAGGATGCTTACTGATAAGATGAATATCTTCGCCTGTGCGCCTCGCAACGATTTGCTGTCGGAAAGAAAAACCAACGAAGCTTACTGTATCGCAAATCCGGGTAAGGAATACGCGGTCTATTTCCCAAATGGCGGTAACGTCATCCTCGATACAGGCACGAGAAGTAAGTCAACTACAGTCCGGTGGCTGGATATAATGAAGTCACGATGGTTGGACGCTCAACGCCTGGAAGGCAAGAGCAAACTTACGCTGCGGTGCCCGTCGCGAGCCTATTGGGCGGTTTTAGTTCAATAGCTGCGTTCCCCTTCCTTACCACGTTAATTTCTCAGCAAACTTAACATAAAACGCTGAACTTCTCACCCCGCACCAATTGTCCTTCAGTGAAAGAACTGCACTTGGATGAGTCTGAGTTCATTGATGCGGGTTCAATTGGTGCGGGGCGGGCCGTGAATAATTCTCCTTCGTATTGTTATCTTTTGTGCCTATACCAGTATCATACAAGCACTTATTATAGGAAATTACGCATCTGCTTTCGGCCCTTGGACATAGCAAACTAAGGTTGGAGTTTCCTATGCAAAATGCCGATTATAAAGAAAATACTTACAGTCAGGCTCTTTAAGTTACTTGCCGAAGAAGCTGCAGAAAAAATTGACACGCCTGACTAAATGTATCTAATTGCAGAAAACAACTTGTCAAATTTGAGTTCACAGTAACTTATAGAAGTTATAAAAATTACTTATAACATTATTTCAAAAAAATTCTTGGTCTTTTTGCTAACTTTTTTCTTGACTCGAAGGGAACAGCTTGGTAAACTTGAGGATTGATTATTGTGCTTTCGCGAGGAGTGTCAGCAATGGTTTTTTTTTATCTTACTCTTTCGTACCTAAAAAGAACACGTCATCTGAACATCGAAGAGAGCTTCGGCGGCCGTCGCCGGAGAACGAGTCATAAAGCATAAACTTTTCAAATTTTTGTGGAGTATGTAATTATGAAAAAGATGAAGCTGAAATTGTCGATTGTTTGTACTGTTGTATGTGGCCTTGTCGGCCTGATGGCTTCACCGGCTGTGGCAGTTACAATCATATTTCAGTCGGCAAACACCGAAATCACCTTGGGCCTGCCGTTTAACGACCTTGAATTCGAAAACCCATTGGCAGGCACCGAAACGGTCAAAGAGTATGCCATTAAAGAATGGCGGGATGCCGACTATGCTTCCGGTTCACCCCCCTGGTACGATGACTGGACTGTTAGCGACCCAACTAATATCGACGGAAACGCCGACCAAATCTGGATGCGCCGGAGAGACCAGTGGATTTCGACTACAACAACGGTAGCCAGCAACGCTGTTTCCATACATCTCGTTGGTGACGGTAACGACGGTCTGGCCGAGGTCTTTGTCGATGGCACGTCGGTCGCCAAGCTTGACATGGGCACGACAGGAGCTGCTGAAACTGCCTTAATCATCGTTAAAGACCTTGCGAATACGCCGCACAATATCCAGGTAATCGACAGGGGTATAGGCCAATTTGGTGGCGACGATGTGGCCACAATGGGTGCCGCGGCTTTGGAAAAACGCATCAAGTGGAGTCAGCCGCCTATCCCGACCGAACCCGACAACCTCTATTATGGTTGGAATGAAATTTCTGAGTACAATGGCAACCAGATTGTTGCTGACGATTGGCCTTGTGAAAACGACGACCCAATTACGGACATCCACTGGTGGGGCTCCTTCCAGGGCTGGACAGATTTAGTCCCGCCGATGATGCCGGACAGCTTCCACATTACCATCTGGAACGATACACCGGACCCGGATCCGACTGATCCAGGCACGTTCAGCCATCCCAATGAAGTTGTCTGGGAAATCGACTGCAGCAACTTCCAGGGCTCGTTTGTCGGATGGGACTACGACCCGCGGACAGGCTGCTACGAGGCCTGCTTCTACTTCAACCAGTATTTGACGGAAGCGGAATACTTCTACCAGCATCCACAGCCGGATGGGATACCGGCCATCTACTGGATTAGTATTGCAGCTAAGTACCCTGCCGGCGCGATTGTGGACAATCCGTGGGGATGGAAGACACGGCCGCGAATCTTCAACGATGATGCCGTCAAGATAAACATACCCACGAATCCCCACATCGGCGATAAGTATGAGCAGGGCAAACCTATCTTCTGGCCGACCGAGACCGACTCCTGGGACATGGCATTTGAGCTGACATCGATACATATCGAACAGAATATTAAGTGGGAGCAGTTGCCAGACCCGCAGTTGCCGGGTCTGCACTGTCACGACTCTCAGGACACTTCAGGGTACTACTCGTATATAACCATAGCAGACGATTGGACGTGTCAGGGCGGAGTAGTAACAGACCTGCACTGGTACGGAAACTATGAGACAGATCCGCTCGGAAATGAAATGAGAGGGTCCGGTGTACGCAGCTTCCACCTCAGCATTCACAATACTGTCGCGGTTGCTGCATGCATGCCCCAACCGACAGAAATCGTTGGATACAATGTTCCATTTACGGCACTCACTGAGATTGATACTGGCTTGGTAAATAACGAGGGAAGCAGGATATACCTTTACAAGTACGACCTTCCAACTCCATTCCCACAAGAGATTGACCAGGATTATTGGCTCGACATTACAGCCTTTGCGAACGACTCGGCGGATCCCCCCTTATGGAGATGGCAGGAAGCAGCACGAAGCACAAGACCATCACCCTTTGGTTATCTCTGCGGCGCAGTAATGCGGACTGAACCGCCGGTGCCCGGACCTTGGCAAACCATCGTCTGGACGGCTGACCCGGAAAGATACAGTGATATGGCCTTTGCTATTACCAGCACCGGGGTAGGAGAGATGTATGTCAAGTGGTCTCAGCCGCCTGAGCCTTATAAGCCGCCGGCCTACGAAGGCTGGAACCAGCTTTCGGTCTACAATTGGGAACAGATCGCCGCAGACGATTGGTTCTGCGACACCGACAGCCCCGTAACAGACATTCACTGGTGGGGTTCATATATCGGTTGGTCTTGCGAGGACGAACCTCCGGTGGTGCCGGAGTCGTTCCACATCGCCATCTGGACCGATGTACCAGGCACTCCGGGGACAAGTGATTTCAGCCATCCCGGAAAAGTCATTTGGGAGACCGACTGCAAAGAATTCACCTGTGAGTTCGTCGGATGGGACATCGACCCACGTATACCAGACGTACCGCCGTACCAGGCAATACTGCCGGAGGCCTGCTTCAAATTTGAGCAGGACCTGCTCGAGAAGGACTGGTTCAAGCAGAAACCCGGCGGCAATATCTACTGGCTCAGTATCGCTGCCAGGTATCCTGCCGGAAGTGAGGTGAAATACCCGTGGGGCTGGAAAACACGACGACGTGACCCCAAGTCGCTGGCTCCGGACGATGCCGTCATCATTTGGGACCCAACGGCACCAGTACTCGGCAGTGTGTACAATAGCGGCGACCCCATCTACTGGCCATCCTGGGACGATTCCTGGGACCTTGCCTTTGAGCTGACTACCAAAGAGATACCACCAAAACAGCCGGTACCACATCTGAAGTGGTCTCAACCGCCCATCGAGGTCGACCCGGACAGCAGAATACCCGTTTATTCCGGCTGGGACGAAATATCTTATATAGACCAGATTGATCCGACCCGGGACCCACTCGTTGCGGACGACTTTAGATGTTTGGGAACAATGCCGATAACCAGCATACACTGGTGGGGTTCGCATTATGGCTTCGTGGAACCGGGAACAACACCGCCTGTTCTACCAATTGGATGGAAGATTGGATTCTGGACTAATGTTCCTCAAGGTGCCGTTGCTGATTACAGCTACCCGGAGAAGATGCTGTGGCAGGTTAAAGTGCCTGCAGACCGCGTCGAAGTCGAAGAGGTCGGGACAGATTTCTATCACGATTTCTATCCTGAAGATATTGCCTATCAATACACTTTGTATCTGGAGCCTAACGAGGTCTTCTGGCAGGCTGACTACCTTGATGATACTAAAGATGACGTCTTCTGGCTTAGTATTGCAGCAATCTACTCCCCCGACATTGCCGACATTCCGTATCCGTGGGGTTGGAAAACACGCCCGTGGAGCTGGATGGACGATGCCGTAAGGTTCTGGCATAATGGACCGCTTGAGCCGGGTATTGTGCTGGACCCCTGGTCGATTACGCCAATTAAAGATCCAATATATGGCGAGAGCTTCGATGTCGCCTTTGAGCTTGACACAGACCCGAACTACATCAAGTGGGAGCAGCCATTCACCGGCATCCGACGCTGGCCGCACTACGAGGATGAAAAATCCATGGCCAGAGTGGAAACAACCACAGAGAACGTGATAAAGTGGATCCAGAACCCGGACTTGACCGAGATGGGTGTCGATGTGGATGCAACGTTCGACCCAATGAGCATGCGCTACCTGCCGCAGCTTCTTGCGGACGACTTTAAATGCATTACAACCGAACCTATTACCGGCATTCACATCTACGGCTCATGGTGGGGCGATAGGCTGCCGACGGACGATACCGGCCTGCCAAACGCAGCGCAGGTGCAATTCACCCTGAGTTTCCACGAGGACCTGCCCATCGGCGACCCGCGTAATCCCAACCCATGGAGTATGCCCGGAGATAAGAAGTGGTTGCAGACCTTCAGGCCTGGCGAGTTTTACGTTGAGCCGATGACAGCACCAAGGGAGAGCTACTATATGCCCTGCATAAATCAGTTCTGGCAGTTGGACCACGAGATGGTCTACAAGTACAGCTTCTTCCCGACTGACCCATTCGTCCAGGAGGGCTCGCCCGACAACCCGGTCATCTACTGGCTGGATGTTCAGGCCCAGCCGCTGGACGTGATGCAGAACCCCGAAGTCAGGTTCGGCTGGAAGACATCGATAGAGCACAATATTGATGATGCGGCCTGGGTTATAGCTACGGAGCCGTATAACGGTCCGTGGGAGGAACTGATTTATCCGCCACAGCACCCATTTTATCCGGAGAGCATGGACTTGGCATTCGAGCTTACAACCGATAGAGTAACAACTGACTTTATCATCGACCGTCTCGTCGCTGACGATTGGAAATGTACGCGAAAAACACCGGTGACGGCTGCCGTATGGTGGGGCTCATATATCGGCTACGAATTCAAGCCATGTCACGGCGACTTTATGCCTCTGCCGGTTAAGCCGGATTACTTCTTGTTGAACATCTGGACGGACGTGCCGGCCGACGAGGATTCGACCATTCCGTTCAGCCATCCAAACGAGACAATCTGGGAGTACAAGGCATACAATTATGACGAGGTGCTGGTCGGCTATGACAAACACCCTGAAGGAATCAACGTAGCGATATGTGGCGCGCCGTCCGTCCCGTCATGGAACAATGACGTTCAAGCCAAGCTCCTGGCCACGGGGCAGTTTAACTCCGTGGATATCATCACCGTAAATACCATTACCCCCACACTGGCACAGTTACAGGCCTACAACGCCGTGTTGGTATACAGCGATGCTGTCTATGCAGATGCAACCGCTCTGGGCAACGTAATGGCTGACTATGTGGACGCCGACGGCGGCGTGGTGTGCGCGATGTTTGAAATCGGTTATGGCTCAGGCCCCCTCCCACACCCCACTGCTCAGATGAAAGGTCGATGGGACACACAAGGATATTATGTGATTCCTCGTACTCAACAGCACGGTCCTCCGCAAGCCAACCTGGGAACAGTGCATGACCCCACGCATCCCATTATGCAGGGTGTCTCCACCTTTGATGGCGGGACCACGAGTGCCCGGCCGTACTTCCTTCCTCCATTCCCAACCTTCAACCGGATCGCCGACTGGAATGATACTAGCGCGCAGTTGCTGACGCCGCTGGTGGCCACCAAGACTATCGCTGGTGTGCCGCGGGCAGATTTGGGACTCTTTCCACCATCTTCTGACTCACGAAGCGATTTCTGGGTTTCATCTACTGATGGGGCACTACTGATGGCAAACGCACTCAACTGGGTAGCCGGTTCTGGGCCTACTGTCAGCCGACGAAGAGAGCCCGTCTTCCGCTATTCGGTACGGCTGCCAAAGGAGGACTGGTTCTTACAAGAGGATATTAACGACATCTACTGGCTCAGCGTTGTGGCGGTGTACGAATCTGGCACCGATCCTTTATACGATTGGGGCTGGACAAACCATAAACACATGTTCAACGATGATGCCGTTGCCGGCTATCTCGACCCGGCGGTAGGCGAGTGGTCATGGAATGAGCTTTTCGACCAGCTCGGCGACACCGAGGATATGTCGTTTATCCTGTTCACGGACCCGAATGAATGTTTCTGTTGCCCCGATTACAACTCTGATGGCATTATCAACTTCCTGGACTATGCAAACTTCGCAGATGATTGGACATGGAGCGGCCCGCCTGGGGGTTACAACCACTCCGACCTGAACTGTGACGGAAGTGTTGACTTCTACGATCTGGATATCTTTACACAGCTTTGGCTGAGTGGATGTCCGTGAGAGTCCCGGGACAGCATTTATCAACTGAAAAGCTGTGAGCGGTTGTTATCGCTCACAGCTTTTGCTTTTGCGCAAATTGCAAATTGATGATGGGGGATTTTACGCTTATAATTACCTCTGATATGCAGAACAGAACAAAGATATATACGGTCAGCCAGGTTAACTCGATAATAAAAGAGATTCTGGAAAATAATCTACCTTCGCGTTTGGCCATTGCAGGCCAGATAACAAACTGGAGCATCGCCCGAAGCGGCCACGCCTATTTCGACCTTAAAGATGAAAACGCCCTGCTGCCCTGCGTTTGCTGGAGAAGCAAACTCGATAGGCTCAAATTCGAGCCTGAAAACGGACTGGCCGCAATTGCCAAAGGTTATATAGACCTCTATTCTCCACACGGCAAGTTCCAATTCTACGTTGAATCAATGCAGCCGGCCGGTGTCGGAGCATTGCAATTAGCTTTCGAGCAGATGGTCAAACGGCTCGAAACGCAGGGCCTCTTCGATGATGCACACAAGAAGCCATTGCCTCAATACCCGCAAAGAATCGGAATATTGACAAGCGAATCGGGCGCAGCGGTCCACGATATTAAAGACAGCATCCACAACCGCTGGCCCCCTGCCGAACTTTTTCTTTATCCCGTCCCCGTTCAGGGTGAAGGTGCCGCCGGGCAAATCGCAGCGGCAATCAGAGATGTGAACAGGCAAAACAAAAAACTCAAACTCGACATTCTGATTGTCGGCCGCGGTGGCGGGTCGTTAGAGGACCTGTGGGCGTTCAATGAAGAAGTCTTGGCCAAGGCAATTTTCGATTCCAAAATACCTGTTATTAGTGCGGTTGGTCACGAGGTTGACACAACTATCGCCGACCTGGTCGCCGACGCCAGAGCATCAACGCCGACAAAAGCTGGAGTTGTCGCCGTACCGGACATGCAGGAAGTTTTGCAGCACGTAGAGAATCTCAAAAACAGGCTGCTTTCCCAGCTCAAGTTCCTGCTGCACAGCGCAGAACAACAATCTGATGAGCTGTGCATCAGGCTCCAAAGTTCAGTAAAACATCTGTTGACTGATACACGTAATAAACTGTACGCAATCGCCGAGCAAATACGTAAAATCGAGCCGCATCGGAGCCTACGAAAAAAAACGGTCGATTTGAATAATCTGCAAAATCAGGCAAATGCAGCGATAACGGCAATCATTAACGACTGTAGGATGCAGTTCACCGCTCAGATAAACCGCTTGGCCGGCTTGAACCCAAAATCCATTTTGCAGCGGGGATACAGCATTACTACCAACAAAAAGACTGGTTTATTAGTCAAACGTCTAAATGATGTGCAAATTGGAGAGTTGCTGAATACCGAACTTACAGATGAAAATTTCATTGAAAGTGAGGTAACAAAAAAGTAAAAAAGCACAAGTGAAGGTTCGAAAAAATGGCAGACAAAAAACAAAAAGATGATATTGGCAAGTTGAGCTTTGAAGAGGCAATCAAGGAGCTTGGCAGTATTGTCGGCAAAATTGAAAAAGGCGAAATTGCTCTGCAGGATAGTCTCAAACAGTATGAAAGAGGGATGGCCTTGATTAAGCATTGCCAGGCAATATTGCAGAAAGCCGAGAAGCGTATCGAGAAGATATCGGAGACGGAAGCGAAAACGCAACAAGACCCGGAAGATATCCCCTTTTGATGGGAGATTATTTGACAAGTAATACTTGCGAGCGTGGCGGAATTGGCAGACGCGCAAGGTTTAGGTCCTTGTGTCCTTAGGGACGTGGAGGTTCGACTCCTCTCGCTCGCAGTGCCGCGGGCAAACGACTTACATTTGCCATAAGTGAGCAGCGATGGTATGAAATATGAAAGGACAAAACTTTTTTGCAGTGGCAGCTTTCAAGGTAAATATGTAGAATGTCAACATATAATGTTTCAGTGAGTGCAAATGAGAGCAAAACCTATTTATGAAAGGAGCTAAAGTGAAGAAGGCAATTTTTTTGACAATGGTTGGGTGTTTGGTATTTCTGCAATCCTGCAAAGAGAAAATGTCCGTCCCACCCAAAGCTCATCCGGACGTTAGTCAATGGCAGGACCTGTTTGCCGCGGATTTATCCAACGCCATTTTTCCTGAAGGTATCTGGACGTTTGAAGATGGCGTCCTTACCGCCGGCGAAGACCAGGTCATCTGGACCCAAAAGGATTACGACAATTTCATTATTGACATGGAATTCAAGACCGAAGACGGCACAAACAGCGGTGTGATAGTCTGTTGTAACAATATGCAGAATTGGATTCCAAATTCCGTAGAGATACAAATCGCGGATGATTTTGCAGAACAGTGGGCGAAGAGTCCCGAAACCTGGCATTGCGGGGCCATCTTCGGCCACTTGGCGCCCTCGAAAAGTATGGTGAACAAACCCGGCCAATGGAATCGTTTCACCATTACCTGCAGGGATAAGATGATATATGTCATGCTCAATAGCCGGATGGTCACTGAAATGAATATGGACCTGTGGACGAGTGCTGCAAAAAATCCTGATGGAACCAACATTCCTCCATGGCTGAGCACGCCCTTTGCTGAGCTGCCCACTCATGGGCATATCGGCCTGCAGGGCAAGCACGCCGGGGCACCTATATTTTTTCGCAACATTAAGCTCAAAGTATTAGACTAACACCTGTTGCGGAAACAGCATTTGTCATTCCTGCAAAGCTCGCCCCTACCTGATGGGGGACCCGCCCCTACCTGATTGGCCGGCCTGCCCCTACCTGATTGGCCGGCAGGAATCCAGTTACTTACCTGACTATAAGGCACCTCGAACAATACCACAACGTTGACATTGTATCTCCGAAAGCCCCGTCACTTGTTGGCGGGGTTGCCTTTGTGTTTAGCCCCCAAATTTATTTGGGCGTCAGATGTAGGCTTCGATACTTCGCACCATTTTGACTATGGAGGGGACAAAAGGGGCTCCCTACATTCACCCAAACAAAACCGCTATACACCTTAAATTCGCCGTCTGTGTGTGGTTTTCTCAAAATACCAATAACACTGAGAATTTTGGAGTAAAAATGTTGGTTTTTGACACAAGTACCCGCTATAATGGTGAGATGAAATGAGCGATTAGCAAATCTAATGAAAGGAGATAATACTATGGATGCTTTATCGAAAACAAGTTTTGCGTTTCTGTGTTTGACAATTTGCATAGTTGCCAATGGAGCTGAGATTAAAGACAAAAAACCTTTGATCCCAAAAGGAAACTCTCCTCAGAACTTCAAGAAATTGTCGGCTGATGCGAAGGCGGACATCTTGTGCGGTGTTGCTGAAGAAAGTTATAAGATATTAGTAAAAGTGCCTGAGAAGGGGCTAAAAGATTCCCGCGCTTCACTTGAAAAGATAATATCGGCCCGCAAGTGGCTGGAGAGGACGAACGATGTTGTTGCAAGGACGCTGGCACTTGATCTTCAATATGGAATCGACAGTGCCATAATCAATGAAATGTACCGTAAAGAAAAGAAAAAACACTCTCGTCCGCTCAGGCATAAGTTCAAACGTGGTTCTTATAATAACACTTTGTCGAAAAACCTCTTAAAGAAAAATGTAATAGACGAAAATGAGTATATTAGTTATGCACTTAGCTTAGATACTGAGATTGCGAAATTCTGTAAAGAAAATAACTACGATGCAAACGATTTCCTCAGCTGCAGAGTTTTCAGGGAAGCCGCGGATCAGATGGTAATTTCTCTTTGGGTAACACATAATGGTGAGAAAATACCTGCTATTGAAAATGCTTATGTTTGGGAGGCCAACTTAGTGCCAGTGATGGCCTGGGCTGGATTCAAGACAAATTCAAAAAGAGAAATAGCAAAATTCTTTTTGCCCAAGATTTTAAGGTCTATTGATGAGGCAAGAGATGTGAGACTGCTACACGATATATACCAGGAGCATGGTGGTTTTTCTGAGAGTGTTGAGCCGAAGATTCGAATTTTTGAAAGTGATTCGTTCCTTGGTCGCTTAAAGGCTAAAGTGGCAAAAACAAAAAAGCCTCGTCTGACCTTAGATAAAGGAAACGTAAGTCATTCAGACCAACGAGACAAACTGAAGGCATTTCTAATCAGTGGTGCAATGGAGGGGCGCGTTGAGGTGGATGATGGTGATGATAGAGAGATGTCTAAGTATGAAGCTTTTCTCGTGAGGGAAATGATGGTTTTTATTAAGGACCCAAACGTGTTTTCATCAGATAGTTTTGCACGCATTATAAGCCGTATGGGGCTTCTTGGCTTATGGTTGAATGTTTCGGACTGATTTCCCAGCGTGCCTTGTGTCTTGAGTCTTGCTTCTTGGTTCCTAATCTACGTCTAATTTCTCTTCGTGCCCTTCGTGCCTTCGTGGTGAATATTTTTATTAAAAAAGTTATATTTTTATTGAACATTTTGGGCCAGTTTGGTATAATTACAGTCGCCATAGAAATGGCAGGTATTTAGCGGAGAACCGCACGTTTTCGTATCAGCAGATACAAGTCAAAAATCATCGTTCGTAAATAGTCTTGGAGCAAAATGGAAACCCCTTAGGGGAATTACCAATCATGAGCATCGAGAATCAAACTTTAGCTCACTTTAGGCATTTTAGCTCACTTTTCACTAATTTCTCCTCTACAACTGTAGTGAGCGCACTACAAATCGCTCATTTTATGCAAAACAAACCCAATTTCCAAAAAGTCAAAATGAACGTAAGCCGAGTTTCAACAAAGGATTATGCAAAATGGACACTTGGTCAACGCGGGAAAAACAAACCCAATTCAAACCCAAAACAAACCCAATCAAACCCAATTAAAGCCAATAAAATGCCAAAACAAACCCAATACAAACCCAAACAAACCCAATTTCACCTCCGCCCAAACACCTCCCCAGCCCATTTCGCTTGCTTCTATCCACAAAACAGACTAATATCAGAGTCTCGAGGCCAAGGAAATTTGACCGAACTCTACGATAACAAGGTTACGAAAGGAGACAAAAATGCATCGTCGAGATTTTCATAAACATAGTATATTGCTTGGAATTGGTGCTCTGACCGGCTGCTCGGAAGCCAATATGACAAAGACCAGCAATCCTCTGGGAAAGTATTATAAGGAGCCGGCGAAAAAATTGCCGGTAAGGAAATTCGACGTAGTAGTTGCAGGTGCAGGCACGGCTGGTGTCGTCGCGGCTCTCGCCGCAGCGCGTCAGGGCGCGAAAACCGTATTGATAGAGGCAAAAGGTTATCCGGGCGGGACCGTAACAGAAGGCGGCACCGCACTTCATAGTTTCTATAACCTGTGGAAGGCCTTCCCCGGAGTAAAAAAGCGTCAGGTTGTGCGAGGGATTCCTCAGGAGATTATCGACCGCCTTGCAAAAGTCGGCGGCGTATCCGGACACGCCGAGATGTCCAAAGGTTACGATTTCGATTCGGTATGCACCGCGATTGATACCGAAATCTATAAACTCGTAACTTTCGAGATGCTTGTAGAAGCAGGCGTTTTTGTCTGTGTCAATACACTTTTGGCCGGCGCTATTATGGACGGTTCCCGGATTAAGGGCGTGATAGCAGAAAGCCGCTCCGGAAGGGAGGCGTTTTACGCCAAATCATTTGTGGACTGTACCGCTTATGGCGACCTCGCCGCTTACGCCGGCGCTAAATACACCGAGCCAAACGATTATGCGGTATGTAATAGTATCGGCGTCGCCAATGTCAGTATGGACAAATACTACGAATTTCTCAAATCGCACGATGCCATTTATCAACAGGCCGAAGGCCGCCGCAGTGGAAAAGATGGGCAATTCGTTCGGCTGCAGGGTAGAAACGTCAATCTTCCTGAAGGCTTCAGACGGCAGGCGGGCAGGATTGGTATGTCAACCGTCACGACTACCGTACACGACAACTACTTTATGTTCATAAAGCTCAATCTCAAAATGCCTGTCAGTCCTACAAACAGAGATGAAGTGGCGAAAGCGGAATTAGAGCTCAGAAAGCGTCAGCTAAAAGCAGTCGAGCTTTTCAGAGAATATGTCCCCGGCTGTGAAAAGGCATTTATCGCAAGAACGAGTCCGTCGCTCAACATCAGGCGAGGCAGACTGATTACCTGCGACTATGATATCTCACATGAAGATGTCATCGAAGGCAGACACTTTGATGATGAAATTATGGTTTATGGTTTTCACGACTCCGCTCCGCGTTACCAGGTAAAAAATGGCGGTACTTATGGAATCCCCTACCGTGCGCTGCGTGTGGCGGGAATAGAAAACCTGTTAGCTGCCGGAATGATGATAACATCGGACCACAGGGCCCACATGTCCACAAGAAACACGGTAAGCTGTATGGGACAGGGACAGGCCACAGGTACTGCTGCCGCTCTTTGCGCCGCCAAAAATTGTAGAACGCGCGAGCTTCGATACGCTGATTTAAGAAATACTCTCGTAAGAAACAACGTATACTTTGAAAGTTAAAATACAACTGCGCAAACTCGTCTGCTTGAGAATAGAGCCTGATTCGGGCTTCGATAACCAGGAGTTGAGTGTATATGCACTAAAAACGTTACTGACTCGTATCAGTAAACGTACCCAACGGGGAACCGGGAGGATTTTTGCCTTATTTCTTGGCTTTCATCAATTCCAGTATCGCCTGGCCAAAAGCCCTGCCAATCTTCGAAAAGGTAATCGCGCTTCCGAGGTAGTGATAGCCAAAGTCCGAACCTACCTTTTCCCACTCTTCGATGTGTTCTCGCCAGTTCTTAACGAGTTCAGCAGCCTTTCGGTCCCAGAAAACGTCAGTCTTAACGACTTTTACATTACCCTTGAATTCCGGGATTGCCTCCATCGACGCCTGGGCATCCTTGATTGTCTGCATCCTGTCACTGGCGCCATCAGGGCCGTTCTGCCCCATCTGGCCGATGACAAAAGGTAAATTGGGGCTTTTCAAATCCTTCCGCACGTCGCGGATGAAGTTGGCCATGTGCTTGCCGTAATTGGCCAGGAAATCGGCGTCGAACATGTCATTCCAGCCCTGGAACCAAACGAAGCCGGCAAACTCGCAGCCTTGTCCCTTATACTCCGGGAAACGGATTTTCAGTTCTTGCAGGGTCGCATTGATTTCCTTCATCATTTCCCGGTAGAATTTGCCATACATATCCTTCACATCATCAATGCTGATTTCCGGCCTGTTCCGCTTCTTGTTGCGCTCATTGGTTTGTTGGAGAATCTGTTTCAGTTTCTCTTCGCTCGGCAGGCCCGAACTGGGAGGCCGAAAATCCCGGCCTATACTCTTGCCGCCCCAGGCCGTTTTTATAATGAGAACTTGTTCTTCAAAATGGTCCCCCACCGTGTTGCCAAACTCCAGTTCCGTACCGATGCGTCCGGGAGAGCCGAAGCCAACGGTGAGATTACCCCGCCTGTTGAGGTAGTTGATCCACACATCATCGCGCACTACCCATTCTCCGTCTTTCTTGAGGTGTTTGAAAAATTCCCTGGTCTCAGGCTGACCAACCTGGTACTCCAGCAATTCGACCTTCGCCTTGCCTTCCATATTGGACTGACCGGCCAATATGAAGACTTTTACCTTTTTTGAAGTATCCGCTCCAAAGGTAAGTGTACTCAACAAACAGACTCCCAAAACCAGGCATCCAGGAGTGGCCAATCTACATTTCATGATTTCTCTGCCTCCATTCTTTGATTTGTAGTATTTACGCCGACCCACCTGCGGGGCGACACAAGCGATTATATAGTATACACAGACAAAATTGAAAACGTCAATCTAAAAAAGGACCTCGATTTGAAATATCCAGGCAACATCGTATCCCCCTGAGAAGGATAAGATGTATAGCCCTCCCTGAATGAGGATTTCATCCTCAATTGCATCATTTCCTGACACAAACCGCGATACACCGTATGTCTCACTTCAATAACAGGTCTTTATAGTCGGCACAGAACTTCTTTCTTTTACATCCTCTGCAATGTTCACCCCTCCAGATTTTGTCGAACTGTTCCATAATCTTACCGACAATTTCCTTCTCATCAGTAATAATACCAGCTTCGAAATTTCTTTTGTCGGCACTCTTTGCCCCCACACCTGCACCGGTAAAATTTGCACTTCCTGTGTATGCGAATTCGCCATCAATTATCGCAAACTTTAGATGAACTCTCGGACATAAGATTCTTTCGATACCATTTATCAGATTCGGATATCTGTCAAAATCCCTTCTAAAAGCCTGTCCCGGCTCTTTTGCATGAAGTAATCTTATCTCAACATGCTTTGTGACTAAATCGGAAAGCACTTCCAAAAATGGCACCATTTTCCCGTGCTTATCTACGTGCAGGTCCTTCAGGTCAGCAGTTGCCAGCCAGAGAAACCTCCTGGTGTTGGGAATATGTTCACAAATGACTTTTTCATATATCTCTCTATCAGTAATAAAGTCAATCACAGTGGTTTAATCCAAAACCGTTTGAGAAAACCTTCAGAATAACCTCAAATATCGGGCCGCTCATTTGGAAACCGAGCACTGGAACAACATTCCCGCGAACAACAATCCATCTCTTCTTTCCCGGTTCAGTTCTGCCCGACCGGTGTTTACTTTCGCCCCTGCTCCGGTGTAAAAAGCTCTCGCTGGACGAAGATGGCAATGTAGTGATACGTTCCTGTAATCAGCTCGTAGCGGACAGGAATCCATCCCGCTTCCTCAGCTTGCCGAAATAGCAGGTCCGGCAGCCAGGCGTGTTCTTTGCCGCGTCCGGAAGCGAATGCAGCGTGTTTCTCAATCACGCAGAGGCGCCCGGTAATCTTAACAACCTTCCGTAGATGGCGCAGATAGTCAACGTGTCCCCCCTTATTCAAGTGGTGATAGGTCTTTGAGAGAAAAGCCAGGTCGCAGGAGTTATCTGCCAGAGCCGTACCGTCAGTTGGACATAGGTATGGCTTGAGCTGAGGTATATCAGCGAATTTCTCTTTCATCCTGTCGACTTTCTTCTGCTCGACCTCCGAGGCGTGGATGGTGCCTTCGGAGCCGACAAACTTGGCCATTTTTTCGGCCCACCAGCCATCGCCGGCACCGATGTCTACCACGACATCGCCCACCTTGAGGTCTAATTCCTTCAGCACGTACTCAGACTTATTTCGGTATGGGTAGCCGCCGCCGCCAGTGCAGGCATGTTGGTTCTTGTCAATAACCCGCGTACTCTGAACCGAGTCGGCATAGGTTCCCGTCGGCAAAGAGAGCAGCATAAGCACTACTACAAAACGAATGAGATTGCACATCATAAGACTCCTTATTGGGGTCTATAACAAACAGACCCTCAATGCTGTAATTATGTATGCTCAGTCACGGTACTGAGCCTTATTTCCAACATAATATCGACCCTGCCTTCAAAGCTCAAACCGCTACCTCTTATTCGTGGCCTTGCCACAAACAATGCTGCTCGACTTCCACCAACCCGCGGTTCCGAGATTTTCTCCAGCCCCACTCCCTCAGCATCATCACAAATAGCTTTATACGATTCCTTTTCCATAAAAGATGACATTTCATTGAGCGCATAAAAATAGCAAATTTGCGTTATTAAGTCAAGAAGTTTTCTTTATCAGGACCCTGTACGATGCCGAGACGGCAAAACCAACCGTACTGACAATTACAATGCACGCGCCGGTCGGCAGGTCAAGATAGTACGAAACCAAAAAACCAACCACGGCACTGGCCATCCCGAAAATCGTCGCCGCAAAGATAACCGCCCTGTGTCCCGTGCATATTTGATACGCCGCCGCAGCAGGGCACGTTATCAAACTGAATATCATCAGCCCACCAACAAGGGGAAGATTAACCGCTAATATCAGACCGCACAGAGCCAGGAAAAGACAGTAAACAAAGCTCTCATGCACGCCCGTCGCCGAGGCAATGGTTCGACTAAACAGCAGCACTTTCAGTTCTTTATTAAACAAAACGGCAAAGACTACAAAAACCAAACCAGAAATCGTAATAGTTACCACACTACTCTTCCGCACAAAAAGCAAACTGCCCCAGAGCAGCCCAAGCACCTCGGACCGGCTGCCGCGCATCAGCCCTATCCCTAAAAACGTAAGCCCGAGCATCAAGTTGAAAAATATCGCCAACGCCACGTTGGCATCCAATCTCGACCTGCCCGGCCTGACCATACCAAGGCTCATTGAGCTGACCGCCGAAAAAACTACCGGCCCCAGGACCGGATTAACGCCTAATAGAATCGAATAAATGGTCCCTGCCATCGCCGAATGGGATATGCAAATCCCGATAAAAGGCATCCGCATACCAACAATATAGACCCCCAACAGTCCGGTACTCGCACCGGCAACGGCGCCCGCAAACATTACAAGGTAAAAAAACGAATCCATAAACCAGCAACCTCACGCTCGGCTCTTATTGACGGTGTACCTTCGGCCTGCGAGCTTCAGCATCTCAATCCGACACTGATAAGCCCTCTCAAGCTCCTCGGACTCTAAGACCTTCTCGATGTCACCATCAGCCAGAATGTTTCCTTCGTGCAGAAGAACTACCCTCTTGCAGACCGAGGGCAGCAGACTCGTCTCGTGCGAAACCATCACGACAGTTACTCTGGTCTCACGATGCAACTGCTCGATGATTTCCGTAATCTGATATTTCCAGTTGAAATCAAGATTCGAGCAAGGCTCATCAAGCATAAGTATCTCAGGGTCCTGCGCCATCGCCCTTGCAATAAGGGCCTTTTGCTGCTCACCCCCGGAAAGACTTCTGAACGTTTGAGACCGCCGCTCCGACAAACCCAGCTTCTCAATCCAGTTATCGACAATCTCATAATCCTCTTTGTTCAGCCGGCGAAGTAAGGCCCTGACGCTCGTTCGGCCCATCGCCACCAGCTCACGCAGTGTAAAAGGCAGCTCAGCATTGTACTCGGCCGCCTGCGGAATATAGCCGATACGCTTTCGCAACTTCGCTTTACGCCAGGCGCTAAGCTCAGCCAAATCACGCCCATCAAGATTGACCGTCCCCCGAGTTGGCCTTATCAAACCGCAGCAGACCTTCAGCAAAGTCGTCTTACCTGCCCCGTTGGTTCCGATGATACCAACAAACTCTCCTTGCCGAATTTGCATGTCCTCAACGGCAAGTATGGTTCGACCGCTCCAACGAACCTCAACGTCGGAAAGACTTAAACATTCCTCCATCATTGTCTCGCTGCCCCAAGCAAGGCCTCTACGTTCGCTCGAAGAAGCGCACCGAAACCGCTCGCCCCGTTAGAAATCTTCCGTTCTCTATGATAATCCCCGTTTCTGGAATTTCTAACGGGGCTCGCACCACCACTAAGCTCCGGAAAGTTGCTGAAAACAACCGCCCTGGCCCCCAGCCGCTCAGCCAGCGCCTTCGCAAGCGCCGTCCCCTCCTGCTTATTCGCTATGACAAATCGTACACCCTGGTCTTCTGCCTGTCTTATGCAGTGTTCAATACCGGTAACAGTTTCAATGTCACTACCTACAAACGTCGCTATCGTCTCTAAGCCCAGCCAGCCCGCAAAATCAACCTGATGGTTGGATACCAGAACCTTGGCCGATGATACGCCGCCCTGTGCCACCTTTTCTAAAAGCTCCTCCCGCAAATGCTTCAGGTCCTTTTCTAAAACTGTCAACCTCTGTTGGTACCAGGCCTTCTTTTCGGGATATTCAGATGAAAGAATATCACTAACCTCCCGGCAGATTGCAAGGTAAGTCTCCGGGACACACAAACCGCCCACCTCCGTCACCAAAGCCGTCTTCAGCCCCCTTCCCTTCACCCGGGACAGCGTCTCCTCAATCTGCTTTTGAAAATCAAAAAGCAGCAGTATCCTGCAACCACAAAGCTGCTTGACTTGTAACGGCGAAATATCGAAGTGGCCCGGACACATACCCGGCGGCGTTAAACACAGGACCTCCGTGTCATCGCCGGCAAGCTGCCTGACCGCACAACCCAAATACGAATTGGTAACAGCAATCTCTGCATGACTTTCCTCACCGGGCGTGTTTCCACACCCCGCCACAAGCAAACCGCACGCCGCCGAAAATACTAATATGTAACTAAGCACCTTGCCCTTCATTTGCTACTTCTCGAACGAGCCGATATGCCGGCCTTTTATCAATCGCATCCGGGCCAATATACCCTCGCCGGTTTCAGGCGAATACCAGAATCGTCTTGAAACGGGGAAGCCCTCTTTGAGCGGAAAATCCCTGTTCTCGAGACTTTGTATATCGTATCTTGGCCCCAAACTAAAAAGAACCCATGTTACCGGGGACATCTCAAAATCGTTATACTTGATTAAATTGTCCCCTTCGTATGCCGGAAAGCCTTCAGGTATATATAGGTGTTGATTACCAAACGGCGCGCCCAAATAATCGTACTTCGGACCAACGGCAATGTATTTGTAGGCACATCCTCTATTGAATTTGTCTTCGATTTTGGCAAAACGCACTTTGCCTATCTCACCTTTAGGCAGGTAGCCCGAATCAACCAGCTCCTGCGGCAGTGCATACGCATGCTTGCGGGCCCACGGATTACAATCTGCACGAGTAGGTGGGTACAGGCCCTCATTGTCTATCGCATAGGATTCAAGAGCTACGCCGATGCCATAAAGCTCACCATTGACGACAACACTCATAGCTTGTTGGCGCACTTGTGACAATGTGGGTGTCATTATCGCCATCAGCAACGAAACAATGGCGATAACCACAAGCAATTCGATTAGCGTAAAGCCGCTCTTCATAATTCAACGCTCACAAAAAAGCCTGGTCACGCTCTATGTGCACCTTATCAATTGCCGCCGCCGCCGCAGGCACCGGAGCCTGGAACACACTCCAGCCAGTTATCAGCGAGCCAGGCAAAGTCGAACATATCGACCTTACCATCCTTGTTAATCTCTCCAGGCAGATTATATCTGGCGTACCCGCGGTCGGTTAAAACCCTGCCGTTGCCATCGTAATTTAACACCCAGATACGATAGTTATCCTTAAGGCCGCCTTCCTGGTCGAAGATACCTACAACATCAAAAGGTTCGGTCAAGTTATTCGAGCCAGGACGAAACCCCCAACCTATACCCAACTTCACGGGAAACGTCTTCTGCCCATCAGATATTTCCATCTCTGCATCTGGGCCCCAGGGATTTGCATCCACAAAGCTCACATTGTTGAGCTTGACCAGGCGCCCCTGATAGTACTCACAACCAGTAAATCGGCTCGGATCAAAAATGAAATTGTCGTTGCCATCTTTTACATCGTCGAGTGTAATAACTTCGGGCTGCGGCAGGCCAGTTCCTGGCTCTACCAGCTCAATGGTTAAGTCATTTGCCGGGTCGGTATTATGCCGTTCATTGATGTTTGTTTTCCCGCCGTAAAACTTGAGCAAACCTTTTACTCTGACCCTGTCGCCGGGCGAAAATTCGTAGCCGGTGCAGGGGTCATGACTTACGCGATAAATTTCGTCAAGCCATTCCTGGTTAGTATATGTGCCGCTGCCCCAGACATTATCGTAGCACTGGCCCATCCAGATAGCGGTGCCGGCGTGGTCGTCGCCTTCGCCCTGGATATAGATTTGCCAGCTTGCACCCGGGCCGTAGGGAGCATTTTCATTGGGCGTTGCGTCTAACATAAAGTCCGGACGATTAAGGATTATGCCCTCGACCGTAACTTTATTGTTAGTCTGCAAATCCGGATGTGTCCCGTAGCCGTCTTCGTCAACGGCCTGCACATCTTGGTGCGTGTCGCCATACGCAAAACTGCTTAAAACAAGCAGCAACACCAACAAACAAAAAACCACTTTTGCCACATTCGAGCTTTTCATAACTAAAACCCTCCAAAAAAAGCTAATAATTTACTATCTAAACAGGCGCATAAAAAACGCAAAATCGTACTACGGCACATAAGAATATTATATTCGTGTTACCGTGTCAAGAAATTTATAGAAAAAAATGGTTTTTTATAAAATGTTCAACTGGCCCGGAAGAGCCGTTTTTCGAGCAAATTCGGTCATACTGCTTGTTCTACCGGCAGTGCGGTATATCTTATTCAATCATATTGACCGAGCGGATTACGCGAAACTTACTGAAAAGCGCAGCAATAGTAAGCACGCCCCCCAGAAACAGGGCAATGGCAGGACCAAGTGAAAAATCGAGATAATATCCGAACAACAGGCCGCCTATGGAGCCTATTACGGCTGCTGTCCAGGCAATAAGCATCCGGGTGCTCCAGCGTGATGAAAATAGAGCTGATGTTGTGGCTGGAATTATAAGAAAAGCAAACACGACAACCACGCCGGCAATCCTGACCGCCACTGTAATCACAATCCCAACCAATGCATAGAACAGAAAATCCCACCATACCACTTTCACGCCCTTCGTAAGGGCGGCGTGGTAGTCCTCTGATATACTTAGCAGTGGTTTTCGGAAAATATAAAAACAGATGCCTGCAGCGCAAAAGA
Organism: Planctomycetota bacterium; assembly: GCA_013349615.1. Lineage (GTDB taxonomy): Bacteria > Planctomycetota > Phycisphaerae > Sedimentisphaerales > Anaerobacaceae > CS2-K091. The sequence goes on along the minus strand of DUZJ01000054.1, from coordinate 1,038 downwards.
CAATTAGGCTCCACTTGATTTCCGGCCACGCCGTCCACAAAAGGCTGCCTGCTAACATCTCCTCCATGTGCGTATGGCCGGAGACACCAATTAGAAAAAGAGCACCAGCAGCGGCAATGGCATAAGAAATTCCAATGACCGCCTCGATTGAGATTTGAATAATTCTCCTTCGTACTAAAGCATAAAACGCAGCTATGAATAAAACGCAGCCAAATGAAAATGCGTATGCCACCAATGTTCCTTCCTCGGCGCCCACGGCAAGGTGGGCGACAAGGGAACCGACCGCTGCAATCTGGGCCAGCGCAATGTCAATAAAAATGACCTCCCTTTTGAGTACGTGGATGCCGGAGTACCCTAATATAGCGCCCATCATCATACAGGCTAAAAACGGCAAACCAAGCATTTCGAGCAATTGCAGCATTATTGACGTCCTTTCTTGCAGCGCAGGCTGCGGAGAACCACCGCGCAGATAAAGAAAATCCCGAGTGACAAAACCAGACTTGGCCCATACGTAAAACCAAATAAATATGATGAGCTCAAACCAATAACACAAGCCAGAAATCCTATACTCCAGCCGATTATAACAGCCACGCCCCATCTCCTTGTGAACATTGCGGCAATCGCCGCCGGTATCATAAGAAAGGCATAAGCTAATAAGACGCCGGCAATAGGGACAATCAACACGGTTATAATGCCCTGTGTCGTGAAGAATAAAAAGTCCCAGAACCTTTCGTTCTTGAGCGTCTGAGGTTTTTCTGCCAGAGCAATGAATTTATGCCGTAATACATAGTGAAAAAGCAGCAGTGCAATATATACAAGGATTGTAACTATGATGAGTGGCCAGCTTACCCATTCCATATAACCGCAAAGAGTCTTCTCAACGTAAATTTCTCCGCCGGGTAGTTTGTCTGTTAACAGAAGTGAAACGACCAGTGCCATCGCGTACAATATCCCGATAACCGCTTCGCGAGGTATTTCCCGACTTTTAGGCTTGATTAAGGCCAGCAGCAGCGAGCCAAATAGTACAGCTACCATTGC
>DUZJ01000053.1 GCA_013349615.1 Planctomycetota bacterium | reverse complement strand
CTCAGCGCGGGTCAGCACATCGTTGTAAACTTCGCTGCCGTAGCCAACGTACGTGACATTAGTCGGTCCCGGCTCGAAGACAAGCGACTGGTATAGGTTGCCAGTCCCCGACTGAAGTATGCCGGCAACCACTTTACCATCAAACGGTTGGGGGCCAGAAGTCTTTCCGGATATTGTGCTAAAGTCCCATACAGCACCTGGGTGCGGGACGCCATTACCATCCGTGTCGACAACCTGCCAGTAGTAAGTGGTGCTTGCAACAATGTCCGGGTCTCCGGGGTCGAACTCGGCCGGCGAAGTTGCCGGTATTGGGGGGCCAACAGGAAGCAGAGCAAGCGGGTCAGTGCCGAAGAACACTTCGTCCTGAATGCAATAATCCCCTCGCGTCCAGGTAAGATTTGTCTCTACGGGCACATCCTGTTCATGATTAACCGGATTTGGTTCGGTGGGCCAGGTAGCTGGTAATTTGATATCCCCGCCGAGGTTGTCGAACGTGGCCGTGGTCAGTTGAGCGGTCTCGTGTGACGTGACGGCCAGGCCGATGTAAAAGGGCTCGGTTAGAGCGCCTGTGGCACTGGCGACCTGTGTCCACGTAGAGCCGTTCTCAGAAATATAGCCGCTAAACGAGTCGCCGACACGCGTTAACCGGACACAATAAGGTCCCAGTGCGGTGGCGCCCGCGTCGGTGTTAAAAGAGCCCCCGCCAGTGGTATCACGCCCCTGGAACGATGAGCCGCCGCCGCCGCCAGCGGTTATACACATGAAAACATGCCTGGAAGTGTCCGCGAGCGTCTCGCGAATCATCACGCCGGCCTTTCTCCATTCGTTCGTGCCGTTTACTATGCTGGCGACACGCGCGATTAGCTCGCAGTCGCCCGACCACTCCTTGTAAACGTAGTGGAAGCTGTCATCGTTGTCCCAGATGTCGTTGCCGTTGGCCGTAACGGCAATCGATTGGTCCATCGGATCGGGATTATAATCTGCGTTACCGGCGAGGGGGTTGCCGATGTCCTGATTGGCCCACGGCGACGGAACGGGATCCGCTCGGCCGCTGCCGGCCAAGCCCAGAACCAAACAGACAGAAATTAAAAAAACCAATTTTTTACACATAACATATTCCTCCTTCAAAAACTAAAATAAAACTTTCTCTGGCTTCACAAGCCAAAGCGTTTGTTGTTTTCACCCGTCATCCGGAAAAGGTGCGGAACCAGGAAAAACACAAAACAATATCAATATACGAATTTTTTCAAAAATAATGAGCCGAACCTTAACCGCTGCACCACTTCCTGCTTTCGCAATCCGCAGTCCACAGGACGCCTTCCGGCGGATGCCTCTCGGCAGAAAGCAGGGGTGGTAAACTTATGCCTGCGTGAAAACAACATTTAACAACAAAAAACAAAAATCTTCACCAAAAACTACGCCAATAAAAACTGTAAAACTCGCCTGTTTTATGCACCTCCTTTCGCAAGCTCACTGCGAGCTGTTAATTGAAATGTACACACACTATACCTCCTAAGAACAAATCTCTCACTCCAACTCTAAACCTCGCTCCACAAATTTTTAACTAATTGGCCCAAAGACCTATAAAAATTCCACCAACAAGAGAAAGATTCGCATTATTCTTTTCCCTTTTTATACCACAAAAAACACCATTCCGTCAAGGAAAATTTCTCAAAATATTTTAAGAGTTTATGCGTATTTTTCTGAAAAGATTGCATAAAAACGCTTAATTTCTTTAATTTCAGGTTTTTAGGCAGATTTCGCCGGTGAAAAAATTATTGAAAATCCGCTCTGACGGCATTATTTTTCACCTTCTGCCCGTTAGAAATAACCAGTAAATGCCCTATAAAAAATGGCATGGTTCAAATAAGTCAGATTCCGGGTAACATTGATTTGTGGTTCCATAGCGCGTGGCAGCCTCAAATCCTGTCTTTTTTCGTTGATTCGGTAAAGATGTACGTCCCAGGCGTTGAATTTATCTTTGAAGACGCCATTTTTCGAGAGTATTGTTCGATCTTCTCCGAGGACCTCGACGTTATTCTCACCGGCCAGGCCGAGCACGGTGAACGTGGCGCTTGTACTGCCGTTTCGCATCCCGACGGTAAAAAGATATGTCGCACGATTGTACTTCTTTATCATAACCGCGACGGGTACTTCTTTGTTATCAGACGATATTTTCACTCCATCTTTAACAGCCGGAGAGTTCAAGACGGGTGCAAGGCCGAGAATCCGGCGGTTAATCGCTGTCACCGACGACAACATCTGCGGGTCGCTGAGAAGTGCCGATTCATTGAACTTCGGCTCCCATTCGTGAACGAAGTAAATCAGGCCCATCGAGCCGTGGATGATGGACATCCAGACCTCGCATCGTACCTGGTGCGGAGTGGCTTTGCTTTTGGGATTTTGGATTCGGGTACACTCGATACAGTTCTATACGATTTGACGGCCTTTTGTCCATTTTACGAGCCGCTTGACGCCGTTGGCGACGTACCATAGCCTGCCCGATACCTGCGGTTTCGGGTGAGCAGCGGGATAGATGTCGAAAGAGGCAATATCGCAGCCCTTTACGTATTCGGGATAATCCTCCGGATGGTTTGTGCGGACCCCGCGGCCGTGCCAGCCATCCCAGGCCACACCCTGCCCGAGGTTCAGAAGCACGGGACGCGTGGCATCGGCGGTGCGAATCTTTCGATAGTCGTCGATGATTCTTTTTGGCGGAACCGGCGGGCCGTAGCCCTTGCCCTTTCCCAGTGATTGGGCGTTGTCCGGCTCGTCACCGTGCATCCAGCCTATAATGGCCGGGTCGTCAATGTGCTTAAGGGCCACTTCGTTCTGGTGACAGATGACGTTCATACCGGCCTTTTTCAATTCTGCAAGCTGTTTTTCCGTCGGCCCTTTCCAGAGACCGACGTAGGTGTTGAAGCCGGCCGCCTTGTAGCGCCCGGCTTTAGCTGGATTTTGCAGCCAGACCGCGATGGGGAAAAAACCGGCGTCGTGTGAAGGGCCATTCGTCCATTTTACATACGGGCTTGCCCCGGCTGATTTCCCGAAGGCACCGCAGGTAAATGCAAAAATGGACAGGCACGCCGCAAAAATCATATTTCGCTGCATGAACATATCTCCTTGATGAAACCTTGAAAAGAGCGCACTAAAAACTATGAGCTACAAACTATGAACTTTTTAAGAAGCCCTGTGGCGGTCGGCCTGCTCTTCAGATTGTCTTAAGAACTCCAGCCATTTTGTCCAGGCCTTTTTGTAAATCTCGCCGGACACGAGAAAGCCGTCGTTGTGACTGCCGAAAATCTCGATAAATTCTTTCGGCTCGTTGGCCGCTTCATACAGCTCCAATCCAAACTCGAACGGCACAACATCATCATTTCTGCTGTGAATTATCATCACGGGACAACGAACGTCTCTAAGATAATCGATGGTCCTGTAGCTAAACCTCGCAAACCATCGCACGGGCATATAAGGGTAAAATTTTTTGCCGATGTCGACGTATGACGTAAATCCGCTCTCAATAATCAATGACTTTACCTCGGCCTTAGCGGCCAATTGTGCGGCGATACTTCCGCCGAGCGACCTGCCGAAGATAATAATATCATCCGGCGATATCTTTTTTTCTTCGGTCAGCCATTTGTACGCAGCCATAATATCGAGATATGTTCCCTCTTCCGTGGGTTTTCCTTCACTGCTGCCGTAGCCTCGATAGTCGAAAATAAAGCAGCTCAATCCGAGATTGTGAAAGATATTTATACTGTCCAGGCGGTGCATGATATTGCCGCCGTTGCCGTGGCAGAACAGGACCGTAAACTCAGCATTTTCTGCCGGTCCCGTTAGAAGCGAACCGCCGGATTGAACTGACGCAGCATCACTACGGGTCTCTAACGGGGCCGGTATATACCAGCCGCTCAGGCGCAGGCCGTCGTCGGTTTTGAAGACGACATTTTCAAAATTTAGGCCGAGCTCCTCCGGCGTGTAGGGGACCTCACGCACAGGGCAATACAAAAACGTCGGCTGCATAAAATAAAGTATCGTCCCCAGGCCCCAGTAGGCGATAAATAATACCACAAAAAAAGATATCAGCATCGAACCCATAACTGCAAACCATATAATAGCCAGTAATCAACAGTCAAGAAGCAATCAGACGGCGGGTGTATTTTAGTTTGTCCGTCAATCTAAAACAAGCTACAATTTTGGAAAGAAAAAAGATTGGCTGCAAAAACACGAAGTCGCAAAGAATTTATAAATTAGTCCCTTTTACGGAAAGCCTTTTTGCTATGTTACCCCTGCGAAACTTGTCCTGAGCGGAGTCGAAGGAGAATGTGCAGGAATAACAAAGGCTGTTTCCGCAATAGTAGCTAAATAACATACCACTATTTTACGGGGCCGGCTTTATCGGGACAGATGTTCTTTGGCGAATTGTTTTGCGACACGGGAAAGCAGCGGACGGCAGTTTTTCATCGCGTAGTCAAGGGACATATCATTTGTTCGGCAGCCGATGGCGGTGATAATTCCAAGCTTCTGATACTCCTGTTGAGGCACGGTGACCTGGCCCGCAAGGACGACCAGGCGAGTGTGTGATTCCAACGCCATTCCTGCAATCCCGGAGACGACTTTCCCTCGCAGCGACTGCCGGTCGAAAGAGCCTTCTCCGGTAATAATCCAATCGGCCGATTCCAGTTCGGCCTGAAGGTTACTGCCGGCCATTACCGTCTCTATACCGGATACGAGGGTGGCGTTCATAAAGGCCAAGGCACCTGCGGCCAGCCCTCCCGCCGCTCCTGCGCCGGGGATGTCGCTGATATCGCGTTGGAGATGTTTTCGGACAAGGACGGCCAGGTGCGAAAGCCCGTTTTCGAGTTGTTCTACCATCCGGGGGCCTGCGCCTTTTTGGCCGGCATAAACTCTCGCTGCGCCGTGCCGGCCACAGAGAGGATTGTCAACGTCGCAAAGGACCTCTATCGGCGGAACATTGAAGTTAGCGGGTTTGATTATTTTTGCGATTCGTCCGAGGCCTGCTCCGCCAAGCGCAATTGCGTTTCCTTCGTCATCGAGGAACTTGAAGCCCATTGCTGTTGCGGCGCCGACGCCGCCATCGACAGTTGCACTGCCGCCTACAGCCAACAGAATCTTGCACGCCCCGTATTCCAATGCGGCTTTGATAAGCTGCCCGGTCCCGTAAGTCGTGGTTTTCAGTGGGTCCATCTGCTCTTTGGAAAGCAGTTCAAGACCACTGGCTGAGGCCATTTCGACAAGAGCTGTTTTAATGTCGCCGAACCAGGCGAAGCCGGCCTCGACCTGCATATCGGGCAGAGGCCCCATTACCGTTTGCCGAACCCATTGGCCGTTAGCTGCTGTAATCATTGCCCTTGCCGTGCCTTCACCTCCATCGGCCATAGGTTTTAGTACGAGGAGGGCGTCCGGCACGCATTCGGCAATGGCCGCTGCGATAACTTCACACGCTTCATAGCTGGCCAGAGTTCCCTTGAAAGAGTCCATTGCAATGATTACTTTCATAAGAGGCAATCCCAACAAGACAATTCGAGCTTCGCTAACATGCAAGAGAGTGGGTCAGCTTACCAGCGGCTTCTTTTTCAGAGCACAATTAGACTGATGACCCACAATGCAATGGCCGCAACACCGCCTTCAACGAGAGTACCGAGTGTTTGCAGTTTATACCCATCCTTAACGCTCATTTTAGAAAGGCCTGTGACCACCCAGAAATAACTGTCATTCGCATGGCTGACTACCATCGAGCCGGCGCCTATTGCCACCACAGCTAAGGCTCTGGCTGTCGGGGCCTCCAGGCCAAGCGCTCCAAGCAGCGGTCCCACGATACCGGCGGTCGCGATGATGGCCACCGTTGATGAGCCCTGGGCCGTTTTGAGTGCCGCGGCGATGATGAAAGGAAGCCATATACTAAGGCCTGCGCTTTTACCGAGATATCCTTTCACAACATCGGATATTCCGGAGTTTTGCAGCACCCTGCCAAAGGCGCCCCCACAGCCGGTGATGACGATGATAGTTGCCGCGGCAACGACCGCCTGGCCAACCCACCCCGAAGCTGAAAGCACCTCGGTGGTCAGTTTTTTCGGCAGCAGCAAGGCAAAGAAAACGCCCACGAGCAGCGCGACTACCGGCTGTCCGATAAAGCCGATGAAGACTGCTGCTTTTCCCACGCCGAACGGCTGGACCTCAAGATTACCAACTGACCTCAACACAATCAACACGATAGGCAGGAGGATGGGAATGACCGACTTGATGGCCGAAGGGCCCTGGGCGGCAGGTTCTTCCGGACCGGCTTCCTCGGATTCGGGATTAATATATACCCTGCCCGCAAACTTTACGGCAAACAACCAGCCGGCCGTAAGCGCGATAAGACTTACCAACAGCCCCCACAGGATTACCAGTCCAAGGTCGGCCTTGAGCAGTCCCGCCGCCGCGATAGGCCCGGGCGTCGGTGGGACCATTGTATGGGTCGCGTAGAGACCGAGGCTAAGCGCCACCGCACTCGTCGCTAATGATATCTTCGCCTTGCGCGACAGCCCCCTGCACAATGACGAAAGGATAACAAAGCCGGAGTCGCAAAATACAGGAATGCTCACAATATATCCGATTATGCTCATGGCCAGAGGCACATTCTTTGGGCCCACGAGTTTGAGTGTGCTCTCGGCCAGCTTAAATGCGCCGCCGGACTTCTCAAGGAATGTGCCGATGACCGAGCCGGACAGAATTACGATACCGATGTAGCCGATGGTGCCGCCGAAGCCTGAATTTACCGAATTGACAACTTCGGCAAGTGACATCTTTCCGCAAAAGACCCCGTACCCGAAGGCGGAGATAAGCAGCGCAAGGAACGGGTGCAATTTCAGCTTAGTTGTCGCAACGATAATGAAAACGACAGAGAGGAGAAGAAGCATTACGAGCCACATAGAATTCGTCCTTTTGATTGATATAGCTTTTTCTGCAAATGGCTAAGTAAAATCGCAACAACCGGTCTCCGGCCGGCTTTACAACCTGCTGGTATTTTAGTTTGCTCGCCGGTCTAAAACAAGCTACAATTTTGGCGTGATTAAAAGAAGAAGAACGAAAACCATCAAGGTCGGGCAGGTTAGAATCGGCTCCAGTGCCCCCGTTGTCATCCAGTCGATGACGAAGGTGCCGACGGTCGATATCGCCCGTTGCGTCAAGCAGGTAAATCAGCTTGCCAGGGCCGGCTGCCGGCTGGTCAGAATCGCCGTACCCACGCGTGCAGATACCGCCGCCTTTGCAAAAATCGTCCAAAAAGTGAATGTCCCGTTAATCGCCGACGTTCACTTCAGCCCCAGGCGCGCTATCGAAGCGATAGAGGCCGGGGCCGCCAAAGTGAGACTCAATCCCGGCAATATAAAAAACAGGGAGAGTATTCATCGAATAATCGACGCAGCCAGGATGCACCGGACCGCTGTCCGCATCGGCGTCAACGAAGCAAGCATCAGAGACCTCAAAAGGCAGGATGTCCCCATCAAAAAACGCACTGCTTTGATGTTGAAAGAGATGAAAAAATACCTCCGGCTGTTTGAAAATCACAATTTCACCCAACTGATTCTCAGCGCAAAAAGCAGAGATGTACTGCGAACCATCGAAATTAACCGCATGATTGCCGAGACCTTCGACTATCCAATCCACCTTGGCCTGACCCACGCCGGCCTGCCCGAAGATGCGCAGATACCTTCATCTATCACCTTGGGGACACTGCTGGCGGAAGGTATAGGTGACACCATAAGAGTAAGTGCCGCCGACAGTCCGATTATTGAGACCGAAATCGCAAAACAGATTCTAATCGCGCTTGGCTTGTATGAACGGACGAGGCCGGAGCTGATAGTCTGCCCGACGTGCGCACGTGCAGGAATTGACGTAATCAAACTGGCCCGGCGGGTTGAAAAAGCACTGCGTAGTATTGATAAACCCGTGCGTGTCGCTGTGATGGGCTGTGTGGTCAACGGCCCCGGCGAAGCCGCCGACGCCGACTTGGCTGTCTGTGCAGCAAAGAATAAAGGATACATCTACCGAAAGGGGAGAAAAATCTCAACGGTACCGGAAAGCAAAATCATCCCAACACTGCTGAAAGAATTGAAAAAACTATAATCCTATGTTCACGCACGAGAGATTACGGGATACATCAGCACCGCTGAAAACAACACTGATGCGATTTGTTATCGCTTGTCTCTTCGGCATCGCTTTCGGGTACATTGAATCCGCGGTGGTCGTGTACCTGCGAGTTATCTTTCATCCGGAGGGTTTTACATTCCCGCTAAGTAACGTCGACACGATACTGCAGCACAAGGCCCTTCTTTTGACCGAGATAGGCAGAGAAGCTGCAACGATAGTTTTAATCCTTACGGGCGCCTGGCTGTTCGGGCGAAATCTTCAGCAGCGGTTCGCTTATTTTCTGACCATATTCGCCGTGTGGGACATTTTCTACTACGTCTGGCTCAAGGTCCTTCTCAACTGGCCCGCGCGGATTTCGGATTGGGACATCTTATTTCTAATACCGGTCGCCTGGGCCGGACCTGTTGTAGCGCCGGTGCTTATCTCAATTACATTGCTGGTATTTGCAATAATGATATTTTATCGCGACTGCTACGGCAGGCCAATTAGAGCAAGCCGGATAGAGTGGCCTGGCTTTATCGCCGCCGCCGTTGTCGTCGTTGTCTCTTTCTGTATTGCCGGCCGGCATATCGCCGAGCCTGACTATCAATCCTATTTCTATTGGCCGGTATTTGCCGCAGGCCAAATAGGGGCCATCGCTCTGTTCGTAAAATGCCTCTTGAAGCAGAAATAGCGAACACAAAAGCAAAATAAATAAGAAAAAGACCCAAGACTTTAGTCCCGGGTCCTATGTTTGTGCACCCCTGCACCTTCAGTTTTGACTGCTCTCTGAAGGCCCGCGGCGGCGGACTTCTATAATGCCCGCTTTGATGTCTGCTTTGTGTTGCCTTCCCTTCTTACCGCGAACTTTTCGAACTTGCCGAAAATCATCTTGCCTGCCGAGGTCTGAAGCGAGCTGGTTATACTAATGACCAAATCCCGTCCGATCTTGTTCCGGGCACCCTCGACAACAACCATCGTCCCGTCGGGCAGATAACCGATACCCTGGTCGGCCTCCTCGCCTGGCTTTATGATTTTAACTTCCATATTCTCACCCGGTAAAGCCACGGTCTTTAGCGAATTGGCCAAATCGTTGATATTGACGACATCGACCTCACGCACTTGTGCAACCTTGGTGAGGTTATAGTCCGTCGTTGCCACGCGCCCGTCGCAGCTCTTGGCAAACATCATCAGTTTCTGGTCAACGCCTTTGACCTCCTCGACCTCAGGGATGACACTGTCATCTATCTCGACGTCAATTACAGAATGCGATTGCATCTCGTTAAGTATGTCAAGTCCCCGTCTGCCGCGGGCGCGCTTGAGCTTGTCAGCGGAATCTGCTATGAGCTGCAGCTCATTGAGAACAAAACGCGGAACAACCACCGGGGCGTCGAACAATTTACTCTCACACAGGTCCGCAACCCGTCCGTCAATGATTGCCGACGTATCCAAAATCAAGGGCCTGGCCCCTTTGCTCTGCTTGGCAAATTCGACATAGGGAATCACGAAACGCACATCGTCCTTGGTCCTCATCACAATACTGATAGTAAGATAACATATACAGATGCTCATCATCCACTTGATTGCTTTAGTCGACGAGTCGATTAAGTCGATGCTGTATGATTCGGTTATCATAGTTACTGCATGCCCAAGTGCCATACTTAGAAGCATTCCTACTAAAAGGCAAAAAAACACACCGGCCAGAGCGCTCAGCTTTTTTTTCGGCGTAAAAAAATCGAGTAGAAAAACAAATACGGCCATTCCCCCTGCGCTGTAGAGTACCGCCCAAAAGTTGGTCTTGTCCTCCGCCCCTGCGATTGAGTCAGAACTCAAATTCGCGACCAGAACCGACAAAAGAACAATAGCAAATATGGCTCTGAAAACCCAGATTAACATAGTTATAAACCTCCCAAAAATTATGATATAGTTTTGTTATTTATGACCTTTACGATTATATCCCATATCCGACACGTCATCATATAGATACGTTATGAGCTACATTATGTTTGCAAGCGTCTTTTATAAATATCGGCTTATTTGAGCCAACCCCATTAGCATAGCTTTCTGTGCCATTGTCTCCGCAATAAAGCAGGAATATCTCAAATCTAAAGAAGAGACGATTAAAGAAACCAAAGAAAAGACGGGCAGCCGTAGAAAATAGTGCTATATATACAATCAACGAACCACAGCAGAAAACCTGCCGGCAGAACAAAAACCATCAAAAACCAAAGTATGAATACTCCGGTTAATTATCGGTATCAGCCTCTGTCTTTTCCTCCGCACTGCTATCGTCCCCGGCCTGGCTTTCGGAATCCGGAATTTCTCTGTCTTGAGGCTGCTCGGTTCGGCCATCTTTGGACTCCTCCGAGACCTTCGCTTCTGGAGCATCGTCGGCCTGGGCATCAACGGCTTCGGACTCGGTTTGCTCTCCGGAAGGAGTCCCAGGGACAGACTCTGCTGACACTTCCACGTCTCCAGCATCGCCGGCTTCAGCATCAGGGGCTTCGGCCCCAACGGCTTCAGACTCGGTTTGTTCTCCGGAAGGAATCCCAGGGACAGACTCTGTCGACACTTGCGGTTCTCCGGTATCACCGACTTCGGCGTCTCCGCGTTCAGCTTCAACGGCTTCAGCCTCTCCCTCTTGCCCACCTTCATCGTGTTGCCCACCCGGCTCGGTCGGCCCAGCCTGAGCCTGCTCGGTTTCGGCAGCCTCGTCCTGCGGCTTTACAGTCTGGTCCATATCAGTATCAGACAACTCCGGAGTCTCAGCCGGATGTCCATTGCCCAATGTCATTTCGGAAAGAACAGTCTGACCACCTGCCGGTGCCGGCCGCTGGCCGTCCTTAGCTGCCTGTTCTTCAGCGGCCCACTGGGCCCTTCGCAAACTCAATCCGATTTTACGTGCCTCACTGTCAACCCTTAGAATCTTGACTCCCACTTCATCGCCCGGCTTAACAATGTCCAGAGGCTTGTCAATCTTGTGGTCGGCAAGTTCAGAAATGTGCAGCAGCCCCTCCAGGTCCGGCTCAAGTTCAACAAACGCACCAAAATTAGTAACCTTGGCAACGGTGCCTTTAATAATGTGTCCCGGAATATATTTTTCGGGAATAGCCCGAACCCACGGGTCTTCTGTCATCTGCTTTATGCCCAGGCTAATCCTTTGTCTGTCTTCATTGACTTCGAGAACAACACATTTTACTTCCTGACCCTTTTTCAGCGCCTCGCCGGGATGATTATATTTCTTCGTCCAGCTTAAATCGGAGATATGTACCATCCCGTCAAGGCCGGGCTCTACCTCCACAAATGCGCCGAAATTGGTCAAACTGCGTACCTTTGTTGTAACAATCGTGCCCGGCGGATACTTCTGCGAAGCTATCGTCCAGGGATTGATTTCGGTCTGCTTAATACCTAACGAGATTTCCTGTTTTTCCCTGTTCACGTTCAAAACAACAATGTCAATTTCATCCCCGAGATTAAGCATCTCCCCAGGATGCGCCAGCCGCTTTGTCCAGCTCATCTCGCTAATATGCACCAGTCCTTCAATGCCATCTTCAAGACGGATAAACGCACCGTAGTTCATTATATTTACGACCTTTCCCCTTACCCTCGCTCCCACCGGATAAGTGTGTTCGACATTTTCCCAGGGACTTTGGGTTTTCTGCTTTATTCCCAACGAAATTTTTTCGTGCTCGCGATCGTACCCGATGACGATGCATTCGATTTCCTGGTCAAGCTCAATAACCTCTGAAGGATGCGATATTCTCCCCCAGGTCAAATCTGAGATGTGCAGCAGACCATCGAGGCCTCCCAAATCGACGAACACCCCGAAGTCAGCGATGTTTTTGACGATTCCCTTTCTCAATTGGCCGATTTCGATTTCTTCGAGAAGCTTTTCCTTGGCTTCCTGCCGTTCTTCTTCGATAAGTTTACGCCTCGATATGACGATGTTCCTTCCTTCGACGTCAATCTTGAGAATTTTGCAATCCACTTCTTTTCCGATGAACCTGCTGATATCGCCGGGCTTTCTAATATCGACCTGTGAGGCCGGCAAAAACACTGGCACGCCGATATCAACAAGCAGACCGCCCTTGATGCGCCTGATGACCTTGCCCGCAACGACATCGCCGCGACTTTTGGTATTGATTATCGTTTCCCAGCCCCTGATGCGGTCCGCCTTGAGCTTCGATAAGAGCACAAGCCCACCTTCAGAGTCGGTATCTTCCAGAAGCACTTCTATCTCTTTGCCCTGCTCTATTTGGTCGGGGTCCTCGAACTCAGCGGCATCGACTATGCCTTCGCTTTTGAGGCCTACTTCGACAATAACATCATTGCCTATTTGCGTAACGATTGTCCCTTTAAGAATGGTACCAGGCAGACGTGAATCCACCTTTGCCTGTAGAATATCCTCCAGAAATTCACTTTCTTCCTCGCCGAATATTTCGCTTACTTGTCTCTCCAGCTTCTCCTCCGACAAATCTAACCTGTTAACTATATTTCTATCTACCATAAAGCCAAATCCCATTGTGGAGTCTGTATTTTCGGCTGTTCCCATTTTGCGTGCCGCCCAAGTGCGGCCGAAATGGGAACCTCAACCTATCGACGCCCCACATTTACGCCGATAAGCCCTTGTGCAACAATGCACAAATTTCAATTCTCCGGTTATTCTATAAAAACGCATTCGCCCACGCAGCGAACGCTTGGTACTCACCTTTAACATTTTTGGAAAAGTCTTATTTTCAAAATAAAGCAAATTACTTGTCCTCTTCCATAACTTCAAAACCTATTAAAGTAGCCAGAGCCTTGATCCTTTCTCTGATATCGCCTAAAGTGCCTGCCCTGTGGATTCCATATTCATCGGGAGAAGAATGTCTCTGTATCTTCTTTGCATCATCAACTTTCACAACTAACTTGGTTCTGCACATTATACCATCAAAATCTTTATAGAGAGAATGACCATCCACGGTTTTGCCGGTATGAAGGCCTATTTTCTTGTGAAGCACATAGACTTTCCATATTGTAACAGGCTCATTTGCAGGGTAGTTTACTTGCGCACCAGTACCTGAACCAGGCTTTAGAGTGCCTCTTACAGGGCTCTGCGCATGACTCCATATAATATGAGGAATTCTTCTATCGTCTCCCCAGGGATTAAGCGGAGCTCCACAATGCGTAAGAATAGATACATTGTTAAAGGTATCTATCATGAGGTCGCCAAGCATGCTCGGCCTACCCGTAAGATAATACCCCATCAGATGGGCGACCATTATATTTTCGTACTCTTGACAGATGGCCTGTATGCCTCTTTTTTGAAACTCCATAAGACCAAAACCCGGCCAGAACAAATCTTCTATCTTTCCACTCCCGGTAAGTGACCTCATGTGAGTTGATACCGCATTGCAATTATACTTTTTTCTTAATGCCTCAAAAGCCAGATACGACTTGGCTGTTTTCACTACCTCCGGTTTTGTAGTATCTTTCAAACCTTGAGCTTCGTCAATCCACATCTGTGCGATGCGTTCTGCTTCTCTTGCTTTAACTTTTTTAACAGCTTCGTAAAACTCCTTTGGCTCTATTCTTACAAGCTCCACCCCCAATGACTCTTTTAATGCACGAGTATAGGTCTGATTATAATTTCCCGGAAAACGTTTATTTGCATCCCCCTGGTAATCAACTTGACCAAGATACTTGGTAGTTGTGACAACCAATATCCTGGATTCTTTCAACTTCTTTATGGCTTGAATTATTTTGATTTTGCTTACCAGGTCCTCAAACATAGCTGAAGAAACAGACGGGTCACAAACATTTCTTCTGTCTAACTGGGCGGTTATGATTCTTCCGCCCTTGTACTCAGGACCCCCTACTTTTATACTATTTTCTTTTCCCGTGCTGTAAAGTTTATAGGGAATATTCATCCATTCGAAAAGGTTATATACACATATTGTAGGTAACCCGGTGAACGCTAATTTATATTCTCTATTGCCTAAAGCGCCGAGGACAAGCACTCCATCTAAACCTTCTTTTGGACCCTCTAATTCGTTAAGAACTGCTTTAAGGCTCGTATCGGGTTTTGTTAAGTCCCTCGCGATGAAATCTATTCCCCTGCACTCGCTTTGAAGTTTATGCAAAACTTCTTCATTCGTTGTAAGGCCTTCGGGCGTTCCTCCGGCGGGGCACGAACAACCCTGGTTAACAAATACGGTATATATTTTTGTATTTTCTCCCACCTTGCCTTCAAGCAAACCTCCGCTTGTCAGCACCAGTACGCAAACTAATATCCACGTGGCAGTCTTTTTCACACCCATTTTCTTTTTCCTTTCCTGCAAGGCTCTAACTCACCCGCCGCTGCTATCAACAGCTTCCAAATTCTTTACAAATTCGTCTATTATCCATTCACGTGTCGAGGCCCCTGACGATAAGCCCCTGTGCACCGCTTTACCAATCTGAACTTTTTCTTAATCCATTTGCCAGCCCAGCAAATACAAATTTCATCCCATCTCACTTCTGCAAAAGTCTTATTGTTCAAAAGAACACAAACTACTTGTCCTCTTCTATAACTTCATATCCCATTAAGGTGGCTAAATCTTTGACCCTTTCTCTATGGTCGCCAAAAGTTACTGTTTTATGGACTCCCCAATTATCTTGATAAGCATGACTTTGTACCTTTTTCGCATTAACTTTAGCAACTAATTTCGACCTGCACATTAAATAAGCAAAATCTTTATAGAGGGAGTAACCAGAAACTGTCGTGCCGGTGTGAACCAATATTTCTTTACGGAGCACGTCAATTCTCCATATTGTAACAGGTTCGTTTACAGGAAATAGAACTTGCGAACAAGCGCCTACTCCGGGCTTTGAATGGCCGCTTATGCCCCTCTCTGCATGGTCTCTTATGATATAAGGAGCTCTTCTATCGTCTCCATAAGGATTCCATGGAGCCCCACAGTGCATAACAATAATTACATCGCTAAAGGGCTCTACTATGTAATCACCCATCATAGAAGGCCTGCCGAAGGCATATTGTGCTAACATGTGGGTAAGAACTACATTTGTATGCGCCTGACAACAGCCCACTATGCCCCGTTTTTGAAGTTCTGAATTACCTAAACTCGGCCAAACCCTGTCCTCTCTTCTCGGATTTTTGACAAGTGACCGGATGTGAGTTGCTATCGCCGTGGCGTTATACTTTTCCATTAATATTTCCATGGCTAAATACATTTTAGCCGACTTTACCACCTCTGATTCGATAGTATCTTTCATACCCTTAGCTTCAGCAATCCACATTTTTGCAATCTCTTCTGCTTCTCTTTCATTTTCATCCAGCCAAATATTCTGAATCTGCTCGTTTGAAGATACTTCCTCAATACCTATTTTGGTAACTTTTGTTCCTAATGATTTTTCCACTATATCGAAGAAAATCTCCTCATAGTCTTTTTTTAGCCGTATATCCCCCTCGGACACGTAGTGTAAATCTCTACGATGCCCTGCGAAGTAATCCGCGACCACGCTATCTGTCACAAGCAGTATCCTTGATTCTTTCATCTTTTTTAGAACTTGAATTAATTTGATTTTCTCCACTAAATCTACAAACATACGTGAAGAAATAGACGCCGAACAAGTATTTGCTCTATCTAAACAAGCAGTCAAAATCTTTCCTTTACTTAAGAAAAGCGCGTGGGGAATATGCAAAAATTCAGGGAAATTATATACAACTATTGTGGGCAATCCAGTTAACGCTATCGCATAATTGCTCATGCCGCCAAAAGTAAGGACTCCATCAAAATTTTCTTGTATATGCTCTATTCTTTGGTCGGATGAGCCAACAACGAAATCTATTGCATCACACTCGCTTCGAAGTTTATGCAGAAGTTCTTCATTTGTTGTAGGTTTTAAAACTTTGGATTCAAGGTGTTGAACACCTCCCGAAATAAATACAGTATATATTTTTGTATTTTCTCCCACCTTGCCTTCAAGCAAACCTCCGCTTGCCAGCACCAGCACGCAAACTAATATCCACGTGGCGGTCTTTTTCATACACATTTTCTCTTTCCTTTTCTGCAAGGCTCTAACTCACCCGCCGCTGCTATCAATAGCTTCCAAATTCTTCACAAATTCGTCTATTATCCATTCAGGTGTCGAGGCCCCTGCCGTAACACCGGCTATATCTTTACCGAAAATTGCCTTTCTATCAAGTCCATTCCAATTTTGCAAATGAAACGTTTCGCTATTTTCTTTTTTGCAAAGGTCAGCCAGTCTGCGCGTATTGGCGCTTTCCATGCCGCCGAGCACGAACATTACATCCACCTGTTTGCACAATTGTACAGCGGACTGCTGTCTCTTTATCGCCTCTTCACATAAGGTATTGATTACTTTCAATTCCTTGAATCTGCACCGCCCTATAGCGCCAAGCATCCTGCCAAAATGCTCCGGACTCTGCGTGGTTTGACAAACAATGCCCAACCTGGCATCCTCAGGCAGCTTATGCAAATCCGACTCGTCGGCAATCACAACAGCATCTTTGACGCAGCCCATAACCGCCTGGATCTCAGGATGATTTTCGTCACCAATAATTACGACTTTATAACCATCCCTCTCGAACTCCTCGGCTATGTGCTGCACCCTTTTAACCAGCACACACGTGGCATCAACAATATTAACGCCCTTTTCTTTTAGCTTCGCTATTTGCTGCGGGGCGGCGCCGTGAGAACGGATAAGGACCGTCCCTGACTGAATCTGCTCCACTTGACTTACGGTTTTCAGCCCGGCTTGTGCCAGCCGCTCAACCATGTCCTTGTTATGAATGATGGAGCCGAGACTGTAAACATCATCTTCCAGTGCTAATACTTTTTCGGCAATACTGATAGCGTTTTTAACACCGTGACAGAAGCCGCATTTTTCCGCAACTATAACTTTCATAAAAGCTAATCTAAATAGACTTTGGTTTCAGGACAGCCTCATACCCTTCTTTCACTTCTGTGGCAGTCCCAAGGGGGACACCTCTCGGTGCAGCATTTCGATGTCCTTGAACATCACGTGCATCTCTTGTCCGCCGTGCAGTTGAAGTGCCAGATGGCCTTTGAGACGCCCCTTATCATTTTTCAATTCCGCCGTCTTTAGGCCGTTGACATGCACTACGATGCGCCCGCCGTGGGCCGAAACCGTCATCTCGTTCCACTCCTGCGGTTTGAAGCATCGGGCCACGTCTTCGGCGGTGGGCTGGACCACCCAGGCCCTGCCGCCGGTCTCGTACAGTCCGCCCACGTCATTGCTCGCATCTATCTCGGCCTGGAAGCCATGAACTCCCACTCCGCCTCCTACTTCGTCGGCGCGAAAGTATAAGCCGCTGTTGCCCTTCAGTGCCTTGAACTTCAGTCTTACGGTAAAGTCACCAAAGCTGCGGTCGCTTACTAACAGGCCGTGACGACTTTCACTGCTGGCACTGGTGCCGACAATGATACCGTCGCTGACCTGCCATTTACCGCCGGGAATGGTGTGCCATCCTTGAAGCGTCTTTCCGTCGAAGAGCGGCTTCCAGACATGTCGTCCAAGGTCTTTGATGCGGATGTTCCGCCAGCGTACCTCCAGAGGTTTGTCACTTCTTACGCTGTGCACCTGCAGACCGATGAAGCCGGCCTGGTCGACAGGGTCCCTCAAATCGGTACACGGCACACCGTTTACCCAGGTCTTAATCGAATCGCCGATGCAGGCAATGCGAAACTTGTTCCACTGGTTGTCCTTAAAGGCCTTGCTGGCTTTGGCATTTTCCCTCGCATTGTACAGCCACATACTTTTTCGCGCCTCGTCCCATACGCCGCCGGAGCTGCCGGTCTGCTCGCTGGATATCTCGACCTGGTATCCGTAAACGTGCCCCGCCTTGTGGACCGCCTTGACCTTTTTATCGCGCCTCCACACTTCCAGCGTCGTATCTTTTTTGTAAGCGTGGCTGCGAATCTGGACGCCGGAATTGAGCCGGGGGTCGCATTTTACGTCGAATTCGAGGATGAAGTCGCCATACTGCTTCTTGGTACAGAGGAACGTATTGGGGCTGCCTTCGACGGTGGTTCCGACAATCACGCCATCTTCGACACGATACTTTGCGAAACCGCCGCAGACCTCCCACCCGTCCAGAGTCCTGCCATCGAAGAGATTCTTCCAGCCGCTGCCGCCAACTTTCGCACGTGAGCTCGTACAGCTAATAGCGACAAGAAGCAATGCCGCCATCACCAAAACAATCAATTTTCCTGAACAGCTTTTCATAGTTACACCTTCCTTTCTAAAAATTGTTCTAAGATAACTTCATTAAGACCAGAATCTTACACGAAAACCTGGCGAGAATCCAGCAAAACTTTTTTTGCCGGCAGAAAGAAGTGTGTCTCAAATTCGCAGGTGATAGCCAATCCGGCAATCCGACATGCCGGACAGAAAAATCCTACTCTTCTCCGCTATCACCATCGTCAATTGCGAGGGCTGATTATCCTGATTTTATCGGTGCTGTAAAAGTATTCCCCTGTATTGAATCTGCCCACGACAGTTAGCTCTACATCGCCATTGTCCGGCACGCCACTGAGCGACTCAGCTTTGTCAAAAACAGCAACAATTCTTACGTTACTTTGCGCTGGTTTGCCCGACGGGATGATAGATTGGCTGACTGCTTCAATAGCGCCCGGAAACAGAACGAGCAGCTCATCTACGTCAATATCGTCTGTGATAATCGATTCCGGCAGGCGCATCACGGCTGAAATTGTTTCGCGCTGCCTGCTGCGATTAATTGTGCGCGGAAGCATAGTGAGCTTACCTTGCATCGTAGCGATTGCCTCGTACGCACCCATATCAAAATCAGGCAGTTCCCCATTATTATCAACTCCGGGAAAATCAAATGGCCGAATATTGCCATCTATATCCTCATATACCCCCGCATCCGTCCCCGCATCAATGCACGGCGAACCAGCCCGCAGACGATAGTCACCATTAATCCATACATCGTTTGCATCCCAATAACCAGTCTCGACAAAATATGGATCCGTATCAATATTCCCTTCAGCCCAATTCAACGAACCCTCCTCAATGTATACGGAACCAACCCCACCTCTTACATTGCTGTATGATACCGTAACATTTGCCCATCGCCCAGTAATGAATAATTGCTTCCCCCAGAGGCCTGTATTGCCCCACAAGATGCAGTTTGTCAGCGTTGGAGTGCCATACTCACAGTAAATACCGCCGCCCTTGCCGTCATTTCCTCGGGCTTTATTGTCTACTATAGTGCAATTGGTTATCGTCAGGTCGCAGTGGTTCTTTAAGTAGATTCCGCCGCCATCGCCGTAGTTACCTCCGCAGGTCATATTACCGGCTATGAGGCAATTTGTAATCGTTGGGCTGTAGCGACGGTCGCAGTAAATCCCGCCGGCACCATAGCCGCCATAATTGCCCGTTATGATGTTTCCAGTGATGAGTCCGCTGCAACGTGAGATTCCGCCGCCGCGATAACCAGACGTATTATTTGATATAATATTGTTGCGAATCGTGCCGTCACAGCCTGCGATTCCACCGCCATCTTCACTGGCCTGGTTGTTCGAGATCATATTATTCTGTATGACGCCATCGCAATTAAATATCCCACCTCCGCCTCTGTTGCCGCCCCTTGAATAGCAGAAGTTGTTCACAATTTTGTTATTCTCAATAATAGCTTCACAGCCTTTATCACGACCTAGTGGACGGGCCGCGTTACGGGATCCGATTCCGCTAAAGCCGCCGTTGGTCACGGTGAAGCCGCTGACGACACAGCTTGAATTTTCTGTGCCGATAAAGGCTATGACTGTATCGACCCCTTTGGCGTCAATTATGGTAGCGTCAACGGTCTCATTATTCAGTGGCGCGATACTCTGCAGGATCAGGTTCTTCCCTTGAAAATCGACGTTTTCATAATAGATACCCGGCGAAACGGTTACCGTTTCTAATGGAAAAGCCAAAAATAATCCTTGCTGAATGGCAGGACATTGAGCAGGTATGAAAATTCCTGGAGGAGCATCTGCTGTAGTTGGGTCTGTGCCACGGATTGTCTCTACACCGTCAAGTAAACCATCTCCATCAGTGTCAGGATTGTTGGGTTTACTACCATATGGAATTTCATCTATGTCTGATAACAGGTCGGCATCTCTATCTGGGGAACTGCCAAATTCATTGCTTCCCATATCAAGGGATTGGCCTGCTAATCGACAGTCTCCTTTTATGTCGGCAAAGTGTTGGCCAAAGAGGTAGTAGTACGGGGCGGCAGCATCAATACAGCAAGAGGAAGCAGCCAGACGGTAGTCTCCATTTTCAGGATCGATAAAGCAAGGGTCGGCGTCAATATTACCATCGCCCCAGTTTAGGGTACAGTATTCTGGATAAACATCCGATTGCCCTCCCTGTATATTGCTGTATGATATTCTAAGAATAGAGTGTCGTGTAGCAGATAGTTGATTGCCCTCGTCGGCACTGTTACCGTAGAGAATCGAACCTATGATGAGGGAATAAGAATCGTCACAGTAAAGGCCCCCGCCACGGCCGTTTGCAGAATTATCGATGATCGTGCACTGTGTGATTATAGGTCTCGACGAATGCAACCCGCTATAGATACCGCCACCATCTCGATTGGCGTGGTTGCCTGCAATTGTGCAGTTAATAAGCGTCGGGTTACTTCCCCAGCACGCAATTCCTCCTCCATCCTGGTAAGCAGTATTACCTGTAATAATACAGTTGATAAATGTCGACCAAGAACCATAGATTGCACCACCGCTACTAGCTGTGTTTGCCTCGAAGACACAGTTGAAGAACATCCCTGAAGAGGAACCACCGTTAAGCGCCCCGCCCCCGGCTCCAGATTTTTCCAAGTTCCCAATGAACGTGCAATTTATTACCGTCGGATTACCACCACAGAGTCCTCCACCGTTCATCTCCACCGAGTTTCCGATTAGAGTACAATTCATTAGCGTCGGACCGCTGCCCGTACAGTAGATTCCTCCGCCCCCAACCTTGACATACCCATTCGTTATGGTAAATCCCTCTAAATGGGAGTCCGCCTGTTCGCCACTATGGAAATGAAACGCCCGTCCTAAGCCCTGGCAGTCGATGATGCAGTGTTCCGGGCCGTTGGCGCTGCGGACGGTGATAGCTTTACCCTTGAAATCGATGTCACGGTTGCCGTTGCCAGTGTAGGTTCCATCGGCAACGATGATTGTGTCGCAATTCTTAGCGACATTGATTGCCGCCTGAATGGTATTGAAATGCGCAGGTCCATCATCATCAACGGTGATTATCTCTGAAGAACAAGGAATCGCCAAGACCAGCAACACTAAAAAAAAGGCAAGTTTCCGCATTTTGACTACCTCCGAAAAAAAACTTCAACAGCAGATTTATTTGAAATTATACTATTATTAATTGTACCAACTGTTGTCCGATAATCCAAGGCATTTCTTGATATTTGCGAATAATTATGACTTAGGAACTGTCGAAAAAAGCTCTTTTCCTCACCATCCGCGAATATCAAGCATCCAGCATCCAGCATTGAGTATCGAGCATCAAGTATCGAGCATCGAGTATCGAGCATCGAGCATCGAGCATCGAGTATCGAGCATCGAGTATCGAGCATCGAGCATCGAGCATCAAGCATCAAATCACGGGATACGCTTCCCGAGATACGAAACGAATCCGTGTCAATTCGTACTACAATCCGTCAATTTCTCGTTTTTTCTGCGCGCTTTTTCAATTAGGATGTCATAAAATCCTTATTATCAAAGCGTTACGTTCGCATATTTTGTTTTGAATTTGCCGTTTTTGGTCATTTGAATTTGTTTCGGATTTCGGATTTCGAGCTTCGGATTTGGTTGCGGCCAAAGGCCGCGCCAAGTTAATCCATGTGCATCTGTGGTTAATAATACCCAAGACCCACAATTCCCGCCTGCCCCCAGGGTGAACTCCTGCGCACCCACAAGCCGGGGTCAACGCAAGGAATTCCGCATGCTTTAGGGAGATTATAGGTGATATAGTTCGGATTTCAATAGAAAAAGGGTGGCCAAAAAGAAGAGCTTTTTTGGTCATTTTTTGTCCCTTTTGTGCATTTTGAGCCTCTTCGTAACTAATAAAACACCTTTTTCGTGTCTTTGTGCCCTGAGTCTTGTGTCTTGAGTCTTGCTTCTTGCGTCTGTTCCTAATCTGTTTACCCCGTTAGAAACATGCCTTCTGTCTTCTAATGGGGCGAAATCTGCGGCTAACAAAATCCCTTTTTTTGCCAGCCAGCATATTCTTATGCGGGCCATCCCTGATGGCCCAGCGGACGCCAGCCGCAGGCTTCACAGATACTGGTATCGAGAAAGCCGCTGCCAAGTCCGCACCGGCTGGCAAAAATGAAATCTCTGTAAATCCTGTTATCCCGTCCTCAAGAGTCCCTTGTGTCTTGAGTCTTGCTTCTTGTGTCTGTTCCTAATCTGCGTCTAATTTCTCTTCGTGCCGGAGCCTGTCCGGCGAAGCTGGCATCGCCCAGCGAAGACGGATGCCTTCTGTCTTCTAATGGCGCGTTAATATAGGTAAAAAAACGCGACCAAAAGCTGCCATAGTTAAAACCAAAATCCTAAAAGAATAAAAAAAGTTTCCACCTCAAAGCCCTCTTTCAAAAAACCACGATTCTTAAAGCGCTCCATAAGTATATATGCATATACTTATATGGATGAATCACATCTCAGGCGAAGCCTGTCTTGCCTGCCCGCCCTCTTTAACCTCCACCTCAAATCCCTCTTTCAAAAAACACGATTCTTAAAGCACTCCATAAGTATATCTGCATATACTTATATAGATGAATCACATCCCAGGTGAAGCCTGTCTTGCCTGTCCGCTCCCTTTAACCTCTACCTCAAATCCCTCCTTCAAAAACCACAAATCCCTCTTTCAAAAAACCACGATTCTTAAAGCACTCCATAAGTATATATGCATATACTTATATAGCATTGTTGCAATTGTCTAACTGAAAACAAAAAACTTGTCCCGAGCTTGCCTGTACTGCCTGTCCTGAGCCTGCCTGTCCTGAGCATCGTCGAAGGGTCGAAGGGAGCTTGTCGAAGTGTCGAAGGCCCCCCCACCAACAATGCGGCATCCGCCCGCACCATCAGGTGGCTAAAAAAAAAGTCTCCACCTCAAAGCCCTCATTCAAAAACCACGATTCTTAAAGCACTCCATAAGTATATATGCATATACTTATATGGATGAATCACCTCCCAGGCGAAGCCTGTCTTGCCTGCCCGCCCCCTTTAACCTCCACCACAAATCCCTCATCCAAAACCCACAAATCCATCTTTCAAAAAACCACGATTCTTAAAGCACTCCATAAGTATATATGCATATACTTATATAGATGAATCACCTCCCAGGCGAAGCCTGTCTTGCCTGCCCGCCCCCTTTAACCTCCACCACAAATCCCTCATCCAAAACCCACAAATCCATCTTTCAAAAACAACGATTCTTAAAGCACTACATAAGTATATATGCATATACTTATATAGTATTGCTGCAATTGTCAAACTGAAAAAAAACTTGTTCTGAGCTTGCCTGTACTGCCTGTCCTGAACCTGCCGAAAGGAGCTTGTCGAAGTGTCGAAGGACCCCCCACCAACCACGCGGCCTCCGCCCACACCATCAGGTGGCTAAAAATAAAAAAAGTCTCCACCTCAAAGCCCTCTTTCAAAACCCATAAATCCCTCTTTCAAAAAACACGATTCTTAAAGCACTCCATAAGTATATATGCATATACTTATATAGCATTGTTGCAATTGTCTAACTGAAAACAAAAAACTTGTCCTGAGCTTGTTTACACTGAGCTTTTCGAAGTAGTCGAATGAATCTGCGGTTAAATAAAGCACTTTTTTGGTCATTTTTGCTAAGAAAGACAGAATTATTATGCTTTTTATCCATTTAATCCGCTTGCCCCGTTAGAAACATGCCTTCTGTCTTCTAATGGGGTTTACTCCGCCTGCCCCGTGAGAT
>DUZJ01000052.1 GCA_013349615.1 Planctomycetota bacterium | reverse complement strand
TTTTAACTTTTTAAAGAGCATTAGCGGACAGTTCAACAAAAATGATGATGGACTGACCTTGTCCTAAATCGGACGGTTAGTTTTTTATCGTTTTTACTGCTTTCCGCAACGGGAACTAATTAAATATTGCGCTCTCCATAACGGGCAGCAAGCCATCCCCAAGGACATTCGGCCAAGCTCAGTCGAAGTGCTGCTCCTTCGACTCCGCTCAGGACAGAGCTTGAGGCTGCCACTCGTCTTCGCCAAATGCGCAAAACGCAGTAATTTAATGCAATTGGTATCAGCTCCTGCAAGTTATGAGACGTAAAAATGTTTGAAAATGCTGCATAGTAAAATCTCCTTCGTTTTGGTTGCAAATACTTCTTGAGAAGACTGCTGCACAATAACCAATGTAAAGGAGAACACAAGAGAGCAATGATTATAGGTCGTTATTAAAATCTGTGCGTTTTACAGAA
This sequence comes from Planctomycetota bacterium, assembly GCA_013349615.1. Classification (GTDB taxonomy): domain Bacteria; phylum Planctomycetota; class Phycisphaerae; order Sedimentisphaerales; family Anaerobacaceae; genus CS2-K091. The sequence continues at coordinate 23,725 of DUZJ01000052.1, read as the reverse complement.
GGCTGTGAAAATACTTCTTTGGAGGGCTATCTTTATCTACAAACGTCAAGTGCACCCCACAGTCCCTTCTTAGAGCAGTTTTTCCTTGCAAAACCGCACCAAAAATGGTATATTTAACATTAATTGTTTTGTGTTTGGGGGAACGGAAGGTTTCCGACTTGCCCCCAAGAAATTAGGGATGCTCACAAAACAACACTCAGGGAGAGAAATATAACAAGAAAACCGCTCCCTCCAGAGGGTTAATGTCCGTAGATTAGTACGTAATGACGGTTGGAACGGTAATTTGGGAGATGTCTGGTGAAAAAGTTCTGGCAAAGTATTCAATATTGGAAGATTGTCTTTGAATGCACCATTGCAATCTACTTGTTATGTTTGACGGGATGTCATCCGGCTTTATCATCTGACGAGCAAATACGAAGATTCGAGAAAGCTGGGCCGATTACACCAAAAGTGGATATTGATAGTGTGCTCAGAGCAAAAATTCATACCGGTTATTACCAGGTGGTCCCCGGCGACATATTGGAATTACAGATGCCCGCTGCCTTACGGATTATTTCTTCTGATTTATCCAACTGGTTTAAACCGGTATCAGGCCATGACGATGTTGAACCGTATTTGTTTAGGGTAAGCGATGCCGGAACCATCACCCTGCCGATTGTCGGCGAAATGACCGTCGCCGGCAAGAAACTTACCGAGATAGAAATAGCGGTTGTCAACGCCTATTATCCCAGGTACGTCGCAAATTTCCCCTCGGTAGTCTGTAAAGTAAAGGAATACCAATACAGAAACGTAACGGTTGTTGGCGCTGTGGTACAACCTGGCCTCTACCGACTCCACAGTGATGAGATGTCACTCGTTGCCGCCTTGATGAAGGCAGGGGGAATTGTAGCCGAAGGAGCAAGTTCAATCATTATTCAGCACGCTGCTCGTTCCGGCGAGGATGAACCGCCCAAAACCACAGGTAGTACCGCTCTAACCGCCCCTGCCCGCAGGCTCGATGCAGAGAAAAAAGAAGTAGACCTCGCTTTCCAACAAAACGACTTTCCAAATACGAAAGGGCGTTTGACCGTGAGCAGGGGCAAGAAAGTTCTCCACTCTGCAGAGGTAGATGTGGCGAGCGAGAAAGAACGTGCAGCTTTTGTTAAAAATCTCGGTAAGCTTCATCAGGACACTCGAAGAGGGTGTATCGAGCAGGCACTTTCGCAACTGGCGAAAAAGATAGAGCGAATTTCCTTAGGTGAACCTCTGCACAAATATTCAAACGACAACGAAGAAAAAGAGTCAAATAATATTGCCGAACATGAACTAAATGCCCCCGACACCGAACCGGCCAAAGTCTCCACAGCAGGTCCTGCTAATTCTGAGAAAATAATCTTGCCTGTTAAAGGGCTAAATATTCCATTTGCCGACGTTGCCCTCCACGACGGCGACATAGTTGAAGTTGAAAGGTTCGACCCTGCCGTTTTCACTGTTCTGGGGCCTGTTGAAAAGCCCGGCACCTTTGACTATCCTCCGGATATTCAATACAATTTAATGCAGGCATTGGCGTTCGCCGGCGGACCCGACCTCATTTTGAACCCGCGCTACGTAACAATCTACCGGCAGGACACAAATGGCGAGATTGTTTCCGCTACATTCGAACTCCACAGGAAATCTTTGGCGAAGGCATCCAAAATCAAAATAAAGCCGGGAGACGTCATATCAGTAGAGATGACACCAGAAACACGTGCCAGAATGATACTGAAAGAAATGTTTTACATCAGAGTCGGCTATGACATTGACGAGGTATTTAGAGCGAGATAGCAGGATTCTATGTAAGAGGGAAAATATGAATAATAACAACACAGTTGAAAACGCAGATGTAGCCCCGTCATCGCCACAGGGCAATGACCTGCCGCAAGAGGGCCTCTTGCAGGTAGCTCTGCGCCAGCGGTGGATTATCCTGATTACTGTCATATCGTTTTTGGCCGCAGCGTTCCTTTATCTCTTGAAGGCCACACCAATTTATACGAGCACGTCAAGACTGTATGTTGAACAAAGTGGTCCTAAAATCATATCTGAGTACGAAGGAGTCATGACTCAGTCCAGAATTATCTTTATACCCAGGGCAAACTGATAAAATCTACTCCTATTATTGCCAAGGTAGCTAATGATGCTCAAATCAGGAAGTTTAGAACATTTACCGAAAAACCATTAGTAACAACCGGCAGGGTGGACAACTTATTTGATTATATTAAGGACAAATTGAGTATCCCCGTCGACAAAAAAGATGATGTCATCATAGACAACCTGCTTATTTATCTCAAAAAGGAATTAGATGTCGCTATCGGCAAAAAAGATGATATTATTTCAGTATCGTTTGATTCCCCATACCCGGCAGAAGCTGCGCAGATTGTCAATGCTGTCGTAGATTCCTACGTCGAATATCATACCACCAGCACACGCAGTACCGCCTCTGAAGTGCTAAAAATACTTCAGAAGGAGAAAATCCAACGCGACAAGGAATTATCCGACAGCTTCACACGGTTGCTGGAATTTACCCGGGAAAACGGGGTAGTTTCTCTTGAGAAAAGTGATGCGCATATCGTCTTTAAACGGCTGACCAGGTTATCGTCTGCGCTAACTGACGCACAGTTAGAAACTATCAACGCAAAAGCAGATTATGAAGCCATTCTGAGCATGGCAGATGAGTCAGAGAACATCAAGCAATTCGCAATGGCTCAGCCCACTGTGGGTGTCCGTGTATTTGTTACCGATATTGAAACTCAATTACGAACCGAGCTAAGAGAAATAGAAGTCGAGTTAAATAATGTAAGATATCATTGTACCGAAGACCATCCATCCACTCAGGCGCTCCTTGGCAAGATCACTGAGATTAAGCGGCAGCTTAACGATGAGTCGAAAAGTTTTGCCGACGCTTACATGGAGGTGATGCGACTGAAATGGACAACGGCAAAGCAAAGAGAAGCTGAGCTGCAGACATCTTTTGATGCCCAACAGCAAGCCGCTCTGGACCTCAGTGTTAAGGCTGCCGAGTATTATATGATTGAGTCGAACTTAAAACGGACCGAAAAACTTTGTGACATACTTAACGACCGCATCAAGGAGCTCAATGTTACAGAAGAAGCTGGGGGTCTCAACATCAGTATACTGGAAGTCGCCCGCCCGGAGGATAAACCCTCAGAGCCGCAGAAGGCCAAGCTTATGGCGCTGGCCCTTGCCCTGGGACTTATGTTCGGCTCGGGCTTCGCTTTTCTTCGCGAATGGCTGGACTATCGGCTGCGGTCTGCTGACGAGATATCAGCTATTCTCGGCGTTCCGGTCCTTGGTACGGTGCCGAGGATGCCAAAAAGGCAGAGCGTTGTAGAACGCGGGCAGAAAGTACGCATCGAGTCAAAGTCTATCGCCGCTGAAGCCTATCGAACGATACGTACCACCGTGTTTTTCGGCGTACCTAAAGGCAAGGCAAAGACCATACTTGTTACCTCCCCAGCTTCAGGTGATGGCAAGACCAGTCTCGTCAGCAACCTGGCCATTACAATGGCGCAGGCCGGGCAAAAAACACTTATCCTTGACGCCGATTTTCGAAAACCAATGCAACATAATATTTTCGAAATTGACAACGAAAAGGGGCTGTCCAGCTTACTTGCGGGAAACATTACTCTGGATGAAGCGGTCCAGCCTGGTCCGGTTCAGGGGCTTGACCTCATGCTCTGTGGGCCGGAAGTGCCTAATCCATGCGAAATACTCAACAGCGATGCCTTTATCGAAATATTAAAGAAGCTTTCCGAACGATACGACCGTGTCATCGTAGATTCGCCGCCCGTTAGGCCGGTTGCTGACAGCCAGATACTTGCGGCAATCTGCGATATAACGCTCCTGGTCCTCAGGGCAGAGAAATCCACGAGAAGGCTCAGCCAACAAGCACGGGACGACCTGCTGAGTGTCGGCGCGCATATATTCGGTGTCATTGTAAACGACGTTTCACGGAAGCACAGCCGCTACGGTTACTACACCGGTTACGGATACTACGGCTATGGCCATAAAGAAAAGAAAAAATAATATGGGTAAAAACGCCTACGCCTGAACCGGTTGTTATGGAGTTCCCTGCTGTTGACAATGCTTCTTGTAACCAGGTAAGAACATAATATAATTACGTGAGACTATGATACCATCTGCCAATGACAACTCGCAGGAAAGTAAAGAGAATTGCCCTGAGAGACTGGACCCGCACCAGTATGTCGATATCCACTGCCACTGCCTGCCTGCTGTTGATGACGGCCCAGCCTCAATGTCTGATGCGATTGCCTTGTGCCAGGCTCTGGTTGACGATGAGATAACCACCGTTATAGCAACACCTCATCAACTGGGCCGGTTCGACAATTGCAACGAAGCCGTACAAATCAGGGAGGCAGTCTCCATCCTTAATGAAGAATTGAAAGGTAACGATATTCCTCTTGCCGTAATGCCCGGCGGAGATATCCGGGTGGACGAAAGGATTTGTCAACTGCTTGAGGCCGATAAAATTCTAACACTTGCCGATGGCGGTAAATATCTTCTCTTGGAACTTCCACACCAAAACTTTATAGATATCGAACCATTGCTTATCGAACTATCTTCTCTGGGTATTCAGACGATTATATCTCATCCCGAACGGCACTATATTCTTGCAAAACAGCCTGAAATCTTACGCAAATGGCTTAAGCACTCGACTCACCTGCAGGTAACAACATCGAGCTTGCTTGGTACATTCGGCTCTATGGCCTCAGAGACCGCATGGCAGTTTCTAAGCTCGGGGCTGGCCGTCCTCGTGGCGACAGATTCCCACGACTTAAATAGTCGCAGGCCTTGTATGAAGGCTGCCTTCGAACGTATCAGCATCAAATTAGGCCAGGCAATTGCCCGTGTGGTCTGTATCGAAAATCCATCGAGGGTATTAAAAGGCCGAGATATAATCCCAACTAACAATGTCTGAATTTCGCCTTATAGGTACAAGGAGATATTGTGACAAGAGGCTATCATACAACCTTCGACCATCTCGACCCGGCCCGAGTCCCCTTAAGTAGATTCGATACCATAATCGAAAAGCTGCTCATAGCTCTCTTGCTCTTTATGCCCCTTGCCTTGGGAGCAAGGTCGGCCTGGAGCGAAGAAGTTGTTATCGCCTTATCAGGTGCAATTGTCATTTGCTTCTTGCTCAAGCTCGTGTACCATTCCGAACAGAGGCTAATCCGGACCTGGGCATACCTGCCGATAGGGGCATTTTTACTTATAGCGACACTCCAGCTTATTTCATTACCTGCGGACATGCTAAGCATCATTTCGCCGAATACAGCGGCGCTAAAAACAGAGCTATTAGGCGATTTGCCCAATGTTGTCCCCGGCACGCCGGCACTTAAATCAATGACCCTTAGCTTCTATCCAAATGCAACAAAGCACAACCTGCGGCTGGTACTGGCAGTTGCAGCAGTGTTTGTAGTTGCTCTTAACGTCTTCAATCGACCACGCCAAATAAAACGCATCCTGATGGCCATAGCGCTAATCGGCGGTATCATTGCCCTGTTTGCCGTGATACAGGACCTTTTCGGAAACGGCAAAGTATATTGGGTTGTACCCACCCCTCATAAAGCCTATTCAGGACCGTTCGCCAACCACAGTCACTACGGTCAGTTTATGAACTTATCAATTGGTGCAGCCCTTGGGTACCTTTGCGTAAAACTGCATGAGGATTTTATTGGCAGCAAAATTACGCTTCCTGTTGTCTCAAATTACCTCGGCTCACCTTCGGCAAAACAATTGTGGCTGCTCATCGCGATAATAAGTCTTGGTGCGGCAACCGTCTTTGTCTCTCTGACTCGAAGCGGCATGGTCAGTATGTTTATCGCCGCGGCCTTTACCACACTGCTCCTTATCCGTCGGCGGTCTCTCAAGGGCTATGGTTGGATAATGGTTGTGATGGCTCTTGCAGCATTTACCTGCATTCTATACATAGGCTTCGATGCCGTCTACGACCGGCTTGCTACACTATCAGTTTTGGACAACTACAAGGTCCGCTGGCAAATCCTCAAGGACCTTACAGCTTCCTATAAACATTTCCCCATTCTGGGAACGGGCCTGGGAACACATTCGGTGGTCTATCCGATGTTTCAAAACATAAACACCACTGCATTATTCACACATGCAGAAAATGAATATGCCCAGACGTTGGAGGAAACCGGCCTGCTCGGTTTGGTTTCGCTAATAATCTTCGGAATAATCATCTGGTCAAACTATGCAAGAAACATTCGTAATGATAAATCGCCCATTTGTTCGGCGGCGTATGGGCTTGGTTTCGGCCTTCTGGCAATACTTATCCACAGCTTAAGCGATTTCGGCCAGCACCTTCCAGCGAATGCTTTTTTATCTGCCATATCCTGTGCTCTCCTGGTGGCTTTAGCTCAGCAGAGAGGAAAGCAGAAATTCGCTGCACAAACAGTTACGCCATCCTGGAAATGGGCACACTCCAGGATATTACGTTCAGCCGCTTTTATTATCATATCCGCAATTGCAGCATGGTCCCTTATTGGTGCCAATAATGCACGTATTGCCGAACACTATTGGGCAAAGGTTTTAACCATGGAAAAAGGCCTTGTAGACAAAAATTGGCAGGGAACCGATGCCGAATATACCGACTTAATTTACTGCGCTGCTGCAGCATCAGAACGCCAGCCGGAAAATGTAAAATACCGGTACTGGCTTAACGTCTATCGCTGGCATAAAATAAGTCGTACAATAGATGCTAATACCGGAATCCTTCCTGATGATTCAATATCGTCTGTTCGTGATATCGCTGTCGAGTTACACAAAGCATGTATGTATTGCCCGACATTCGGAGCTACGTACTGCACTCTGGGTCAAATCGAAAAGCTTATTCTGGACGACGAGGCGGGCGGGGCGGAAAGGATAAGAAAAGGTTTTCGTCTTGCACCCTGTGACCCAATAGCTTGTCTTGCGGCTGGTTGTCTCGATATTGAAGAAGGCGAAATCGAACAGTCCTTTGAGAAGCTCAAAAAAGCTGTCCAGCTCAACGGCAAGCTCTTTAAGGGTATTGCTGATATTTATATCAAGGTTGAGCGACCCGAGCTGGCTATTGCTATTGCCGGTGATAACACCTACAGACTAAGTTATGTCGCCGACATCCTTGCAGATATGGACGAACATAACGAGCTTGTTGAAGATGTTCGAATAAAAGTGGTGAACCTGCTCAAGGAAAGGTGCTCGCAACCCGATGCACCCGCCTCGGCATTTATATCCTTAGCAAATATCTATAGAAAACAGCAGGATAACGAGTCAGCAATAGAGTATTACCGCCGTGCTCTGGCACTTGACTACGGCCAGGTCAACTGGCGGTTTACATTGGCAAAGCTGCTTGCCGAGATGGAAAGAATACCTGAAGCGATGCGTGAGGCGAGAATATGCCTGAGGCTTCGTCCTCAGTATAAAGCCGCTGAAAAGCTTATAGCGGACCTTTCAATCCATCCGAAAATGTTGAATCAAGAAGGCTCGACGCCTTAGAGTTCACGAAATAATAACCAATAGCTTAAAGCTAATAGTTATTATCCTTGTCGGTACACCGACGGGGACGAAGTCTGCGCTGATTTGATTATTGTTGAACATCTAAAATCTAACACCCAAGATTTATAACTGATTTACATGAAAGCTTACTAAGAAGCTGCTTTCTAACTGCTAATCTGTGATTACAGCCCGCCGACGGCTCAAAACTAAACGCTGATTGCTAATTCATCAACTAAACGACAAGTTTAAATGAACAAAATAATTTCTGAGTTTTACAAACGTCCACTGGTCCGCGACACTATTAAGACCACAATTTGGAGCACTGTAGGCAAAGCTGCCGGCTTTCTTATCCCATTTTTTATCGCTGCATGGTTTGGCATAAGTTCAGAAACGGACGCTTTCTTCTTCGCTTACGGCTTGATACTGTTTTTATCCGGCATCTTCGCTCCGGTCGTGGAAAGTGTAATCGTTCCTTACATAGCCGAGGCGAGGACGAATAACGAAGATGTCGGCAGGTTTGTCGGCAATATTTTGGCGTAAGTTGTATCGGGCTTTTGGCCCTGGCCATATTGTTTATACTGGTCATCAAGCCGGTCTTGTCCGTAATAACCCGATTTGATGGGCAGACTTTAGAATTAGTTCATTGGCTCCTGATTGAGACGGCACCGCTGATTATATTTCTGACCTGGACAAGCGTTTTAGCCGGGACATTAAACACTTATAAGAAATTCGCTTTCCCTGCCATATCGCCTGCCTTTCGGGCGGCGGTTAATTTAACTGTAATATTCGCTTTAAGGGGCTTATATGGAGTACATTCGATTGCTCTTGGCTATGTGGTAGGCGAGCTTGCTCGATTGATTATATTGTTTGTTATAATCAAGAAACTAAACCTTTTCAAATTGCGTTTATCTTTTCGAGTCGGAGCCAGGCTTGGGAAATTTTTCAAAACGGCCTCCTATCAAACAATGGGCATGGCCGCAGTAGGCTTAAATCCAATTGTGGATAGGACCATGGCATCCTGGCTTGGAGCAGGAAGCGTATCTGTGCTGCATTATGCGGACAGGTTGTATATGATTCCACTGACCTTTCTGGTTTCCGGTTTAATGGTGGTACTCCTTTCGCATTGGAGCCAGCGATATCAGCAATCAGGCAAACAAAGACTAAAGCAGGATGTATACAAAGCCGTAAAAGTGGTCGCCCTTATAACAATTCCAATTACACTGCTGCTAATCATTTTTCATCAGCCGATTGTGAAACTGGCCTTTGGACGAGGCCAATTTGCTCAGGAAAGACTTTCTGATGTGGGATGGGCCTGGGTATGTTATCTGCTCGGATTCACACTGTATATTGTAGGGCAGGTTTTTGTGCGAGCGCATCTTACTTTAAAGAATACAAAGGCTTTGATGCAATGCGCTTTTTTTTTGGTGCTTTTAAATATCTTATTGAACTGCATTTTGATGAAATTTTTTAACGTGGCAGGTATCGCATTAGCAACTTCCATTAGCCGAGTGTTCCCGATTGTATATTTGGGTATTTTATTTTCCAAAAAATAAGAAAGGACAGTTGAACGTATGAACTATCGAGAGCGCTGCTATCAAACATACGTAAGCACAAAGTGGCAATATACTCATAGTTTAACAAAAAAAGAATATAATCTCTTTTCTAAAGTTTCCGAAAAGAGATTCAAGGGTATCTTGCCCGAAGATAAAGACGCCAAAATAATAGACGCTGCCTGCGGAACTGGTCATTTCCTTTATTTTCTCCAGAAAGAAGGCTATACGAACACTCTCGGAATAGATTTAAGCGAGGAGCAATTGGAAATGGCTGCCAAAATGGGTGTCGAGAATTTGCAGAAGGCAGACCTTTTTGAGTATTTACCACAGCATCCACAAAACTTTGATATGATTGCTGCCAATGATATTATCGAACATTTAAAAAAGGATGAGGTGCTGAAATTATTAGACCTGATTTATCAATCTCTCAAGCCGGGTGGACAAGCTTTGATTGCAACACTGAATACGCAGTCTCTATTCGGGAACACAACACTTTTTTGTGATTTTACTCACGAGCAGGGCTTTACTCCAAAAAGTCTTTCCCAGGTAATGAGGGTCTGCAATTTTCAAGATGTCGTGGTCTATGGTGAAAAACCAATAGTGCATGATTTAAGAAGCGCCGTCAGGGCAGGCCTTTGGTGGTGCACAAAGAGGTTGCTGAAGGCTTACTTAACAATTGAGCGAGGCACCGGAAGAGGAATGTGGAAGCATGATAATATTCTCGAACCAAGAATTTTTGCAGTAGGGGAAAAAACCAATGCCTGAAGATAGGCCCCAAAAAATCCTCTTTGTTACTCTCTGCCTGGCCGGCGGCGGGGCCGAGAGAATAGTTCAGTTGCTGCTCACCCATATTGACCGAAGCCGATACTCTCCAACTTTGATTCTCTTGGAGGATAAGGTCGAATATGAAATCCCTCCTGATATAACTGTGAAGTGCCTCCACAAAAGAACACCTGTCGGTTTTTTCAGATTGATATATAAATTGGCGAAGATACTAAAGCAGGAAAAACCCGATGCTGTCATTAGTTTCCTGACCTATCCTAATATCGTACTTCTACTTGCAAAATTACTAATACGGTATAAAGGAAACGTTTTCGTCTCTGAGCGCAGCAATCCGGAGGTTTCTATCTCGAATCAAAATAGGCCGCGTTTGTTTCACTTTCTCGTCCGAAAATTATATCCGTTAAGTAATTGCGTTATTTCCCTCTCAAAAGGAGCAGTTGAGAGATTAGATAAAGGACTTTCAATTCCTGAAGAAAAAATCCGGGTTATTCATAATTCCATTGATATTCAGAAAATCAATACTAAGGCCGGGGAGCTGCCCAATTGGAAATGGTATCAAGACACAGACATGCCCATAATTATTGCTGTCGGGCGTCTCACTAAGGCGAAGGCGTACCCCGACCTTATTCGCGCATTTGCAGAAGTCAGACAAAAACTTTTTTGCCGATTAGTGATTTTAGGAGAAGGCAAGGAGCAACAGGCCCTAAACAAACTTGCTGCCCGTCTGGATATTTCCAATGATGTCGCCTTTCTCGGTTTTCAAGAGGACCCCTTTTCATTTATTGCACATTCAAACGTATTTGCTCTTTCCTCTCACTGGGAGGGTTTCCCAAATGTAATTATAGAAGCTATGGCCTGTGGTGTGCCGGTTATATCAACGAACTGTCCCTACGGTCCTTCCGAAATCATCACCGATGGAGTTAACGGCCTTTTAGTCCCTGTCGGTGATACAGATGCTATGGCGGAAGCTGTTCTGAAACTGCTTAAGGACGAGCCATTAAGAAAACGCCTAACTGAGGCAGGCAAGAAGCGGGCAGAGGACTTCAGAGTTGAAAAAATGGTCGCAGAGTATGAGAAAGTATTTGAAGAAGATGTATCATAATAAAAAAGTATTACATTACAACCTTCACGACTTACTGATACTTTTCGGTGTTTTTCTGCTGTTGCAGGACTTAATTGCAAAAAATCTCGAGGAGTGGCTTTTGTTATTTCAATCTGTAAGATATATTGATGAGGGCATTACACTATTAGGTTTTCTTTTTCTTATAGTTATTCCCTGGTTCATAAAAGGGCAAAGGCCATCAAAAACAGGCATTGAGTGGCTGCTTTCACTTTTCTTACTAATCGGAATTATCTCAAGCATTGCAGCACAGGTACCGCTATTTATTGCCGCATCACAATTCCTGTTATATGTAAAAGGGTTTCTTTTCTTTTACATATTATCAAGTATTCCGGCAAACAATCTAACGTTAAGGAAGCACATTCGGTCTTTTGCGTATGTTGCATTGCTTTTTCTTGTCTTAGGGTTCGTGGATATTGTTGCTCCATACTGGTTTAGGTCAGTGACAGGTAATGTAGATTATATAGATTATCAAATGGGTATTCCATCGGTGAAATCCCTGTTCGTACATCCGGGTGTATTTGGCTGGTTTATGGCTTTTATAGCATTGTATTTCTTTGCTTTCTTTATAGTTTTTGGAAAAGGTTCATATTTGTTTACCAGCTTTGCCTTTGCTTTAGGATCTTTTTTTTCAATGAGAGCCAAGCCTTTAGGCGGATTAGTTGGTGGGATTTTGGCTGGTCTAAGCACTCTACCACTTACAAAAAGAATTGAGAAAGGGTTGGTGATAGCAGCTATAGGTATTTGTATTTCTGTGCCCGTCTGGCCCAAATTATACGGACTTTACGAGTCAAAAGTCACAAGCTATGTAGGGCTAAGAGATCCTATGGTTAATGCAAGAAACGCCCTATACATTACCAGTGTTGACATCGCAAAGGACTATTTCCCCTTTGGTGCTGGATTCGGCAGATATGGAGGATGGATCAGCGCTAAATATTATAGTCCTCTTTATGATGATTATGACTTATCAAAAGTTTATGGGATGTCAGAAGAAAAAACAAGTTTTGTTTGCGACACCTTTTGGCCTATGGTTTTAGGAGAAACCGGCTTCATAGGCCTTGCTTTGTATGCAGGGATACTACTTTCTTTCGTCAAGACTTTATACAGACAAGTTAAAAATGAAAATAATAGATACGTAAAAGCATTCCAACTTGGAACACTTATGGTCCTTATTGAAAGTCTGGTTGAAAGTATTGCTTCCCCTTTTTACTCAAAATCTCCAGAGGTATATTTCGTTTTAGGTGCTGTAGGAATATGTTATTCCCTAAGTAATAATCGAGAAGCATCTAAATAGTTATTAGTAACATATTTGTTTGCTAACGTGTGAACGTGAAAATCCTGTTAATTAATAAATTTCTCTATCCTAAAGGTGGGGCAGAAGCAAGTACTCTTGTTACCGGAGCCCTGCTATCCAGGAAAGGACACGAGGTCCATTACTGGGGAATGCAACACCCGTCAAACCCTGAATACCCATATAAAGACTACTTTGTTTCTCAGGTGGATTACAACAAAGCATCCGGTATATTAACCAAATTAAAAGCAGCCTCAAATATTCTGTATTCATTTGAAGCAAAGAAGAATATTGAATCATTTATAAAAGAGATAAAACCTGATATTGCACATCTCAATAGCCTTTATCATCAGATATCCCCCTCTATTCTACATGTGCTTAAAAAACACACCATTCCAACTGTAATGACAATTCGTGACTATAAGTTGGTATGTCCTTCTTACTTAATGCTCGCGGATGGAAAACCTTGTGAGCGATGTAAAGGTGGACGATATTACAATTGTTTTTTTAATAAATGCACAAAGAATTCTTACGCCAAAAGTTTTCTTAACGTCGTAGAAATGTATCTACACCATAAGATACTTCATATCTATGACTCGATAGACGTATACATTTCGCCCAGTATGTTCTTGAAGAACAAGCTTGAAGAAATGGGTTTTACCCACGAGATTGAGTATCTGCCGAATTTCGTTGATTTAGGGGAATATTCACCTCGATATAATTGGCAGCAGCGTTCCATAGTCTATTTTGGCAGGCTTTCACCGGAAAAAGGGCTTTCTACCCTGCTGGAAGCCGTTAAGGATCTTAATGTAAAATTGAAAATTATTGGTGACGGCCCAATCAGGCAGGAGTTGGAAAAAAAAGCTGTCGTGGAAAGAATAAACAATGTTATATTTGTGGGATATAAATCGGGCCAGGAGTTGAAAAAGGAAATTCAAGATGCAATGGCTACAGTAACACCTTCCCAGTGCTACGAAAACAATCCGAGGAGTGTTATAGAGTCCTTTGCTTTAGGAAAACCTGTCATTGGTGCAAGGATCGGTGGTATCCCGGAATTGGCCAAAGACGGTGAAACAGGATACACTTTTAAGTCTGGAAATGTCGATGATTTACGTTCCAAAATCAACTTATTGATTGGAAGCCCGGATAAAGTGATCAATATGGGCAAAACTGCACGGAAACTCGTTGAGCAACACAATAATCCGGAAGCCCATTACCAAAGATTGACGCAGATTTACAAAATGGCTGCAGAAAAGAGCATGAAATAGTATGCGTATAGCATTTGTAGGAACAAGAGGTGTACCTGCTTTGTATGGAGGTTTTGAGACCGCTGTTGAGGAAATTGGCAGGCGTCTTGTCAAGCGCGGCCATAAAGTAACTGTGTACTGCCGCAACGGCTATGGCGATAAATCTGAATCGACTTACGAAGGTATCAGGAAAATATACCTTCCACGGCTCAGACTCAAAATAGCGGATACCCTGTCCCACACCTTCGTTTCACTCATGCATCAGTTTTTTTATCCATCAGACGTAATTATCGTCATGAATGCAGCCAATGGTCCCCTCTGTGTGATTCCTCGCCTGCGTGGTACTCCCTTTGCCATTAATGTGGACGGCTTAGAATGGATGCGTGGTAAATGGCCGCTTATTGGTAGGAAGTATTTCTATCTTGCCGCGTGGTTTTGCACAAAGATATCACCCACTGTCAACAACACTACCGACAACATACAACAGTCTTATAAAGCGCTCATCGCCGATTCCAGTGGCATTCAAGAATTCTACAAAGAGACTTGGAACTGCGATACATACTATGCGGCCTATGGCACATATATCGAACAATGTACTAAGCCGGAGTTATTAAAAAAATACGACTTGCTTAAAGAAGATTACTTCCTTATTGTTGCACGCTTGGAACCGGAAAACAACACGGACCTTATCATCAAGGCATTTGAGGAACTTAGAACCGATAAGAAACTTATCATTGTGGGTGATGGGGGCTATAAGAGCAAATATGAACGGAAATTGAAGGCGCTCACAAAAGGTGAAAGAGTGCGATTCCTGGGAGCGATTTACGAACAGGAAGACCTTACTGAGATTATGTGCAATTGTTTTGCATACATTCATGGCCATATGGTAGGCGGGACCAACCCAATCCTACTAAAGGCACTCGGTTGTGGTGCTTGTGTTCTATATCTGGATACCGGCTATCGTTTCAATTCCAGAGTTGCCGGTAATTATGGGATTCCCTTTCCTAAAACCATTGAGGGTCTTCAGGGCCGGATGCAATATCTTCTTGACCATCCTAAGGAAGTGCTAAAATATCGCAAGCACTCCCCTGAATGCATCAAAGAGATATACACGTGGGATAAGGTTACCGACGGATATGAGAATCTTTGCTTTAATCTGTGTGGTTTGAAACAAGGTTCTATCAGCAGTTAAAAAAACTTTGTTCCTTACTGCAATCCTCTTTATTCATTACACATAGCTTCAATCTGACCGGCTGATAAGGCCTTGTTGAAAACCATTACATTATCCATCGAACCGCTCAAGAATTCTCTCGTTTGCATATAGTGTGCGCCAAGCATCATACTCGCAAAAGCATCAATAACGCCATTTGCAGATTCCTGATACTCCAGCAAGCCATCAACGTAAAACTTCTTTGAACTCCCATTATAACTATAGGCAAAATGATACCATTCACCGGTTACTGGTTTAAACGAGTCCATACGCATGTAATTGTCACTTAGCCCCAATGAATATACATCCATATATCCATTTATCAGTCGGATATAAAATATACCGCCGCCACAAAAGATTTTCTGTCTCCCTGATAAGTTATCAAACTTCACCCACGCAGCGTAGGTAAAAGTATCATAACTTGTCAAACCATTTATCGCGATATAATCATCAATACCATCAAAGGTCAAACAGCCGCCTATCTTACCTTCGCCATTATGTGCCTCCGTAGTCGCTATGCCTCCCGCATCAAAAAGGGTAGCATTGTTATGCCCTGCAATATCTACAACCGTTGCACTGGCTGCATCATCATCCATCGGCCAGTGGCCTATTGGATCTATAATCTCACCACTGCCGCTGTAGCCGCCCGTGAATAAGACCGTCCCGCCGGAGAGCCGGATGGTGCCGTCGTTCGTTGTGAGGCCTGTAATCATAGTTTGGCCGGCGCTTACCACAAGCGTAGCTCCGCTGGCTATGGTTACATCACCTATAATATTCGTCGGCCCGGTAAGCTCTATCCCTGCGCCGGCTTGAATCACTATATTGCCCGCAATTGAGCCGAAGCCCGTAAACTCCGCACCGGCTGTCTGGGTAATCGCTGCCGCCGCAAGAGTTCCACCAAGCAGTTCGATAAGCCCACTGGTGTCATTAACCAGGCTGCAGACAAAGGCAACGCCGCCGCCGGTCCTGGCATATATAGTACCCTTATTCCAGACATCATACTTCGAGTCAATCTGCAGCGACGACAGGGGCGTGTTATTTAAGGTGCCGCCATTGGTTAGGTAGTGGCACCATATAGCAAGTGAGCCTCCAAACGCAGTAATTTCACCATAGTTTGTGAACACGCCTCCACTGCCGATCACTCCGAATCCGCTAATAACGCCGGGATTATTAAAGACATTATCGCATCCGCATATACCGCCATAAACGTTCATCTCTCCGGTATTATCCAGGGCATCTTCAACCCACAACTCACCGTAGGGGATAATGTCTACGGTGCCGTAATTTACCAGGAAACTACCGGCAGTGGTGAACTTGCTTTCGATGCTGACTCCGTCTTCAACTTCTATCATTGCCCCCGGCTCGTTGTACAAAATTCCTTCAATGTCCATCTCACATAAGCAAAGTTCTGCTCCATCAATATTTGTCACATTGCCTTTAATTTCAATCTTCTCAATCTCCAGGTAGCCGTAGTTTGTCAGGCCGGATTCCACAGTAAGTTCATTCCGTCCCCCCCAACTTTCCAGGTCAGCCACGCCAAAGCAGGACAATTGGTTTATTCTATGATTGTCTTGCAAGCCAACCTTTACCTCCTCGTAATATCCAAGGTCCCCTGCCGGGTCAATAATTACGTCAAAGGTTACCTCACCGTTGTCAGGAACTATTGTGGGATTCCAACTATTTGCATCTCCCCATTGACCTTTGCCAGGAACGTTCCAGTGTGAGGTAATTGCAGCTTGCACCTGACAACATAGCAAAAAAACCGCTATCATTGACGCTAAGGCTAATTTACTTCCAGGCATAATCCACTTCCCCTCTCACTTTTGAAAATTATTTATTAATACAAAATTCATCGCTGCCCAAATCTAAAAACAATCGTGTTTATACTGTTCCAAATAAAGGCTTTATGTCGGAATAAAAAATCAAATGTAAAGGGGCATACCATCTATCCATTATAAACAAGATTATTAGTCTCTACCATATTTATACTTCAATACCAAGGAAATTATAGGGCTTTGGGGCATTGGTTCAATCCTGGGTGGCAGCCTCAAGCGCAGCTTGGGGATGGCAAAGCTCCAAAAGCGGTGCAACCATCCCCAAATCCTTCGGATTTGAGGCTGCCACGCGCTATGGAGCCACAAATCAATGTTACCCGGAATCTGACTTATTTGAACCATGCCGGCTTTTATATATATTGGGGGGCGGAAAACAGTATGTAAGTCCTTATTGTACCGTCTGTTAGTGTTTCTATTTACTACACTTATGATTTGGCCTTTGATGCCCGGGAAGCTGAAATTCTGCCGCCCAATTACGCCCGCAGCACCCGGCCTATGAGCTATACTATTTGTAAAGCCGGACATACCACGTACCCAATATCTGCGAGCCTCTAAAATTATCACTTTAGCTGAAGATTCTCTCCGGTATTTACCCTTCACTATCGAATTTATTTACACCTGCAGCGTAAAGGAATGGTCCCACATAATACGATTTATACGATGATGATTTTATAGACTTTGCCGATTATGCTGAACTCGCACAGCAATGGTACTGCATCGGCGGCTGGCACGAATAAACCTTTACACCGAGGCATTTTGATTCGAGCATAGTCCTATAATACATTTTCACGAAAGTGTATTCCCCTATTAGACGATATGGAAAGGGGCAAGGTCTAACAAGATAAAGGGCAAATCGAGGCCAAAGATGAAGAGAGGATTCTCACTCATTGAGATGTTAATAGTGGTGGCTATTCTCGGTATTTTGGCAGCTATTGTCCTGCCGGAATTCCAGTCTCACTCACAAGAAGCCAGGGAAGCTGCTGCCAAAGACAATCTGCGAATTCTCCGCCAACAAATTGAAGTGTACGCCGCCCAGCACGACGGCGTCCCGCCGGGATATCCAGACGCCGATATCTCGGCAACCCCTACTTGGCCTTTGTTTTTTTCACATATGCTCAAAGCCACAAATGTTTCCGGACAGTATGCTGATGTTGGGACACCAAGTTACACATTAGGGCCGTATCTTTCGGATGTTCCACTTAATCCCTTCCAAAACAGCAGACTAACCAAAATGATAGGAAATAACGAAGAATTCCCCGCTGAGGCACCTGATATGTTCGGCTGGATATACAAGCCGGCAACCAAGGAAATCCGGTTGGACTGGCCCGGAACGGATAAAGATGATGTACGATATTATGATTACTAAACCAAACCCATATTAGCTATTTGATTTTCAACTTCTTAAATATCAACGATACCGGATTAGACTCAATCGCATCTGTATCAGGCGGATCTGCCCCTTCCAGCCAACTATAGCTTAACCACTCAGTTTTCCAGGTTTTATCATCCTCATATACAGGCCCTTTAAAGAAATCGTGACTTTTCCCTTCCAATTCTCCCTGTGGCAGTTTCATCTTATAATAATCAAGGATAATCTTTACTCTCAATTCGCACGTGTTCGCATTATATTCGGCCTCACACGGCCCCATTAAGAATATAGCAGAAGTACCTGGTTCACGTCCTTTCAGATAAGTCCCGCCTTCCTCTAAATCCACTTCTCCTGCAAGAACGTGCGTTATTTTTGAAATTGAACCATCGTCCTCAAACTTGAAAGCCCATTTGGAGTCGTTTATTTCTGCTTCCCATACTCCAGCCAGAAACTCAGGGAACTGCCCCTCACCGTCAATGACCTTTTCAATCCTTCTGTTAGCACTTTGACATCCCACCACCCCCGACAGAACGACTGCAAATCCGGCCAATACCAATAACTGCTTCATAATCTTGTATTCCTTTAACTTTGTTAGACGCAGATTGCGCTGATTAACACAGATATTTAACATTTTTTATGTTGCAGTGCAATCTGTAAAATCAGTGTCTAAAAAAAAGAGGCAAGTCAAAAGACTTGCCTCTTTCCTAACTAATTTGTTGGCCTTAGCCTCGTCTTATTTGCGACGACGCAGTAAAGCTAATCCACCAAGACCTAACAGCGCAATCGTCATCGGCTCAGGAATAATCGTCACAAAGCCAGGCGAGTAGGTTGCCGGCGTATAGTCAACACCCCAGGAACCGCCGTGTGGGCCATCACCAAGAAGAGAAACGACAACGTCAAGGGGGCCCGCATAAGTAATTTCCACGAAGCCAGCTGAACCCATAACGTTTGCCATTCCACCGCCGGTGATTTCAACCTGCCCAGCAGAGTATATCGGATCATATGACAAACTTGCATCCCAGCCATAAGATGCGCAATCACCTAAGTTCATCGCACCTGAAATGATGCCGTCACCGGTAATAGCAACTATCAAATTCAGACCTGAGAGCCCGGCATCACTCTGGATTTCAAGCTTCACAACGCCAGCAGTGAGGCTGGCATCGATTACAGTGCCCTCATCCACTAATGAAATCATCGATGCATTCGCTGCTCCACAAAGACATAAAACCATCAATACTGCAAATAACTTCTTCATCATACTTGCCTCCAATAAATTTCGTAAACTAACTTATTAAAGTTAACATCATTTTTTTTAACAAATTAAGTACAATACACAATTCGTTTTGACCTTATTACGGACACGGGGGAACGGTCTTGAACCAGTAGGCTTTCAGTCTAACCAAATCGGCAATGTTCACCCCGCCACTACGGTCAAAGTCTGCACAAGGATTGTAAGCAGGGTCTGGGTCACTCTTAAACCAAGATGCCTTAAGGGCAACCAAATCAGCAATGTTTACCGAACCACTGCCGTCACTATCGCCGCAAGGCTGACCAACGAAGCCCCAGCATATTGGTTCGTCCGAAGGAAAATCCACACAGCATCCGGTAGCATTCACCGTAACAAGTTCATCCGGGTCTTCCATAACTACACCACTGCTGCCTGCACGTGCAACGTTGCCGGTGATAGTTAGGCAAGTCTGCAAGTCAGGGGCAGTAGGGCGGGACACATAGAGCGAGAGCAGAGCACCACTTTTAGCCGGGGCGTTGCCATCGCCGACATACAACGAAGCCATCTCGAGGGTAACTCCATTGCTGCCAAGTCCGGGAAGGGTGTCGCTCGGCAAGTCGCCATATTCAGCTACCGGAGTGCCATAATCGATTTCGGGCGGCGTTTGCGTCGTATCAATGGAGATGGTGCCCGGATAAATGTAGTAGTCGGGATTGAGATTGCCAACACTCAAAACTGTGGCATCGTCATCAAACTGAATATCCAGACCAAACGCCCGAACCAGATTTGTCTCCGTCATTGCGTCAAAGCTGATAACAACCTCGTTAGTGTCACCAACTTGAGCACACGTAATGACAACGTCTGCCCACGCCGGCGCAGCAAAAACAAGCACAACCAACGCAAGTACAATCTTTTTCATAATTCAACCTTCCTTTCTTTTCTTCTTCTCTTCGCAGAGCCACACACTCTGCAATATCTTGGTCTTGTACAAATAAACACATTCCTGCCCAACAAAAATCTTCTTATCTATCACGCTTGCTCAGCATCCTGGGTACTTTTGAACAGAGCGTTCCGGCTGGCAGGAACAACCGACCAGGAAAAACACTTAAATTTTTCCTTTGCACCCTCCTTTCTCGCCATTCGGCGAAAAATGTGTGCTAAACACTATACTAACGCACAGGTTATTATGGTGAAGATTAAATGTAAATTACCATAAACCTCTGTGCAAATCAAGAGAAAAATACAAAAAAATGAAAATTTATGAAAATTTATATAATAAGATAAGAAAAAAGGCCAAAAATGGGCTTTTTTCTGTTAATATGGGCGATATACGCCTGTTTGGGCTGCTTTTTTCGGTCTAATCCGTGGCTTGAACAGAATCTTGCTGTGAAAAAAAATTTTTATGATTTTTCAGTTCATATATGCAATTTTGTTGGTCTTCTGTTATTTTGGCCATTATGCACAACTTTGTCAAAGGACGACTTAAAGTTGCAAGATTATGCTTGGTGGTGTCCACTTTAGCCCTGATTGCCATCGGCATTGCCGCTATTTACTCGGTAGGCCACCCTGCGGAGCCCAGCCCGGCCGGCCAAACCGGCGACGACTTGAGCAACTTCTGGAAAAAACAGCTCATATTCGCAGCGATTGCTATGGTTGGCTTTATAGCGGCCAACCTCGTCAATTACCGGCGGTTTGGGGCGGTAAGCTACTGGATATACGCATTAGTGCTGCTGCTTCTGGCGGTTGTACTGCTCGGCAAATACGTAAATCTCTGGTTCGTCCCATTGATCAATCGCACGCACAGATGGATTAGAATCCATCCGAAATTGCCACAGATACAGCCTTCGGAATTTTGTAAGCTGGCATATATCTTGGCCCTTGCGTGGTACCTGCGATACCGCAGCAACTACCGAAATTTCAGCGCTCTGGTGGGCCCGTTCGCGCTAACGCTGCTGCCAATGGTTCTAATCCTTCTTGAGCCGGACCTCGGCACTGTGCTGCTAATGATGCCCATTTTGTTTACAATGCTCTTTGTCGCCGGGGCGAAAGTAAAGCACCTTTTGATAATCATACTACTGGGAGTTATGGTAAGCCCCGTGCTGTGGTACTTTATGAAGCTTGAACAGCGAACCAGAATAAGCAGCGTGCTGCTGCAAAGTAGCTGGATTCGCCAAAAGGCTGAGCAACACCCAGCCCTGGGCAGGATTCTTGTGGGTCGTCAATTCAGCACAAAGCAATGGAAAAACGACTGGGGCTTTCATCTTATCCGCTCGAAATTTGCCGTTGCCTCCGGCGGAACGAAAGGGAACGGTTTTCGCAAAGGGCCATTTATCAAATACAACTTCCTACCCGCAAGGCACAATGATTTCATATTCGCCGTCATCGCACATCAGTGGGGCCTTCTGGGTTGCGTGGCCTTGTTGGGACTTTATGTGGTCATTGTTGGTTGTGGATTGGAAATAGCAGTGCACAATACCGACCCGTTCGGCAGATTGCTCGCCGTCGGTATCGTCGCAATGTTTGTCGTTGAGGTCATCGTCAACATAAGTATGACAGTCGGGCTGATGCCGATAACCGGCTTGACTTTACCTTTTGTAAGCTACGGCGGCTCAAGCCTGCTCGTCAGTATGACCTCTATCGGATTATTAAATAATGTCGGGCGGTGCAGACCGTTCACCGTAGCACGAAAACCGTAACACGTATCTGCAACGAGGAGCCGGCTGCAAGCGGAGAATAATGATAAAAGGCTTTCGACAAATTGCTTCTCTTACGGCAATCAGCAGGGTATTCGGTTTTGCCCGCGATGTGGCATACAGTCATTTTTTCGGTCCAAGTGCCCTGCTTGATGCATGGATTATCGCCTTTAAAATTCCCAATCTCACAAGGAGATTATTCGGCGAAGGAGCTGCCTCGGCCTCACTGATTCCAATATACAGCGAGGAACTGGCACAAAGACCCGAGCAGGCAAAACAGCTTATCAACACCGTAGTAACGGTTCTGTTTGTGATACTGGCAGCGATGGTCTTAATTGGTCAGGCGATAATATGGATTTACTATAAATTCGCCACCTCCACCGGCGATACGAAACTGGTTTTGTCGCTGTCCTCAATTATGCTGCCATATATGCTTTTTGTCTGCATTGTCGCGATTCTGGCCGGCATCCTTAACGTACACAGACATTTTGCCACCGGCCGCCGCTCCGATAGTACTCAATATCTTCATTATCGGCAGCATCCTTCTGACCGGCTGGGCCTTCAAAATCAAGGCCGAGCAGCAGGTTTTTTTCGTAGCCGTTGCGGTGCTCATCGCAGGCCTTACACAAATAGCAATACAGGTTCCGCCGCTCCGTGCCGCCGGTGTTTCAATACGGCCAAGCTGGCAGATTCGTTCGGACGCATTCAGAAGAATCATAATCCTGATGGGCCCGATGATAATAGGGCTGACGGTAACACAGATAAACACTTTGTCAGATGATCTGATTGCATGGTGGTTTTCCAGCTCACCGGACAAAGGACTCTCTTTTGTTTTGTTAGGTAGAAACATTCAATATCCATTGGAGCGCAGCTCCGTATCACATCTTTATTTTGCCCAGCGGCTTTATCAACTGCCCTTAGGCGTATTCGGTATATCTCTGGCTACTGCAATTTTTCCCGTTATGAGCTCGTACGCGGCCAGAAAGGATTTTTCAGGCCTTGCCAGGTCGGTTTCACAGGGCCTTCGCAGCGCTATTTTCATCGCAATACCGGCCACCATAGGACTTGTAGCGATAGCCAGGCCGTTGATTTCGGTGGCCTTTGAACACGGCAAATTCGGCCAGGCTCGCGATGACACCGGTATGGTTGCCTGGACACTGCTGTTTTATGCCCTTGGATTGTGCGGCTATTTCGCTCAACAAGTTCTTACCCGTGCCTTTTACTCGATGCAGGACTCCAAAACGCCGATGCGAAGCGCCCTGATAGCAGTTGCCGCCAACATCGTCCTGAACCTGACGCTTATATGGTTTTTCGGGACGGGAGGATTGGCATTTTCAACGGCGATCTGTTCATACCTGCAGGTGGTGATTCTTGTGGTGTTCCTTCGCCGGACACTGCTAAAGCAGGCATCTGACGCTTCTATATTGGACGGCCTGGCCCCAACATTACTGAAAACAATTGCAGCCACATTATGTATGACCGCAGTAATTATAACCGCACAATGGCTTTCGCAAAGCTGGCACCACATCTTCAAATTGCTTCTGATTGTTCCATCGGCAGCAACAGTGTATTTGCTGGCGGCAAAACTCTTGCACATCGAGATGCTCTCTCTACTGACCGGCCGTAAACACACTACGAACGGTTCGATTGATGATTGATTCCGTCCACGAAAGGCCGGAGCTGCGACTTTGACTTCGATATTCATGCCCTTCTGCATCCTTTGAAATTGGGTTTGTTTGGGTTTGAATTGGGTTTGTTTTGGCATTTTATTGGCTTTAATTGGGTTTGATTGGGTTTGTATTGGGTTTGAATTGGGTTTGTTTTTCCCACGTTCACCAAGTG
>DUZJ01000051.1 GCA_013349615.1 Planctomycetota bacterium | reverse complement strand
TGAGCTAAAGTTGGATTTTCGATGCTTGTGAGTAGTTCATTGTTCATAGTTCGTAGTTTCCTTTGAATTTGAACTTATTTTTGCGTGTATCTGCTGATACTAAGACGTGCGGTTCTCCGCTAAATCCTTCGCCTGCTTGCGATTACGTTTACCTTCTGGTAAACATAGAACTATATTAACATATTATCCAACAATAGTCAACAAAAAAATGAGCCCAAAAAGTACTTTTTTTGAGCATCACCGCGAAGCTTTTGCCAGCGTAAGCGGGTAGCGGGAATCCATTTTGAACACTTGTCCCATACGTATTAGGCGTAAGCCTAAGCTCAATTGGTGCGGGCCGACACGGCAATCTCCTCAATTAGTAAATAGTCAACTTTGACCGATGTCTCTATCGACAAAGGGCAGTAAACACGAACATATGTTGCCGAGTAATTATGAGTTAGATCAGATTACTTTTTACTGCTCACTCAACTTCTAAATCTTCCATCAGTTCTAAAATCTTGTTTGCCAACTCCTCTTTTGCCTCCCCTGAGACAAAATCAGGAGGTGGAACCTGACCATCACATTTTTTCAGAACGTCCACAAGCTGCTCGTACGCATCCTCAAAGTATTCTCCAACAATAAGGTCACTGGTTGCTTTAAGCATATTTCTTAAAGCTTTTAATCTGTTGGAGGCAGAATTACCAGGCCCCACACCTACCAGAGTCCCACCAGCAACAGATATATCGAAAAATTCAAGAATCTGCTCTATCTGTTCTGATGGTGGAACTTCTATAATTACACCAACTCCAACCAGATTGACAGAGACGACAGGCTCGTCAGGGTCATCACTTGTGATTTCTAAAACAGCATACAAAATATCCTCCGTCGATGGGGCAAATGTAACCTCAACATAAATGCTCCCTTCAGGAGCAATAACCGATGGGAGTTCGGGAGATAAGGTTACTGTAAAGTCGGTGCTGCTCTCAGGTGTGAAAGTCAGATTTTGAACAGAAAGATCTCCATTGCCATAGTTTAGGATGGTTATAAGGATACTGCCGGCTGTTTCTAACTCGACATCACCGAAGTCATAAACCAGAGGAGATACATTAATATCAGGCTGGTAGTCACAGTAGGCTGGTCTCGGATTATAAGTAATATAGATGCCCGGATTATTGGTTTCGATTATTGGGATGTAGATGTCGTATGCAGGACAATCTAAGGGATTGTTATATAGATAAAGCGAAGTCAGACCATTCATGACGGAAAGTGGGGAAATGTCACTGATATGATTGTGTTGCAGGGTAATACTCGTCAGGTTAGTCAGATTCGCCAGAGGCCAAAGATCGCTGATCTGATTACGATGCAGAAGCTGTGTGGTTAGCATACTCATCCCAGACAATCCAGAGAGGTTACTTATCTGGTTGTTGTGGAGGTCCAAGAACTTCAAACCCGTCAGAGCCAAAAGTGGTGACGTATCTGTAATTTGATTGTGTTGCAGGGTAATACTCGTCAGGTTAGTCAGATTCGCCAGAGGCCAAAGATCGCTGATCTGATTACGATGCAGAAGCAGTGTGGTTAGCATACTCATCTCAGACAATTCAGAGAGGTCACTTATCTGGTTGTTGTGGAGGTCCAGGAACGTAAGATTTGTGGCATGTTCCAGTCCGGTCAGATCTACTATATCCCTCTGTCGAGCATCAAGATAAGTCAATCCCAACATATCGCTCGGAGTAGGATCAGTAATCCCTAACGCCTCTTCCACAGCCGCCTTCAGATTCTCATCAGCAAAATAGACAGGATCTTCTGCCCAAACAGTATTAGCTGTTACTGCCAGACCTACAATAAGCAATACAGTGATTTTATCCAACAGGCCTGAATTCCTCGCACTAACCATCCTTTTTACCTCCAGTCCCCCATATCCCATTATTAAGCCGATTTTCGCCAAAAAATCCGGCCCACAATCGCATAACAGCAGAGAAAAACCCTCATAGAAGCTAAAGAACTACCCTATCATATTTCAGTAGAATTGTCAAACCATAAAAATATAAAAATGGGGACAGGGATTTCCCTCGTTTTGTGTTTTTGAATTTTGATAATTTGAATCTTGACTGTCGTCAGACAAGTTTGTTTAGGATTTGGTGCTTGGGATTTCGAGCTTATGTGAATTGGGCTTTACGCCTGGCGAGATACGTTTTTTGAACAAGGTTTTGGCTCCAGTCCCCGAAGGAGCTGAAGCCCATTTCCCGGCTAACCGCTTTCCGCCGAACGCCAAAAGCGTTCAGCGGCTCTCCCCAGGAATAATTAATCATTCACTAAATACCGTCGACTAAATACTAACGCCTATCTTACTGCCGCCTGTGCAGCCGCCAATCTTGCTATCGGCACCCTGAACGGCGAACATGAGACATAATTCATGCCAACCCGATGGCAGAAATCAATACTGTTCGGCTCGCCGCCGTGCTCGCCGCAGATGCCGACCTTCAATTTCTTCCTGGTCTTCCTGCCGAGCTTCGTACCTATTTCAACTAATTTCCCAACGCCTTCCTCCTCGAGTATCTGGAACGGGTCGGCTGCGTAAATACCCTTATTGACGTATTCGCCCAAGAACTTGCCCGCATCATCGCGTGAAAAGCCCATCGTCATCTGCGTCAGGTCGTTTGTTCCGAAGCTGAAGAACTCCGCCTCGGTCGCAATTTTATCAGCCGTCAACGCCGCCCTCGGGACCTCAATCATCGTGCCGACCAAATATTTAATCCTGCTCTTCTTTTCCTTGAAGACTTTTTTGATTTCATCGACAATTTCATCTTTGACCAATTTCAATTCCGAAACGGCACCAGCTAATGGAATCATAATCTCAGGCAGCACAATCTTGCCGGCTTTCTTGACTTTCAAAGCCGCCTCGATAATCGCCCTCGCCTGCATTCGGCCAATCGCAGGGTACGTTACCGCCAGCCGGCACCCACGATGGCCGAGCATCGGATTAAACTCGTGCAGTTGCTCGACCTTCGCCTTTACTACTGCCGGCTTAACGCCCAGCCGCCTCGCCTTCTCCGCCTGGCTCGCTGCATCCTGCGGCAGAAATTCGTGCAGCGGCGGGTCGAGCAAACGAATCGTTACCGGCAGGCCGGCCATCGCTTTAAATATACCCTCAAAGTCTCCGCGCTGTAACGGCAGCAGCTTCTTCAACGCACCTTCAAATTGCCTCTTAACAGCAGCGTATTTCTTCTCGATTGCCTTTTTGTCTTTCTGCGTGTGTGCCGCATCAATTTCAGCAAGCATCACGGCATAATCATCCGCCGCTAAAATCATCTGCCGCACAGGCCAAATCCGCTCACCTTCGAAGAACATATGCTCGGTCCTGCAAAGCCCGATACCTTCAGCGCCAAAGTCCCTCGCCCTCTTTGCGTCACCCGGCGTATCGGCGTTCGTCCTGACACCGAGCCGGCGAATCTTGTCTGTCCAAGCAAGGAGTTGGTGATAGTTTTGAAAGAGCTTGGACTTGGATGCAGACATCTTGCCATCAAGAACTTGCAGTATTTCGGAAGGTATGGTTTCAATTTCCACGCCGTACACATCACCTGTGAAACCGTCGATAGAAATCCAGTCGCCAGCCTTGAATGTTCGGTTGCTAACAGAGAATTGCCCTTTGGCGTAATTGATTTGGAGTTCACTCGCACCTGCAACACAGGGCTTACCCATTCCGCGGGCGACAACCGCTGCATGACTGGTCATACCGCCCCGAGCCGTCAAAATGCCCACCGCCGCGTCCATACCACCAATATCTTCAGGACTGGTCTCAATTCGTACAAGGATGACTTTTTTACCCTTTTTCTTCAAGGCCTCTGCTGTATCAGCATTGAACACAACTTGACCACAGGCTGCGCCCGGTGATGCGTTCAAACCACTGGCAACGAGATGACCTGCCTTCCTAGCAACGGCAAGGTCTTTTGAATCAAAAATAGGTGCGAAAAGTTGGATGAACTGTTCCGCGTCAATGCGCATAACTGCCTCTTTGGCAATAATGAGTCTTTCTTTCACCATATCCACCGCCATTTTAATGGCGGAAAAGATAGTCCGCTTCCCCGTCCGCGTCTGCAGAATATAAAGCTTCTTGTTCTGAATCGTAAATTCCATATCCTGCATATCTCTGTAGTGCTTCTCCAGCTTTGTCATAAAACCGGTAAGCTGCTTGTAAGCCTTTGGCATGCGCCTGCCCAATTTCTTCAACGGCAGAGGCGTCCTGATACCGGCCACAACATCTTCCCCCTGGGCGTTCATCAGAAACTCGCCGTAGAACTCTTTTTTGCCGGTACTCGGATTACGTGTAAAGCAGACGCCCGTCCCGCAGTCCTCGCCCATATTACCGAAAACCATCGCCTGCACATTTACCGCCGTCCCTAACAAGCGTGTAATATTATTGAGCTTGCGATACGTGACGGCCCTGGGCGTATTCCACGAGCCAAGCACAGCGTTGATGGCGTGTGTTAACTGGACCCGCCCATCCTGCGGGAATAACTGGCCGACATGTTTTTTGTAAACGCTCTTATATTTATCGACAACCTCTTTCAACTGCTCGGCACTCAGCTCGTTATCGAGTTTGACTTTGGCCTTCTTCTTGGCGGCGTCAATCACATGCTCAAAATGCTCATGGTCACAGCCCATCACCACATCACCGAACATATCGATAAACCGACGATATATATCGTATGCAAACCGCGCATTGCCCGTTCTCTTGATAATCCCCTCAATCACGTCATCGTTCAGCCCCAGATTAAGAACCGTGTCCATCATACCGGGCATCGATACGGCCGCTCCGCTCCTGACGCTTACCAGTAATGGTTTGTTGGGATTGCCGAGCCTGGCGGCCATTACCTTTTCCAGCTTGGCCAGGTTCTTATCGACCTCCTTGGCCAGTCCTCTTGGCCATTTGTGCCGCACTAATCGCGCATCTCTGCGCCCTGAAGGCGGGCTGTCCGGGAGGATTGGTGCGGCATAATATTGGCTGCATACCTTTGTGGCGATGGTAAAGCCGGGCGGGACCGGCACGCCGAGGTTTGTCATCTCCGCGAGGTTGGCGCCCTTGCCGCCTAAAAGCTCTTTCATTTTTGCGCTGCCTTCGGCTTTTCCGCCGCCAAAGAAATAAACTCTTCTTTGTGCCATTCTGAAAAACTCCTTTCAATTGACCAAAAAATTCCCAATATATAAAACGCGAACCGCAGATTTTAGCATCTTTTACAAATATATCAAGGTACTGCCGTTTCTAAATGACCCTGTTTTTTGATTTGTCTTCGGCGAAACTGTTGAAATAGATTCCTCCGCTTCAGCACGCAAGATGCGTGCCTTCGGTCGGAATGACAGTATGTACAAAATTTTATACTCACTTTTTTAGAAACGGCGTTACCGGAACTGCCTGCCTTTTGGTTTCCGTGGCTCGAACTGCGGACGCGGGTCGGTACGGGCTGTCGCTACGTACTTTTCGATTTTGGCAACAATGTCCGGGTGCTCGGCGGCTGCATTGTACTTTTCGCTGATGTCTTTTTCCAGGTCGTATAACTCAAACGGCACGTTCGAATTATGCCGCACGGCCTTCCACTTGCCCATCCGGACCGCCTGCGTTAGACCATCGGCAATATTCCCGCGTTTGCCCCAGTTGTACTTATGCCACTCCCAGTACATAAATTCGTGTTTTTTCTGCTTCCTGGCCTGTCCTCTCAGCGTCGGCACAATCGAGAGGCCATCGACGTTCGAGGGCATAAGCTGCGATGCTCCCGCTAATTCGGCCAGCGTGGGCATAACATCCGCAAAGTAGCACGGGAGGTCACTTACCTTTGACGCCTTTATCCTGCCGGGCCAGCGGACAATCATCGGCACGCGGATGCCGCCTTCGTACATCGACCGCTTAAATGCTCGCAGCGGGCCGCTCGAATCGAGCACACCATCAAATCGCTGGGCAGCGCCGTTATCGGAGACGAAAAACACAATCGTATGCTCGTCAATATTAAGCTCCTTCAGTAAGGCAAGAAGCTGGCCTACGTGACGGTCGAGCATCGTATCCATTGCCGCGGCGACCTTTGCGTTTTTCGGCCAGGCTTTGTCCCTGTACATCTGCCAGGCAGGGTCGGATTCGGGAATCTGGTATTTGCCGTGTGGGGGCGTCCAGGGTGCGTAGCAGAAGAATGGGCGGTCCTTGTTCTGGCGAATGAATTCCAATGTTTCATTGAAGATACGATTGTGCGAATAGCGCTGGGCGGTTCCCTGTTCACCTGTCATCGGGACCTTTTTGCTGTTGTGCCAAAGGTACGGGGTCCAGTAGTCGTGTGCGTGTATCTGGTGGTAGTAGCCGAAGAAGTCGTCGAAGCCCTGCTTCTCCGGCACGCCGGGCG
This sequence comes from Planctomycetota bacterium, assembly GCA_013349615.1. GTDB lineage: Bacteria > Planctomycetota > Phycisphaerae > Sedimentisphaerales > Anaerobacaceae > CS2-K091. The sequence continues at coordinate 18,457 of DUZJ01000051.1, read as the reverse complement.
TACCCACCTCGCCGAGGCCCCATTTGCCGAAACCGCCGGTGACATAACCGGCCTTCTTGAGCACCTCTGCGACGGTTATATCTTCATCGCGGAGCGGGATACCACCCGTGTTGCCGCGAACGGAGGTATGGCCCATGTGCAGGCCCGTCATAAGGACGCTTCTGGCCGGGGCGCAGACCGTACATCCGGAGTATGCTTGCGTGAAGTGCATACCCTCTGCCGCCATCCGGTCGATGTTCGGCGTCTTGATATGTTTGCTGCCGTAACAGCCGAGGTCGGCCCAGCCCATATCATCGACTATGATGAAGACGATGTTGGGTTTATTCGCCGGCGACGGGTTTGCACGCCGCCGGGAGGCACTTGCGCATCCGGGCATCGCCAGGGACGCCGCTCCCAGGCCTACTATTTTTAGAAAACCACGCCGGTCCATGTTCTTATCTTTAATCGACATCATTCATACGCGAGGGAAATAGCACAAAAATCCTCACTGAAAAACGAGAGCGTGTAATATATGAAGCGGAAAAGGATATGTCAAGCCACTTAAAAAGACAAAATCACCGCACTATTTTAAGGATTGGCGATTCACTTATTGTTTTGCTCGGCCTTCCACATTAGTTTCGCAAGCTCTTCTGTCTTAACGAACTCGACGGTCAGGTCATTGAACAGAACATTGCAGCCTTTACCATTATGATTGTCTGTAGTCAACAACTCCGGCCCGCCGACCTGGTTCCAGCCGGCTTTGGTTTCAAAGAGCACAACCAGACGAGGGTGTGAGTCTGATGATGAAACATTGAGCGCATAATGACACCGGCCCTTTCCTGCCGAGGGGCAAACAAACACTTCTTCAGTTACTTCAGCATATTTTACAAGCAAATCACACCATTTATCCCTTGGCATAGGGTTGTCACCAGAAGTGTAAGTTAACATACACCTTCCAATCGCTCGTAAGTTGGCGTCACATCTTTCGCGAGCAGTAAAGGGGCTGGAAGGAAGGTGCCAAACCCAAAAGGGAAGAAGAACCAGGCCTAAAAGCACCCCGGAAACTGCAAACCACCGGCCCTTTAAGAATCTGCGCTTATTGTGTATTTGCTTAATCGCAAAAATACCTGCTGCAATACCTGCAATCACCAAAAAGCCTGAAACCAAATGTCCATACACATAAAGCGGCCTCAAATACAATGGCATCATTCTCTGACCAATGAAGCCATAGATGCCGAATTCATACAATACCAGCACCAAAAGACCAACTCCAAGAAAACTCAACAACAGTGACATTATCGCCGGTCTTGAAAGCTTTATCTTTTGGCCTTGTTCATTGTTATTAGTTTCTCTCATAATATCATCTTACAAAAAGATTTGGTCTCACCGCACCATTTTAACGATTGGACTGCACGAGTGCAACATTTCTTTTTTGTATAAAAGTCCATCCCAAGGGCCTTTGGGGTTGAGGCTGCCACCCACAAAAAGAATTTAGAATTGAGGATTAAGAATTAAGAATTTTTGAGACTGCACCTTCGGCAATCGACCCGCTCGCAGCAATAAAGTGTGGAGGACGGATGACAGAAAGCGAACGACTGATAGTGGATTTTTTAATAGATTCCTCGACATCGCGGTGCTTTGTTCTTAATGATGGGAGGAAATAGTGAGGATAAACGCTAAGGAAAGGGGTGGTTTTTTGGGTGGAATGGTGGTATATTGGTGTTCGTTAAAAAATTGACAGTACAATGAAAAAACAATCTTATTTGGAGGACACATAATGGACCGCAGAGATTTTATGAGAGCCGGCGTTGCGGCAGGATTGGCATTAGGGATGCAAAGTGCCATCGCAGAAGGAAAAAAGTCCAATCGAGCCAGGTTTCGGATGAAGTATGCACCGCATTTCGGGATGTTCAAAAACAGTGCCGGCAACAATCCAATCGAGCAGTTGAAGTTTGCCGCCGATGAGGGTTTTACCGCATGGGAAGACAACGGCATGATGCGAAAATCCGTGGAGCTGCAGAGCGAAATAGCCAAGACCATGAAGCAGTTAGATATGACGATGGGAGTATTTGTGTCATCGGGCGGTTTTGGTGGAGATGAATTTACCACAAGTACGTCAAAGGATTTGCATGGACGGCTGCGCGCGCAGATGAAAAAGGCCGTCGATGTGGCCAAGCGCGTCAATGCCAGGTGGTCGACATTTGTGCCGGGCGATATCAGCCTTAAACTGGAACAAGATTATCAGACGGCCAACTGTATTGAAAATCTAAGGGTCTGCGCCGAAGTATGCGAGCCGGCAGGATTAGTTTTAGTCCTGGAGCCCCTAAACTGGTGGGCAAACCATCCGGGGCTGTTTCTAACCAGGATTCCACAGGGTTACCTGATATGCAAAGGTGTCGGCAGCCCCAGCGTGAAGATTCTTGATGACCTATATCATCAACAAATCTCAGAGGGGAATCTTATTCCCAATATGGATATGGCCTGGGATGAAATCGGTTACTTTCAGATTGGGGACAATCCCGGACGCAAGGAACCCACGACCGGTGAAATCAACTACAAAAACATCTTCAAACATATCCACGATAAAGGTTACAAAGGAGTCCTCGGGATGGAGCACGGCAACAGCAAGAGAGGCAAAGAGGGCGAACAAGCGGTAATCGAAGCCTATCGCTACTGCGACAGTTTTTAGACAATCGAATTGCTTTCTTTACTGCTGAAAGAGAGGATTCGGCGCCCCCCCAATCAGGTAGGGGCAAGCTTCGCAGGAATGACAGATGATGTTTCCGCAACAGATACTATCTGCGTAATCCGCGATTAATAGTAGACTGTCAAGCTTGAATCTGTAAGTTGTCTTCCCACGGTTGGGTGGCAGCCTCAAAGCCGAAGGCTTTGGGGATGGTGAATGCAGGAGAAGCCATACCCAAGCTGCGCTTGAGGCGGCCACCCTTCCGGGCTATCAAATCAAATTTGACAGACTATTAGTAACCAATATTCCCTGCTCTAATTGTACATAAAGTACACCGTCGCTTTGCAGTCCGTGTCTATGGTTACGCGGACCCAGTGGGCCGAGAAGCCGTCCGGAAATTCGTGGTGCACGTATCCTTCTCCGGCTGCAGGAAGTCCAAGCACGCCTCTCGGCTTTCGGGGATTTCCAGACACGTCGAAGCTCTTGTACGTCCTCCACGAGCCGTTACCCAGGAAATCCACCTCGATAACGAACGTAACGCTCTTCTGTTGGTCGTGCGCCAAGTGCATAACCTTCTTGTCGAAGCCGGTCATCAGGAATGGGTCGGACGGCGCACCTGCTTTCACCGGCGTTTGCCACCATGGTCCGCCCCAGCCGGCCGGTTTGCCCATATTCCAGAGGTCGTCAATATTGCCGAACCATAATCCCGACTGCGGCTGGCCCTGGTCGTGGTCGAGCTGGTCGCCGGCCATCACGAACAGGCCCCGCCAGTAGCAGAAATCGGGAACGATACGAAGATGGCTGCAAATCGGGCGAATCCCCCAGACCTTGCCTTCGTAAATAAAAGGCGGCAGGTCGTAGAACATTCCGTGAACATCCATCAGCAGCCGTTCAGTTTGAGCGTGGCGAATCCGCATCCATTCGGTGTTCCAGGCGTGGTCCCAGGAATGGCCGGCTTTCGGCAGAAGGTAACGCAGCCATTTGCCTTTGGCGAAAACACGGAGCACGACGCTGGACTTTGTCCAGCCGGCGGCGTAAATCGCGTGGCCGCCATAGGTGCTGCCCTGGGCGCTGCCGTGAACTTCGACGAAGGGATTTCGCTCGATGATGGTCCATTTCCTGCCGTCCCACTCGGCCAGACGACCGGCATCCCGCTGGCCGAGAAATTCTTTTTCATCATAAGTATTGTTGGCGACGACAACCCGTCCCTGGCCGGTGTAGGCCCCTTTGAAATGTGCCTTGGCATTTTTGATTTCGAGCTCCTTGGCGAGATTGAATAAGAGCTTTGCTTTGAGCGTTTTGACATCGACCTCCCAGAAAAGACCTTCCATACCGAGGAAATAGACCTTGTTCTTTGGGTCTGTCAGGTGTCGTATAGTTGCCGTGAGTCGAAATCTTTTTAGTGCCTCGATTGTGCGGACGTTACCATCGGCGTCGATGGCGTGCGGGCCTATGAACGCCTGGCCCGACGGCCAGTGCGCCATACGATTAGCGAACGTACCCGTAACGGACGCCGGGTGCTTTCGCATCGTCATATTTTCGTTTATTTCATAAAGCCCCAAATCCTCGCCTTTGATATGCGAGACATACCCGATAGCCCACAGCTTCTCCGCCCACGGAATCAATGCACCTATTCCTGCCTCGGAGTCGCTGCCTACGCCCTTGGCCATAACCGTCATATTCGGAAACACGCCCTTGACCTGAACCCCGTTAGAAATTCCAGAGGCCGCAGGAATATGGGGGAAGAAGTGAAGATTTCTAACGGGGTGAACCGGCGGCTGTTTAGTACCTAACTTCTCTGCCGGCAAATTCTCCTTTGCATCTGCGATGCTGAAACCTGCGCCACAGATTACAATTAGAACAACCACGTGTAATAATGCGTGTTGCTTCATCGTTATCTCCTTCCGGGGGAACTTGCTGTCTCGTGACTTGCTTTACGAGATACGATTCACTCTGATGGCAGCGGCCAGTTCTTCGACGGCGTGTGGGCCGTCTTCATATATTTTGCAATCTTCGCAACGATTTCCGGATATTGGTCAGCAATGTTGTGCTTCTCTCCGATGTCGGTCTTCATATTATAAAGCTCAATCGGTCCGTTTGGCTTCCTGGCCACGTTGAGCCGAACGCCCTTCCAGTCACCCATTCGCACGGCCTGTTTCTTACCCTGCTCGTGAAATTCCCAGTAAATAAACTTGTGTTTTTTTTGCCGCCCACGTTTACCTAAGAGTGTTGGAACCATTGATAAACCGTCGATGGCTTTCGGAGTCCTGAAGCCGGCCAGCTCGGCACAGGTCGGTAGGAAATCCCAGAACCCGGAGATATGGTCCGTGACCGAGCCCGGTTTTATCCTGCCGGGCCATCGTGCCAGCGTCGGGACGCGGATTCCGCCTTCGTACAAGTCACGTTTGATGCCGCGCAGCGGGCCGTTGCTGTCGTTGAAGTCCGGGTTGTTTCCGCCCTCGCGGTGCGGGCCGTTGTCACTGGAGAACATTACCAGCGTATGTTCGTCGATGCCAAGCTCCTTGAGCTTCGCAAACAATTTTCCGATGTCACCATCCATCCGCGTAATCATCGCAGCGTGGCCTTTTTGCGGCTCAGGCCAGTCCCTGTCGGTATAAGGTTCGAGAGAGGGCACCTCCATCCCTTTTTGGCGGGCCTCGTTGTTGGCGTGTGGGATGGTGAAGGCAAGGTACAGGAAAAAGGGCCTATCTTTTTTGCGCTCAACGAAAGCCAGCGCCTCTTTGGCAAATAAATCGTGCGAATACTCGACTCGCTTTGTCGCCACCCCGCCGGGCGGATTTGCCGACTTTACTTCGTTTTTGAGCTGGACTTTTTCCTCGTTACGCCACAAGTATTTTGGGTAATAATTGTGGGCGTGCCTTTGATTGAGATACCCGAACCAGTAGTCGAAACCCTGCTTGTTTGGTATGCCCGTGCTTCCGGCCTCGCCGAGGCCCCACTTGCCGATGATACCGGTAGCATAGCCGGCCCTTTTCATTAGCTTGGCCACCGTGACATCCGATGGCCGGAGCGGCACGCGGGCGTTGCCGCGGACCAGGCAGTGTCCGGTGTGCAGGCCGGTCATCAGCACGCACCGCGACGGTGCGCAGACCGTGCTGCCCGCATAGTGCTGTGTGAAGCGCATCCCCTCTTCCGCCATCCGGTCCAGGCTTGGCGTCTTAATCCTTTCCTGCCCATAGCAGCCTAAGTCGCCGTAGCCGAGGTCGTCGGCTAAGATGAAAATAATATTCGGCCTGTTCACAGATGACTTACCCGCAAGGCGACCGAAAGCGTTCCCGCATCCCGGCAGCGTTACAGACATCGTTCCCAAACCGACAGCTTTTAGAAAATCGCGTCGCTTCATTGTATCATCCTTTCATTCAGGCTTTTTTCTATCTTCTTTTATTCTTTCCAGGTCACGCGGCGATATAGCACTTTCTTTTTCGGGCAACTGCCCCTTGTCACCGGTATCCTTAATCCATTTATCTAAAATCTTCCGCATATTTTTCAGGGGCTTTAGATGTTCTTGTGAGTCCACAAGGTTGCGTATCTCGTACGGGTCGTTGCGGATATCGTAAAGCTCCTCGACCGACTTTCGCGGCGCCATAAACAGTGCCTGAGTGGGGGTAAGCTTACCCTCGGCGTGAAGCTGCTTCATCAGAGGCAGCATCGGGTAGGAACGCTCTTTATAGCGATTTATCTGCGTGTACGGCCGTTCCGGCATAAAGTTGCGGATATATTTGTATCGTTTCGTCCGCACACAGCGAATGCGGTCGACGGTCTCATCACAGCGGTCGCGGGCGGCGATGATGTGGTCCCGCTTCTTTGCACCGTGGCCAAGGAATACCCGCCCCTCCATATACTTCGGCGGCTTGATTCCCGCAACTTTCAGCACAGTCGCCGAGATATCAATCGCACTGACCAGGTCGTCGCACACCTTGCCGGCTTCGAGCTTGCCCGGCCAGCGAACGATGAGCGGAATATGGATACCGCCGTCGTAAAGCCACTGCTTGCCGCGGACGTGGCAGCGCCCGTGGTCTCCTATGAAAATGACCATGGTATTTTCCGTAAGGCCCTCATCATCCAGACGCTTTAGAATCTTGCCGATGTACCCATCCATCACCTGGATGGAGTCAAGGTACGTGGCCCAATCCTGGCGTGCGATTGGATGGTCCGGGTAATATGGCGGCAGCTTGACCCTGGCCGGGTCGACGGGATTGCTTAGCTGCTCTGACAACCTCCTCCAGTGTCCGCCCCGATGCGTTACGCTGATGGAAAGTTGCGCAAAGAACGGCTGGCCCGGTTTACGCCGGCCCCAGTCGCTGCCGTCAAAGGCATTTTTGAACTTGAAGTTAAAGTCCGTTTTGCCTGACCCGCGTACGCCCGGCGCAGCGTTTTTCACGTTCGCAGTATAATACCCCGCCTCGCGGAAGTACTCGGTTATCAGCCGAACCGGTTCCGGCAGCGTGTACCCGTCGTTGCGGTGGCTGCGGTGATGGTGGATACCGACCGTGGTCTGGTACATTCCCGTAATCATAGCGGACCGGCTGGCCGAGCAGACCGGCGCAGTTGTGAACGCGTTTGTGTAACGGACGCCCTGCCGAGCCAGCTTGTCGAGATTGGGGCTCTGGACCGCCTCGGTGCCGTAGCAGCTCAGTTCGGGGCTGATGTCCTCGGACAGTATCCAAAGAATATTCGGTTTTTCCTTTGGCTCAAAAAGCTTTGAAGCGCTCGCGCAGCCACCTAACGCCAAAGATGTCACCCCCAGCCCCACACCTTTTAGAAAATCACGCCGTTTTATCCTGTTAGAAATTTTTCTTTTTGCAGAATGTTCCGAAGTCATAGAATTTGTAACGACATTTAGCATACCATCGCTCGTTTTAGAATTTCTAACGGGATTTATCATAATCTATTCCTTGAATTGCCTTTTTTCGATGTTACCTTTCTCAAGTCCTATTGTTTCTTGCGCAGCTCCCGAGTGTTGGCATTAATCGCTCTTATGATGGCCGCTAATGCAAACAGCACTAAGGACACTAAAATGCCCCTTCCTGTATTCAGTGTGAGCATTACATAGGAGCTGTAGAGAAGATGTTTCCATTGCAGATTATAGGCTCGGCCGGTAAAAAAAGGCTGCAGAAACTGTGTTAAAAAACCAGCACACGACAAAAAGATAGTAATACCTAAAACACACCACGCCACGAAATACAAAATAACTGCCAGAGTTGCGCCGGGTTCCTTATTATTTGTGCTCATAATATTCTCCTGTTATCGGTTCTTTATTATTTTTAAGTTTTGCTCTTACTACTCTTTTTTTCTAATCGCGCAGCAGGGTCGTACTTAGGATTCTTTTCGGTCGGGACCGGGGCGTTTACTGATTTGCGCCACTCGATAAGCAGCGTGTGCAGCTCTTTCGCCTTGGCCGGCATCGCATTGGCAAGGTCGTTCTTCTCGCCGATGTCGTCTTTCAGGTTGTACAGTTCGATTTTGCCGTCCTCGAAGAACTCAATCAGTTTCCAGTTTCCTTGCCGTACAGCTCCCGCCGGTGTCGTGCGCCACGGCCCTTGCTTCTTGTTATACGGCTCAAGGTAGGCGGGGAAATGCCAGAAGATAGCTTTGCGTTTCAGACCTCCGCCTTGAGTCAACAGCGGCACAATGCTCTGGCCGTCGAGAAGATGTCCCGAAGGCTTCGGTGCGCCCGCCATTTTCAGGAATGTCGGATAGAAATCGATGCCAATCACGGGCACATCACAGGAGCTGCCGGCTTTTATCTTCCCCTGCCAGCGCGCAATCATCGGCACGCGTATCCCGCCCTCGTACAGCATACCTTTGGACCCCCGCAGCGGAGTCATCGAGGTCGCGTTTGCATATCCGCCGTTATCGGAGAAAAAGAATACTAAGGTGTTGTCCCTCAGCCCCAGCTCATCGAGCTTATCACAGACCGTTCCCACGCTCTGGTCCATGCTCTCAATCATCGCCGCGTAGGTTGGGTTGTTGTGCTCGCCGCTCGGTTTTTTCTTCTTGTACTTTTCGATTATGTCCTTCTTTGCCTGGATTGGTGTGTGTACTGTATGGTGGGCCAGGTACAGAAAGAACGGTCTGTCGCGGTTTCGCTCGATGAATTTCAGCGATTCATTTGTCAGCCTGTCCGTCAGATATTCACCGTCGGCCATAAAATGGCTCCGGCGGGTCCTGCGGAAGACCACGTCGAAGCCCCGGTCCTCGGGCCGGAACGGCCCTTTATCGCCCAGATGCCATTTGCCGATGCACGCCGAGGTGTAACCGGCGGACTTCAACGCTTCGGGTATGGTAACGATTTTAGAATCGAGATTTGTCTTGTTCGGTATCGGTATCAGCTTTCGCAAACGCGTTTTCCCTCGTTCGGGACTACCGACCGTATATACCCCGTGACGCGGTGAGTACTGGCCGGACATCAGGCAGGCACGCGTCGGAGCGCAGTTCGGTGCGTTGGAATAAGCGCTGGTAAAGACCATACCCTCGCCGGCCAGCTTATCGATGTTCGGCGTCTCGTAGTACCTGCTGCCAAAGCAGCTCAGGTCACGCCAGCCAAGGTCGTCAATAAAAATGAACACGACGTTGGGCCTTCTTTTCGCCGTCCGCTTTTCGCTGCTGCCGACGCAGCTCGCCGATATTGATAGCGCCCCCAAAGAAGCTGCCGTCAAGCCTGTTTTTTTGAGAAATTCTCTCCTTGTTTGTTTACTCATACACCTTCCCCTTATTCAGCTACCCGGCTTTATGTAAAACTGAGTGCTAAAAAATAAGAGACTTAGATACGATTTACACTTCACTTCGTTAGAAGTGAAACACAAACCGTTTGTCCTGCTAACAGCAGAATTTCTAACGGCTTCACGAGATATGAGAGTATATTACGCCAAACTGAGCGTGTCAATATTTAAAAACTTCCAATAAGATAAAGTCAGAGTAACAATGCAAGTTCATTATTCCCGCAGAAGGCCCACGAGATTCGAGCGGTCAAAAATGCGGATGGAAAATATGTCGATATGATTGTTATGTACAGCTTTGTTAAAAACCAGCTTCAACGGTTTTCGTGTCTCGTTCTTTGTTGTTCGGGCCGCGGAGCACGAATCCTGGTATCAGGCCCCCATTTTAACCTGTGTTTTTTCCGCTCTTCCCCGACACATTTTGCAACTGCATATCCTGACCTGCCTTAGATGCGATGTCCCTGCCAATCTCTTGGTCTCAATCAGCTTTGCCCCTTTCGCCTCTATCTTGCGGATCGCCAGCCTTGCCTCTCTTTGATTGTGCGAACCCACTGCATCAACTACGACTGTAACTTTCTTGTCTCGCTGCAGCAATCCCAATGCCGTTGCCATAACGGCGCCTTCGGCACTGGCGCCCACCAAAATAAACTCGTTGGCCCGCACTTCACTCAACAGCCTCTCAATCCGCGGCTCTTCAAACGGGTCGATGCTGCGTTTGTGAAGGATAATCTGCCTGTACCGCCGAAGTATATCTCGCGGCAAATCGGTACAGCCGTCCGCAGCGAAACTAATCCGATTGCCAAGCAGTGTGTACCGTATCTTTTTCTGTCCTTCTGTGCCGTCAATGCAATAGCCCGCCCCGATGTCGCTGTTCGTGTTTGGGTAGACCTCAGTAGTCGAGATTATCGGAATATTTTTGGTTCTCGCCCATGCCATCAGCCGTCGAATATGCGCCAAAACCCTCCGGTGGTTCCTTATGCACGCCTTACCTCCGGCGAGCAGAAAATCCCTTTGTGTGTTGATATCTATCAAAACCCGCTTGCGCCGTGCTCTTGACAGTTGAAGGATCATTGCTTGGATTTCCTTCTTACAACTCTGAAAGAGAGACCTAATCTGGATTTAATCCTAATAACAAATACGCCCCGTCCAACAATTCGTTCACATTTTTTATCGGATACTCCTTACGTTTAGTTTAGCTGCAATAAGGCCAAAAAGCAAGCTTAATCCTGGTCTAAGTGTCTGTTGGGTGTATAATACAGACGCCGAACTTTTACTATTTTCTCTATTTTGTGTATTTTGAACCTGGTGTAACTAATGGCCCGAACCTTAAAGGACTATCCTTCGGTCGCACTAAAAGCCGAATATTTGGATGACAAAATCGATTTTGTCCGGATTTTCGGACGTCGAGGCCCCGTCCACGTCGAAATCGGCACCGGAAAGGGCGCCTTTCTGCTCAACGAGGCCAAGGCCCAGCCGGACGCAAATTTTTTCGGCATCGAACGCGCCAGCAGATACTATCGTTACGCCGTTGACCGCATCGGCCGATGGGGCCTGAAAAATATCAGGATTGTCCGCACCGATGCTGCATATTTTTTAACCGATTTCGTACCCGATGGCTCCGTGGACTGCTTCCACATCTATTTCCCCGACCCCTGGCCGAAAAAACGTCATAACAAAAGACGCTTTTTCTGTCCCGCCAATATGCAGCAGCTCCTCCGCGCATTAAAAACCGGCGGCGACTTAAAAATCGTTACCGACCAGGCTGAATATTTTGAAGTGATAAAGGGGCTGATAGAGACCGAAGGCAATACACTTGAGGAAATTGAATTTGTCCGGCCCGCAGGCGCCGAAGTCGGCGAATGGGTCGGAACAAACTTCGAGAGAAAATACCTGAAGCAAGATATACCAATCTACACCCTCGCCGTCCGCAAAATCTGAAATGCAATCAGGCTTACCTTACTTCGTAAGCAGAACCTCGTTTCGAATTTGTCCTTCGGCCTTGCTCAGGATGGTGAGGGCTTCGACTGAGCTCCCTTCGGGTCTGAGCCTCAGGGTCGAAGAAAGACGAATGTTCCTGTCGAACCATTTCGGATTTCGATATTCGTATTTCGTGCTTCTGTTGGCGAGACAAGAGCTACAAGTCACGGTTTACTTGTTTTCAAGCTGTTTCAGCGTCGCGCGTGTAACTCTCTGCACGTATCCATCCGAATTTTTCAGACAGGCCCTTATTTGCGGCAGTGCAGGCCGGGCCTTTTCGCCAATTCTTTTTAACGCAATCACTGCGTACAGACCGGCCTTATTTGCCTTGTGTTCAAATGCCGTCTCCGCCAAAACCGGCAGTCCCTCTTTTTCCGCGCCCCAGTCGCACATCGCGTGGGCCGCAGCAATACGAACAACCGGCGCCTCATCCTTCAGCATCTTCTTAAGCGCTACCTTTGCCCGCTTGACATCTTCGGCTCGCTTGCAGTTATTGTGCAAGCCGGTGACAGCCCAGTATCGAACGGAAGCATACTTGTCGTTTAGCGCCTTAAAATAGCCGGGTATTGCTTTCCTGCCTTTGCCGTCCAGTTTTTTGATTTTACGCAATCGCTGGAGCAAATCCGTCTTATCGAGCTGCTCGCTCCAATGTGATATGGTTGGTGTCGCGGATCCCTCTCCACCGGTGACGCTATCGCCGAGCTTGAACCTGACCTCATCGCTGTCCCTGAATCCGATGCGGCAGGCCTTGGCGTGCAGTACCTGTCCGAACTTGATTCGCATCGGTCTTGTGTACAGCTTCCAGCCGCCTTTCTTATTTCCACTGCCATCGATTCTGTATGCAATTGACGCACCTGGCGTCGGGCAAGAGATAGAGACAGCAGGTTCATCTATCAGCGGAGTAAACTGCGGCTCTGCTGTCTTCTGGAATACCCCGCCGGGCCGCTTCATCTCGTCAAACTCAGGTTCCGGAATCAGGCCGATATCGCCGGTCTCCTGTACCCATTCAGCGTGAACTTTGCGCATTCGTTCGAGCACCTTCTTGTACTTCGGGTCGCCTGCGAGATTCCTGACCTCGTGCGGGTCGGTATGCGTATCGTAAAGCTCCTCGACGGGTTTAGTCGGCTCGAAGTATTGTTTCTTCGGCCCCTTCAATTTGCCCTCGGCATTTAGCCGGCGCATCTCCTGCATCGTCGGCATCCGGTTCATATATTCGATGTCCTGGCCGCGGGTAAGATGCGGCATATAGTTGCGGATATATTTGAAACGCTTGTCACGCACCGCACGAATAAGGTCGTAAGCCTCGTCCATTCGGTCGCGCGCAGCGAAAATATACTCGCGGGGCTTTGCCTTCTGGCTGCCGAGAAACGCCTGACCCTGTATGTGAGAGGGAATCTTGACGCCGGCCAGCGAAAGCATCGTCGGCGCAAAGTCAATGAACGCAACCAGCTCATCATCGACGGACTCAGGCTTGACGGCGTCGGGATTGCCCGGCAGTGCAAGCTTTCGCCACTTTGCCGGAACCCGAATGACAAGCGGAACGTGAATACCGGAGTCATAAATCCAGCGCTTGCCCCGCGGCAGTCCGCGCCCGTGGTCGCTCCAGAACCACACAATTGTATCATCAGCCAGACCGTCCTCATCCAACTGTTGAAGGATTTTTCCCGCCTGCTCATCCATTTTCGTTACGTTGTCGTAATACCTCGCAAGGTTCTGACGGACAACGGGTGTGTCGGGATAATAGGGCGGCACAACCGCCCTGGCGGGGTCGTGGAGGAGCTTTTCTCCTTTCTTAGGCCAGTTTCGGCTTTCGTGCGACACCGTCAGGTTGATGACAGTGAAGAAGGGCCGGCCTTTTGTACGATTTCGCCAGTGTGCCTTTCGGCTGCTTTCGTCCCACGCCGTCATCGGCGGGTCAAACTGGTAATCCGTCTTGGAGTTGTTGGTGCAGTAATAGCCTGCCGCCCGCAGGTATTCGGTGAAGCACTTTACCTGGACCGGCGGTACGCCTTTGCAGCGCATGAACTGCGTGCCGATTGTCGTCGGGTACATGCCGGTGATGATACCCGAACGTGCCGGCGCGCAAACCCCCGCGTGGGAATACGCGTTGGTATAGCGCACGCCCTGCGCCGCGAGTTTATCGATGTTCGGCGTTACAGCGTAGCTATCGCCGTAGCAGCCGAGGTCCGGGCTGATGTCCTCGCAGCTCACCCAGAGGATATTCGGCCGCTGCGTTTTTGTTTCTTCTGCTTTAAGCGGAATTCCGGAAAGCATCATCGCCGCCGCTGAACCTGACGTAATTTGCAGAAACCGGCGCCTGTTCATATTGTTTTTGGGACCTGTCATAAACCACCTCCAGATTTTAAGTTTATTTTTCAACAATCAACAAATTATAAACAGTCAATAGCAAATAGTCAATTGTGTTTCGAGTTCCTCATCTCCGTGAAGGTGATGTTGTGCGCGTCGATGACGTACACGTGCTAATCGGGTGTGTTTGTTTTTGTTCCGAGGATTTTTAGAGAATCTTTGCCGATAATCGTTCCCGCATGCGAAATTCTTTGTTTCATCAGTGATAACTTGACATCCGGAAAGTCCAAAAGTTTCTAAGTCGTTTTTTTAACCAGGGGCTTTTTGGCGTTTTGGGTTTCGCCTGCCTTTGTTTCAGTGCCCATAACGCTGATGAGAAGCCTGTGGAAGCCGGACGTCATCGGAGGTTCATGGCCGGTTAATTCCTTCCAGGCCAGCTTTGCAGTTTCGGCGGTCAGTTTGTATTCCACAACCACACTCTGGGCGTATTGAACGTTGGCATTCGTGATTGCCTTTGTGTATTCGCTGAAAGCATTTTGTACTTTCTTTGCCATAATCCGTGATTTGACGCAGGCGCCTATAAGTGCAAGCGCAAGGGCAAAAGCAATCGAAGCATATTTTGGGTCGATTCCAAACGCCTGTGTTTGTCCTTTAAAGATTGCTCTTACAAGGAAGTAACCGAACCCTCCCAGCAACAGCAGATGAAGACCGCCCCTCAAGAATCCAATGAACTTTTCTGCCTCGGCAATCCTCTTTATCATGTCCTTTCTCATTTGCTCGGCAGCGGCCATCTTTTTGTTGAGGCTGTATTTTCTCGTTTGTATCCCCCTGGCCAGCGAGTTGGCTGCCATCCGCAGATTCAGACAGTAGAGCCCTTCAACACTTTTCTCCGGAAAGGAATTCATCATCTTGTTGAAGTTTTTCGCAGAAATGCGGGCAGAATTGCGCAGCTCAGGGTCCTCACAGTTGTCTGCGAGATACAGGTTGTAGCCGGCCTCCACAGCAATTACGGGATGGATATCTTTAGCGGCTATTTTTGAATCTTCTGTTTCTTCAGCCATCCAATTTCCTCCTTTACAATAATGACTCATTCATCCCTGCGATTCCTCCGAGAAGGAGAGCCTATGACGCCGATGGACAAAGTAAGCTGTCTGAGAATTACTATCCGGACTGTTCACGTCTACCTATTGAAATCACACTCGCCGCTTCCATGGCGTATTTTGACTTCTTATCAATACCCATAATCAGGTAACTCATCGGCAGCCGATCACTCAAAGGAAAACTTATTATTATTCTGCCTACCTTGAACAACCTCAGAATAACATCTTCAGTGTCTATACTGACCCGAAAATCTTTTCTTTGAATACCTCTTTCGCTCTCTGAGAGACCCCTCTGGATATCCAACCTGTTCGGTGACATTGCGATATACTCAAATAAACCTGCTATCCAGATCAATCTAAGGAAGAAAAATCCGACATAAGCCATTAAAAGGTATCCTAAAGGATCAACTTTAATCCCCAGATGTTTGAATTTTTCAAAGAAATTCAGGAATATGTCAATACCCATGAGCAAAAGAATTAAGCAAAAACCACTAATGGTAAGGAATAAAACAAGTACCCTGTTAGGAGTTAACTTGAATATCACAACCGCTGCATTTAAGCAGAAAAATCCAAAAGTAAATCCTCCCAGGGCATGGTGAGCTATTAAATTAGCCGGGCTGTCCGAGGAGATTGTCAAATCGATGATATAACCGGAAATGCCGCAAAGAACCAGCATGATCATTGAAGGTAGAAACAGAATCAGCCATGACCAATCAAAGGTAGTCAACCAGACGCTTATGTTCGGGTCTTGACGCAGCTCATTGTCTCTGGCTATTCTTGTCCTGACGCTCTTTGTCTTGCCTAAAGTAAAGGCAACGATGACGGCGGCAAGAGTAATACCAACCACAATGTAAGAGGAAATCATTCTAAGCGAAACCCAGGAAAACTCCTCTTCGTTAAAAGTGGTCATGATGTTTCGGACCATGTAATAATATCCAAAAATAATTGCGGCCCACGCATCCGAAAAAAGAAGTGCTATTTTCAGGCGATACTTTTTAGCCGGTAATATCACTCCCTTTGCTTTTCCCTCTTCAAAACTTTGTTTTGGTTGAAGGGTAGGGATTGTTCCCTCTGCGGCATTTGTTTGCTCCGGAGCAACTCTTTCTTGCCCTTGGCTATTTTCCTGCTCGTTCATGATATTTCCTTTCGTGAAAAATCCTTCGCAAACGAAGCCGCCCAGGCAAGCAGCAATTGCCTATAATGTATAGCAGGTTTAATCTCTGAAGTCAAATACTTTTACACTCACCCGTTGTTGCTTCATGTATGGACTCTCGGAGTGGCTTTTGCTTATTTGGGTGGCGTTGGCCCGGCTCGGTCGCAATGATGGGAAAGGGATGATTATGAAGCGAAAAGATGACAATTTAGGCAAAAACTTTTCAGCGAATGAACTCACCTTGTTAATTGGGTTCGGTTGGTTTTGTGCCGAGGATTTTTAGAGAGTCCTTGATGACCGGCAGCGTTTTGATTTTCACCTGTGGGTCGTAAACATTGCCGCTCACTTCCATTCGCACAACGCCACCGCCGAGCCCTTCAGCTAACGATTGCAAAATGGACGGCTCGGCATCCGCAAGCCGCCGGCCCCGAACGGTGAGGGACAAATTCACGTCCCTGGTTTGCAGGTCCATCCACCCTGAGCCGTTGAAGGCAATCGCTTTGCCGGACAAGTCGAACTTTTCAAAGAACACCCGGTCGTCCTTGATGTATGAATCAACGAGCATCTGCTCGAAGGCAAAATCCTTCGGCTCCGTCGGTTTTAATACGTACAATATCTTCGCCAGCGGCGAGAGTTTACCGACGTGCATGTTCCTTATCGTCAGTCTGCATCTGCCGATACGTGAAGGGCTGCCGCCAACCGTGCCCTTGAGGTTCAATGAGCCGCTCATCGTCCCGCTCGTGTCACCTTTGGATTGTGCTCCGGGCCTCGCATCCGAGAGAAATCGTTTCAAGTCAATACCGTCGAAGCCTATTTGCAGCAGGTACTCCGAAGGCCCCTCCGTCGGCGGCTTGAACTCGAACTTACCCGTCAATCTGCCGCCGTGACATTCTGCCACCAGATTTTCGGTCAGCCAGCTCTGCCGGCGGCGGTCATAATGGATATCTGTCTTTAGCGCGGTTATGGATTTGCCGCCAATCCTGCAACTGTCCGCCGATAGTTTCGCCTGCCCATCACTGAAGCCGGCCCCGGTTTTATATGAAACCTTCGTCTCCAACACCGCATCCAGCTCGCTCACCGCAGGCCACATCTTGAAATTGCACGTTTTCAATTTCGCGGTACCGTCAAAATCAATACGTCTTTGGCCGTCGTCTCCGTTGAACATTTTTATATCTTCGAAGTTCAAATCGAATCGGCCGGTAGGCGACAGCTTAACGTACAAATCGCGAAGCTCTTCAGGCAGGGCCGGTCCAAGCCGTTCGTCGAGCCAAATGTCATTTGCGCTAAATGCAAACCTGCCGCTGCTGAAAGAGTTATCAGCTAACGCTATTTCGCCGTTCAGCTTTATGTTCGAGGTATTTGCTGTCCCTTGCACGTCATTAGCGGCTGCCGCTGTAATATTTTCCAGCTTGATACTGTCGGTTGTTATTACAAGACGGCCGGTGACATCTTTTAGCGGGTAGGCGGCCGGCACAAAAATGACAAGCCCCTCTTTTTGTGTTTCTTTCGCAAAACGGCAGTACACGCTGTTGCCGAGACAGTCTACTTTCAGCTTATAATCGGGGCAATCGTCGGCGCCGCCTTTATTCAAATCGGCGCTAAGGTTTATCTTTCCCTTTACCTGCAGTCCGGAAGCTATTTTTTGCAGTGGCTTTGGCAGCAGCTCGAACAAAGCATCGTTTAGCTCCATCTGCTCGGCACGCACTGTCAAGCAGTAGCGGCCCTTTTCAGCTTCATCTGCCGGTCGGATTCGCCCGGTAAGCGATACCGAAGCCTGGTCATACCGACCCGTGAAATTTTCAAAGATTACCGAATCAGGGCTAACAACAGCTTTTGCCGACACGTCGGAGATTCTTATGGGTAATTCCTCGGCCTTTAAGGAAGTTTTTTTGAGATGGAGAGTGCCGACGAAGCTTGCGGGGCCGGTATTCGGTTCGGGCGTAAAAATCTTTATCTCGGCATCGGCCAGGCCGGCCATTTCGAATTGCTTGTAAAAGTTCTTTTGTTTAGCCGGCAGCGCCTCCGCCAGTTCAGAATCCAACGGAACATCTTTCGCACTGATTGACAGGTCGTATATTGGACGGTCCGTGCTTCGCTCTGTAACTTTGCCGTTCAGGATTATTTTCCGCCCATTGTATTGCGAAACCAAATCCGAGACGGTTATATTGTTGTGGTCTAACCACAGTTTTCCGCTAAGATTTCTTAACGGATAGGGGAAATTGGCATAGGCCGCTTCCGCGTCAAGAAGTTCGACTTCGAGGTTTCTTTTTTTCTCCGTCTGCGATTGCCGGCTGAGCGTATAATCTATCGCTGAAAGGCCGCCTGGAGAAAAAGCCGACCAAAACTCCTTCTGTTTTGTACTTAGCGCATCATACAGGTCGTTATCCAGGGCCATATTATCACTTTTAATCCGGATTTCGTATTGCCAATTCGGCCCGAAGTCTTTGGAGAAGCCGTTAAAAGTTACATTGACGTCATTATGTTCGCCGCTTAGATTGTTGAGTGTCACGCTGTT
>DUZJ01000050.1 GCA_013349615.1 Planctomycetota bacterium | reverse complement strand
GAGACGGCAGTTTTCTCATACAAGTGCACCGATTTCTATAATCCGGCGACTGAAAGTGGCATCATCTGGAATGACCCCGACCTTAACATCGACTGGCCGATAAAGGAGCCCGTCTTATCGCCCAAGGATGCAAACTATCCTGGACTTAAAGACCTCCCACCTGACAAGCTGCCGCATTTCCGGAGACTCTGATGGCAACTAATGATACCATGATTGCCATTCTCGGCGGCAAGGGAATGCTTGGCACCGACCTGGCCAATATCTGCCGGCAGCAGGGCTTTGATGTTAAGGTATTTGATTTACCGGAATTTGACATAAGAAACTACCACCAGCTAACACAAGCTGTCGGCACTGTGGACGTAATCGTAAACTGCGCAGCTTATACCAATGTCGATGGCGCTGAGAGCGAAGCCGACCTGGCATATCAGGTCAACGCTGCGGCGGTGGGGCGGCTCGGCGCTATTGCACACCAGACGGACAAGTGGGTTTTGCACGTCAGTACGGATTTTGTTTTTGACGGCCGGTTGAATAGAGCCTATGTTGAGACCGACCTTCCCAATCCTATTAACGCGTATGCTAAAACCAAGTTAGCGGGGGAGCAGTTGCTGAGCGAAAGCGGCTGCAGGCACTGCATAATCCGTCTGGAGTGGACTTACGGCTCTGCCGGCAATAACTTTGTGACGAAAATAGTAAGGCGTGCAAAAACTGACAAAATAGTAAGGGTTGTTGACGACCAGATTGGTTCGCCGACAGCTACAACCGAGGTTGCCAAAGTAATCTGCAAACTCTTGCCGAAAAGGCCGGAGGGTATATTTCATTTTGCAAGCGCTGGCTACGTTAGCCGGTTCGAGATGGCGAAGTTTGTGTTTGACAAGCTCGCGATGGATGTTAACCTGTTGCCGTGCAAAACCAGCGATTTTGTCAGTGCCGCTTCGAGACCCTTGAACAGCCGTTTCGATTGCAGCAAAATCAAGACTTTACTTGATGAGACTATCGAGCCCTGGCAGGTACCGTTGGAACGTTTTTTGAGGCGATTGAAAATTAAATGACCCAATTATCATTCTGATGCGAAGCCGAAGAATCCGGCTTACGAAAAGAGAGATTCTTCGCCATGCTAATGCTTCACTCAGAATGGCAAATGAGAAGTCTTTGCAGTTATGAAAAAAATTCTGGTTACAGGCGGTGCAGGATTCATAGGAAGCAATTTCGTTCGGATGGTGCTTTTAGAGCATCCCGAATGTTTTATCGTCAATCTTGACAAGCTCACTTACGCCGGTAATCTTGAAAACCTTGTCGGCTTTTTGGACCTTCCCAATCACAAATTTATCAAAGGCGACATTTGTGATGGGGCGCTAATCGTAAAAATCATCGACGAGTATAAGATAGATGCCATCATCAATTTTGCTGCCGAGAGCCACGTGGACCGTTCAATTAACGAGCCGAAGATTTTTATCGAAACCAATGTTACCGGTACATCAACGCTGCTGGAAGCGGCCCGCGACAAAAAGTTGGAGCGTTTCATTCAAATCTCTACAGATGAGGTGTACGGTGAGCTCGGCCCGGAGGGCAAGTTCACGGAAGAGACGCCGCTCAGTCCTAATTCGCCATATTCAGCCAGCAAAGCTGCTGCAGACCAGTTGGTGGCGGCATTCGGCCATACCTGGGGCGTAAAATATAATATCACCAGATGCTCAAACAACTATGGTCCATACCAGTTCCCGGAAAAATTAATTCCGCTGATGATTAACAATGCTCTCAATGATAAAGAACTACCGGTTTATGGTGACGGCTTATATGTGCGGGATTGGCTGTATGTATATGACCATTGCACCGCTATATGGCAGGTTTTGCAAAAAGCGCCGCCCGGCGAGACTTATAACATCGGCGGCTGTAACGAAAAGGCAAATCTGGAAGTCATCGGCTTGATACTTGAACGCCTCGAAAAACCCAAATCACTGATTAAGCATGTAACCGACAGGCCTGGGCACGATAGGCGATACGCCATCGACGCGAGCAAAATAATCAGAGAGCTTAACTGGCGGCCATCAGTTAGCTTTGAGGAAGGCATTGAAAAAACAATAGACTGGTACATACAGAATCAAGAATGGCTTGTCAACGTTGTCTCCGGTGGGTACCAGAAGTATTATGAGTCGATGTACGGAAACCGATAAACAAACGAAAAGGAAATCCAGTCGATGTCAGAGCTTGTCAAAGGCAAAGCCACAATATGCATACCGAATTATAAAACGTTAGATTTCACCAGGCTTTGTTTGCGCAGTATTCGCAAGTTCACTAAATATCCGTACGATGTTATTGTTGTTGACAACGACTCACGGGACAAATCTCTTCAGTATCTCAAAAACCTAAGCTGGATTCGTTTGATTGAGCAGCAGGGCGGAGATAAACTAACAGGCAGCTACGCCGAGGCCACGGCCCTTGACCTTGGCCTCCAGATGTGCAACAGCGAGTTTTTCGTCGTGATGCACTCAGATACCTTTGTTAAGGGAGATGACTGGCTCGCCGAGCTGATTGGTTACTTCGGCAGCGAAGAAAGTGTAAGCTGTGTTGGTTCCGGCAAAATAGAATTGACGCCCAGATGGCGTATTTTGCTTAAAAAAGCAACTGATTTCAAGGCTTTCAAGCGCAGAACCCTCAGAGAACCGGAAGCACGCGGTAAATTCCGCTATCACAACCGGACAATATGTTGTATTTACAGAACGGAGGTCTTACGCCGGGAGAATCTGTCATTTCTGATGGGAAAGGAAGAAGGCCTGACCGCAGGCCAAAAGCTTTACTGTGAGCTTGTTGACCACGGTTATAAGACCGTTGAGCTGCCGCCCTCGATAATGGGTCAGTTCGTTTACCATCTTGCTCACGCTACTCAGGTGGTCAATCCACAGGAATTTGCTCTGCGGAAAAAAGCAGTAAGAAAATGCAACCGAATTCTTGACAAAGTTTTGTCTCTGGAGATAATTCAAGACATACTTACGGATGAATCGTTGGACAGTTGAAAATAATTTAGCAAGTTTTGTCAGATAAGGAGATCATTAGTATGCGGAGTGTTGACCAAGGTATGCAGAGTATTGACGAATCGGTAAAGAAATTACTATCCGGCGGTGGAAAGGATATTCCCCTCTTCAAGGTCTTTATCCCCGAAAGTGTTATTGAGCCTTTGCGTGAGGTCCTGTTGAGCGGCTACATAGGCGAAGGGCCGAGGGTCGAGGAGTTTGAGCAGCAGCTCGCGCTGTGGTTCAACAACGATAACGTCCTGGCACTGAATAACGGAACCGCTACACTGCAGTTGGCACTTCGATTGGCGAATGTCGGCTACGGTGATGAAGTTGTCTCAACTGCTATGACCTGCACAGCAACAAACGAGCCGATTCTTGCGATGGGAGCAAAGATTGTCTGGGCTGACATCGACCCCTGGACCGGAAACATCAACCCCGATGATGTCGCCAAAAAAGTTACACCTAAAACAAAGGCCATTATGTGCGTTCACTGGGGCGGCTACCCCTGCGACCTTGATGAATTGAACGCTATCGCTGCTGAGCACGGGATAAAGCTGATTGAAGATGCCTGTCACGCCTTTAGCTCAATCTATCACGGCAAACCAATCGGTTCACACTCTGATTTTGCGTGTTTTTCTTTTCAGGCCATTAAGGAGATGACAACTGTGGATGGCGGGGCCCTGGTTTGTAAATCCAAGGCCGACCGTGAACGAGGCAGATTGCTCAGGTGGTACGGAATCGACCGCAAGTCCAAGCGCAAGGACCTGCGCTGCGAAGAGGATATCGTCGAATACGGCTACAAGTTCCATATGAACGACGTGACGGCGGTAATTGGCCTTGAGCAGCTCAAGTACGTAGGCAAAACTATCGAAAAACATCGGGCTAACGCCGCGCGATATAACGAAGCTTTTAAGAACCTTAAGACTGTGCGCCCTCTCAGATACAAAGATGACCGTTCCAGCGTCTGCTGGCTGTATACTGTAAGAGTCAAAAACCGCCAAAAATTTATGGAACATATGAAAAAAGCAGGCGTTACTGTCTCCCAGGTTCATGCGCGAAACGACCTGCATACTATGTTCGAAGATTTCAGGGCGGACCTGCCGGGTGTTGATGAATTTACCTCTGAGCAGGTCTCGATACCTGTGGGGTGGTGGCTAACAGAAAAGGATTTGGCACACATTATCAACGCGGTTTTAGAATATGAGCGCTACTTGCGTCCAAGGATTCAGGAGATGAAGAAACCGCCTCGAAAATATGAGAAGAAAATGGCGCACCGGCCCAATTTATAACTTTCATTGGTCCTGACGGCCTTTCGATGTCAAATGTCATTGAGAGAATAATGTCATCTGTGGTGGTTCCGAATATACTTGCCGATAATTCCCTATGTCAATGTCGTAACAAGCAATGAAACTACTGTAGGCTTCAGGATGCGAATTGAAATTTACCTTGATAGTTTACGGGCAAACGGCCTTGGTTGTGACGTTTTATGGGGCTACAGAAAGGCAAGTATCTTAGGTAAAATAGGGCTCAGTTAGATACTGTTGAGAAGGCAATGAAATTTAACGAAGCGTTTCAAAAAATACGTTTAGGTCCTTTTGCGGCATTATTTATTTTGGCGATTGCCGTAGTTACTTGGAGCAGGTTTTACTATGTCAATCCGGATGGATTAGAATACATTGGCATTGCTCGCCTGCTTAAACTGGGTGCCTGGTATGACACGGTAAATGGTTTGCGGGGCCCGTTAATATCCTGGCTTATAGCATTTCTTAGCACATTCTTGCCTGAATTGTTTGCAGCCAGGCTGATTGTCTCTTTGAGTTCGTTGCTGACCGTCTTAGTCTCATGGTTCATTATCAAGGCGATTATAAAGGACAAAGTGCTAAGGCGTGTTGCAATATTGACAATTATGTTTATGCCCGTGATTATGGACACAACTGCTTTGATTACTCCTGACACTTTATTGAGTGTCATGGCTTTGGTTGCGTTTTATTTCGGAATCAGATTTATCCGCAAGCCTGATTATAGAACAGCCGGTATATTGGGAGTAGTCTGGGCCCTTGCTTACTATGCTAAGTCTTTTGGGTTTGTATTCGCGATTGTATTTTTCATTCTGCTCTGGTTCATAGCTCTACTGCCGTATGAAAGAAAAACTGTAACCGTTGTCTCGAAGTCATTGGTCTTTGGCCTTGTTATTTTTGGGTCGGTAACTTTGCCATGGTTAATCGCGCTTCGCCACAAGTACGGCCATTGGATGTTTAGTTATGCCGGCAAGTTCAATCTCTTTTACCAGGGCGCGTATCCACAAAAAGAGAATCAGTCTCTAAGACGTGATGCTCCCTGGCTTGAGTCTGGAACTTTTACGAAGGATAATAAAATGGGGGGATATCACGATTTTTGCCCTCCTGGCGATATACTTTTTACTTACTCTGTTTTTGAGATAGATCCTTACCTCCAACTGAAAACATTTTTTGCTAATCTTCGTTCTCTCGTCCGTTTTTTTTGGGATATGTTTGGTCTTTCTTCGATTCCAATTTTATTTGGTCTGTTTTTTAGTTTGTATGTTCCCATTGGCGAGAAGCGGTTTCAACTGCTCTCATCCGGCTGCATTTTATGGGTATTGATGTACTGTGTGCTTCTGGTGGACCGTCGGTATTTAATGCCTGTTGTTCCTCTAATAGTTATTATTGCCTGCAGAGGATACGAAGCAGTTTATCACAAATTAAGACGGCACTGTCAGAATCTTAGTGTGCATAAGTACGGTCGGATTCTTTCGATATTACTATTGATTCAACTGGTTAGCTCCTTTGTTTGGGGGATCAACCGAGTTGCTCATTATATTAAACGGTACCACACGGAGACTTCCAAATATGTGGCCCTTGCACGGGATTTAGCTGAAACTTACGGTATTGAAAAGCTGACGCATACAAACTCTTGCGGTCATACGATTGGATACTTGGCCTATCTCGGTGACATACCTTATGCCGGTGCAATATTTCTGGACCGACACGAAGAGGACTGGCTGGACCTAATTAAGAGGGGCAATATCAGCCATGTAGTTTTTCTATCCGGAGAGCTTGATGACAGCGAAACCGATGGACTTAAGCTTGTTCGTGAGTTTAGTGCGAGAAGAAAAGAGCATTCGATGTATGAAGTTCTGTATAATGACTAAAGAGGTTAGATATATATCTTGCGGTCACAGGTGCTGGCTTGACAGTCAACCATATTTTTCTGACGCAGCGAATATACGTACCGAAAGCGAAAATATTGGTACGAGCTATCAGCCCGGCTGCGACATGTGGGTCCGGAACTTTGGGTATTTGCCACAAAACCATCACTATTAGTATGCTAATATATCATCAAATCTGGGTTGTAATATGATATTATCACGACACATTATAATAGGCCTGAGCAATGAATTTACTCATCCTTACGAATAACCCTGAGCGGGCGAGTTTCAGACAGCGAATTGGGATTTACCTGGATATTTTTCGTGATAAAGGCATAAATTGTGAGGTTGCCAAGCTACCAGCCGGTTTTTTAGCACGTCGAAACCTGTTTAAACGTGCACTGGAATTTGACGGGGTTTTTATCCATAAGAAAGGCTTGAATCCCCTCGATGCTTTTTGGATCCGCAGGTATAGCAGGAGACTTATCTACAATTTTGATGATGCAATAATGTATAGCGATAAAACTCCTGACCGTAACAGCCGGTCGCACTTCATACCTTTTCGTAGAACCGTCAGACTTGCCAACATCGTCATCACCGGCAATTCGTACCTTGCTGAACATGCTCTAAGGTTCAATCCCAACGTTATGGTTCTGCCCATTGGCCTGAGAGTTAGTGACTATAAAATTGATTCTCCCGCAAAAAGTGACGACAAAATCCGTCTCGTTTGGATAGGAAGCAAAAGTACTTTGGGGTACATCGCGGAAATAAAACCTGCTTTGGAGGAGATTGGCTCTCGTTTTGACAACGTGGTGTTAAGAATAATCTGCGACGAGTTCCTTTGCCTGAAGAATATGGAGGTGGAAAAACGTTTATGGTCCAGGGATACGCGAGTTATTGATTTAGCAACGAGTGATATTGGCCTTGCACCGCTGCCGGAGAACCGATTTACCAGGGGCAAATGCAGTTTCAAGGTCTTAGAATATGCAGCAGCCGGTCTGCCTGTCGTTGCCTCGCCTGTCGGAACAAACTCAGAGTATGTCAAAGACGGCGACACGGGTTTTCTTGTGACAGACACCCGGCAATGGATCGACAAAATTACTCAACTTATCAATCAACCTCGATTAAGAAAACAAATGGGCCAAGCAGGTATGGGGCAGGCTGAAAACTTCAATATTGATATTGTTGGGAAAAAACTGAGTAATTTAATCACAGAATGTATAACGAAGGATAGGTGTAAATGAAACACAGTTAGTTGAGAGCTTTGATACATAGTGAGTCTGAAAGCGTTACTGGATAATGTATGTAGTTAAAGCGGTTATTGGTTTGTTTAACTAATAGGGGAGCAAAGATGCGATTTGTCGATTCAGTGCAGGAAAAAACTTTTAGTTTTTTTTTCACAAGATTAATTCAAAATGTAAAGAAAAAGAGGATTAGACCTTTTTGTGTCGATGAGCAGGGCTTGTGGTTTGAAACCAAATACGGTTTTTCTGTATACTCTAATTTAAAAGACAGAATATTAGAGCTGGATGTGAACCCGGCCTGGGAGGAAATGGAAAGTTTTTTTATCATACGTAATCTTAAAGAGGGAGATGTTTTTGTAGATGTGGGTGCTAACATAGGATATTTTTCGTTGCTGGCTGCTAAACATAAAGCGGGAAAAGTATTGGCTATAGAACCGTTTCCCAAAACGTATAATATGTTAAATATGAATATTAAACACAATCTATTTGGTAATATCATCGAACCTTTTAATATCGCACTGGGAAGTGAAGAGCATATTGCAAAATTTGTTACTTCACTTGGACCCAAGAACCATGTCGAATATGAGGTTGACAAAATGCAAGTAAATTTACCAACAGTAGATGTTAAAGTTATTAAATTGGATAGTTTATTAAAAAAAAGAAAAGAAATTAATAAAATTGACTTTATAAAAGTAGATATAGAGGGCTATGAATACAACTTCCTGTTGGGAGCCAGGAAAACCATAGAAGCCTTTAAGCCAATGATTATGATAGAGATAGAAGAACATCGGCTGGCAAAATATAATGTAACGGCAGAGAAAATCTCTAATTTTATGAATGATTTAGGCTATAAATACCTGTCTGTTTCTGAAGATTCAATAACTAAAGGAAATGTTTATAAGGAGGATTTGAATAGGGGAAGAGACTTTATATTCTATACCTGCGACCACAGTCCCATATATTAACGGAGATGCTATAAGCCTCCGGACATGTATTCTATGAAAGGTAAAATATGACAAATCGCTTCAGTTCGTTTATGAAAAAAAAGCTTCTTGGAAAAAATCAAAACCTGGTGTCTATCAATGAACCTTATGGTGTCATGTCGCAACTTTTGAAGGGCTGCGAGGTAACAGGTATTATTGATGCAGGCGCCAGCGATGGCCGAATATCAAAAAGGCTCCTCCGAAAGTTTCCAGCAGCACACATTTATGCGTTCGAGCCTAACCCCTTTTATACCGAAACGCTTCAACAGTACGCAAAAAAAGATTCCAGATTTCACCCGCAGTTTCTGGCATTATCTGACCATGAGGGTAACGCTGCTCTTTATGTGACCGAATCTCCTGGAAGCACATCCCTTTTTACGCCGGCAAATCGCCTGAAAGAAATAAGTCCACAGGGTGCATCTGTGAAAAGTTTAGAAAAAGTCAAGCTCGTTACAATCGATGAATGGGCAAAACGCAATGACAATCCCGATATTCAGTTGATGAAATTTGACATCCAGGCCGCCGAACTGAGAGCACTTCGTGGAGCGGTGCAGGTCCTTAAGAGTTCAGCATTGGTTGTGTATACAGAAATATGTTTCAATCCTATATACAAGGAAGGGGCAATTTATAGTGAGATTGATTTATTTTTTCGGGAATATGGATTTGCATTATACGATATATTTAAACCTAAATATGGACCCAATGGGCTGATTCTCTGGGGAAACGCTATTTTTTTAAACTTGGAGCAGTTCGGCATCTGAAATCAGAGACATTTTTTATTTCTATTTTCGGATCGAGATTTAACATATCCTGATGCTTGGAGAATTTCCTGCATTGGGACTTTTTTGTTTGAATTACATTCTTCAAACGCGGCCAGGAACCAAATCTGTGAAACTTTGCCTTTATGTTGGATGTTAACGTCCCAGAATAGTAATGCCCAATTTGTCGGCGAGTTTTATTGTTTCGTTCTTATCGATAATTATCGTTTTCCCTGCCTCCACAACGAGACATTTGCCGCCGTTTTCGGCCAAACTTATAATAGTATCAGGTCCTACACACGGCACATCGAATCGCATATCCTGAGCCGGTTTCGAGGTTTTGATAAGTGTCCAGCCTCCCGATTTACAGAACCGGCCGGCCCGCTTAATCATCTCAGCCGTGCCCTCTATCGCTTCGACAGCAATCACCTCTTTTTCCTTCACGGCAATTGCCTGGCCTATGTCCAGCTCGCCGAGCTTCTTAACTATCTGCCAGCCAAATTTAATGTCGCCCTCGACCGATGGGCGCAGATGTGCTTTAGTCATCACGCCTGCCGTTGCCAGATGCTCTTTGCAATACATCGTTGAATTCTCCAATACTATCCCGCCGGTTGCCAGCTCATCAGCTATGGCAGACAGCAGCGAATCGCTTAGTTTGTCTTTGCCGCGCAGCCGCCAGTAATATATCCTGAATGCCCGCCAATCGGGCAAATACCGCAGGATTCGCCAGGGAGTGAATAGCTGTGATTTAGCGACCCGCCCGACCAGAATCGTTCGCCTTACGCTGTGCTTTCTCAGCTTCCGTATCCAGGCACCCGGCCGGGCAATCGCAACTCTGTAAAACACGTCGACTTCGTTGGCCAGGCTGCGCTCAGCCGTTTCCGCAAAGCCGACGCACACTACTCGCAATCCTGCCTGTTTGGCCCCAGCGGCGACAAGAAAGGGTAATCTGCCCTCTCCTGCAATCAAGCCAAGCACATCTCGTGGCTCGTGGCTTGTATCTTGTATCTCTTTCAAGGAAACGCCCTGTTTGAAATTCGATATTCTTTATTCGACATCCGATATTTTTCTCTCACTACTCGTCCTTGGCGGTTCGTCTCCGGTATTTCGGCCTTGATGCACGGATTACGATTCAGGAACCTCCTCGTCCGGCTTTTCAGACTCCGATTTGATTGATGAGGCGATTTGTTCAATTTGACTTTCGAGCTTGCGAATATTTTGCCGCATCTCAGGCAGATACTCTATCATCCTGTACGCTCGCTTGCCCAGGTTTGCCTCGATAGCAGGTGCGCCTAACACTACTTTGCCGTCTGGAATGTTATTAATAACACCAGCCTGGGCTGCAATTGTAACGTTGTTTCCGATATTGATATGACCAACAATACCAACCTGGCCGCCGACCACACAGTGATGTCCAAGCGTGGTCGAGCCGGCAATACCTACCTGCGCTACAAGCAAACAATGTGCGCCGATTTTTGTGCCGTGTCCTACCGTAACCATGTCGCCCAATTTGCTGCCCTGACCTATAACAGTATCGCCGAGTGTGCCCCGTTCGATACCGCAGCAGGCGCCGATTTCAACATCGTCCTCAATAATCACAGAACCGGTCTGTGGTATCTTATGATGTACGCCTTTGTGGCTGGCATAGCCGAAGCCGTCTTCGCCGATTGTCGAGTTGGCATTTATAATTGCGCGATTACCTATTTTGCACTCATCGTAAATCGTAACATTCGGATATATTATGTTGTCGTTGCCAATTTTCACACCCTGCCCAATGTAGACGCCAGGGTAAATTATGCAGCCGTCTCCGATCTTTGCCTCATCGGCTATCGCTACAAAACTATGAATATGGCAGTCTACCCCGATTTTGGCGCTATCCGAAATTGAAGCACGCGGACTGATACCTACCTTTTTGTGCTTGCGATGGCCGTGCAGCAGCACCATAATCTGCATAAACGCATAATAAGGGTCGTCGGCCACCAAAAGAGGGACGGGCGCACTGGCGTTTTCTTTGCCGACAATTACGGCACTTGCCTTGGTTGTCCGCAGTTGCTTTTCGTATTTGCTGTTTGCAAGAAAGCTAATGTCGCCCTCGCTTGCGCGGCCAAGGGTCGATGCAGACTTGATTATTACATTGGGGCTGCCGCAAACCCGCCCATCTACATATTCAGCTAATTCTGCCAAAGTTTTTTCTTGCATACAAATGCCCTGATAAAAAGCCCCAAAACTAAAGGCTAAAAAGCAAAATTCCTAAATTACATACTTTTCCGGCTTTGCTATCTGCAAATATCGCAAAAGAGGCATTATAGCAAAAAAGCCGATGTGGTCAACTACTTAATATTGGAGAGCAAAATCGCTTTTCTTGCTGCATGTTTTGCTATTTGTCTCAAAAAAGGCTCTGTGAATGTTCGTGGCATTTAGAAAAGTTTTGGAAGAGAGCGGACCGCCGAAAAACGCGGGTTTGAAGTGGGAATTTTAGCGTTCGAGTAAGATGTAGTGTGATTTCGGCACACACGAAAGTGTGCTGGCTGTGGGCGCAAACTCTATTCTCGCAAACACCTCTTCTACTCAAGGAAAGAACGGACTCAAGAAGCAGCTCCTACGGCCATTCTTGTCGATAAGAGTTTAGCTTTAGCTCAGCATAGTGCTTTGCGACGGCGCAGCATTGCTACGGTGCCCAGACCTATTATCGCCAGTGTCAACGAAGCCGGATCAGGAATGAAGAAGGCTTTGACGTCTGCGAGCACGGTGCGGTCAATGAGATCCAGGGCTTCCTCCAATGAATATTCATCTAGAATCAGCACATCAGAGGTCATGAGAACTTTTGTTCCGGTGGAATCAAGGATTTCGAGGGTGACCAACACGTCCCCATTGACGTTTTCGCCGGATACATCCAGAAGGTAGTCGAATGCGGGAAGGGGGTCAAACGGCTGAGAAGTCGATGGGTCAATCAACCCCTCCAAGACCATTCGCTCCTCAGCGGCTCGGGCTTCGAGGAAGTTGGAAGTGTGACAATATACATCCACGTCAGGAAGGTCGACAAGGGCACCAACCATACAATCCTGCGTTGTATTAGGCCATGCGCCATCAACATCAACTATCGCCACATTGGTGGGTCCAGCTGTGGCGACCGATACCAATCCGCACAAAACCACGAATACGAAAATTACCTTGTTCATCTTCACCTCCTCTCTGAGGACAAAGATTCAATGATGAGCCCAGCAACATTACCGGACTCTTATAAAGGAAGTTTACTCAATATCAGTGGTTAAGAGAAGCATTTTTTTTAATTTTTTTGTTTTTTTTTGCAAAATGTAAGCCTGTGACCATCAGGGAGTGTAAGTCCTTTATTATTAAGGTGTTAGCGTCAGGCCATCAAGGCTTCCAGAAGCTCCTGCTGTAGTGTTGCCGAAGGCTTCTCGGCAAAAGCCGTTGCAGCGTCTGCAAACACTGTTACAGCCGGTCCAATCGGTTTATAGACACCCGGATTAGTCGGGCCGAAAACAGCTAACGTCCTGACCCCCATTCCGGCAGCAATATGCGTAATCCCGCTGTCATTGCCGATGAATCCATCCGAACAGCTCAAAAGCCACACGACCTGCGTCAAAGACAAGTTTGTCAGGCATCCTGCAGCACTGCTTATGTCCTTAATTGTCGCATTGCTGAACCTCTCTAATTCAGCAGGCCCCAATAAAAATACTACTTCGACACCTTGTGAACGAAGCTCTTTGGCTACAGCTAAGAAATTCTCCAGATGCCAGCATTTGTGCGAACCTCCGCTGCCCGGCTGAATTACTACTAACTTTTCACAAGGCTCAAGGTATATTTCTTTCAGCAATTCTCTACCCTTGTTTACGTCTGCTTCAGTCGTTTTTATTAAACGACCACCGCGCTGAACTTGTCGAGGCTCCAAAGACAGACCACTCTGGTCAACGAATTGCTGCGTGTAAAAATCAGTTAAATGGCTGGAGAAGTCTTCCGGCGGCTTCATCAATAATGTTATAACTTCTGCACTATGGCTGCAATTGGCAGTGAAAATCAGGTTTTGCTCAAAGTTGCTGTTCGGCTCGCCCAAAAATGTCACAATCCATGCATATTCCGCAAAAGCGTTTATCAAAGGGTCACCGTCCGCAAGATCAAACGCACTTGTTTCAGCAAAAAATCGATGTAAATCCATCGAATCTATGGAGCGAATGCCGTCAACGCAGGTCCTGCCCGGCAAGATGCCGATATATTCAGTGTGCCCGACGATATCAATTCCACCCAGTCGCAGAGAGTCTTTCATAAACTCAGCCAAGGGCAGAGTTAAGATACAATCGCCGATAGCGCCCGGCTGCAATATCACTCCTCGCTGCGCTTGCCGTGCCATTTGAGCTCCCTTTTCTTTGAGCAAACTTAAGATATCATCGTTCGTCTGCATAATCAAAAGCCAAATTTCAAAGCGCCACAAAGCCTCACTTATTAGTTGGCTGCGTTATCAATCCATCCGCCGCCGACAACAATATACACACTCATCGCAGCAATATCAATGATTTTGTGACATAAGCCTATTTGCAGAGCTAACTTTGTGGTTCAGTTGTACGCATTTGACGTTGCTCGAAGCCGCATCAATTTGGTAACTTGACTGTTATTGTCCCGTCAATTGTCTGGTATGTTTCGTGGTGCTACGTCGTCATAGCCGGCACCGGAACCGGCCATGCGGAACTCATCGTGATAAAGTATGCGACTACTAACCGCATCACTGGGTCTGTCGGGAGTTTTCCATCCTTTGTAAAGGCCCATTTTGAAATAAGGTCCTTTCTTATCATTAAAGGTGTTAGGGCCTTCTTGTGCGATAACTTTTTCTCCATTCTTCCAAATTTCCAGGAGCCCATCAGGCTGGTATGACCATTTGACATGTACGACCCAATCCGTCCAAACACCTGTACGGTAGAGACCTAAGTTATATTTTTTTGTCCCCCCATAAGCTCTTTTACCACCTTCGAACGTATTTTCTTTTGCGTCCCAGCGACTGACGAAATCCCATTTTCCGCCTGTCGTTGAAAGTGCCATTACCGGATTACGCCAGGTTTCTCCAATTTTGAAATCAGGAACTCCATGCCATTGAGCTACTATCTCCCACACTTTGTCGGGCACGTAGTCGTCAGGAAGTAAGATGCTGAATCCATACCAATACTCTTTTCCAACATTGCTGCCGGGCCCACTAACTTCCGTGCGGTAGGGGACTTTGTCTTTATTACGGTCCAGTAACGTCTTCATCGCGTACCGCCCAGCCCGCGTCGGTCGATTAGTAACCTGCGGTGCATTGCCTGAAACACTCCAGCCAGTAAGTTGTCCTTTTTCAAAATCTCCAATAAAAGTCAAAGGGCTGCTAATCCCCCTCACATCAAGGATGCGAAGAGCGATATCATCGGTGTACCTGGGCGAATGCAGCGTCCGATTGCCGTCGGCGTGCCGAAATGTCTCCTGTTTATCAACACTTCCCGTTTTTGTGCTCACCCATTCCGCCTTATACGCTCCCCTGGACAAGGCCACCACCAGCTCTGACTGGTTGCCGCCGTTAATGTAAATGGCGTAGCCCCTGCCCGGCTGGACCAGGGCGCGGGCGGTTGCCTTGTTGGGTATTCCGGCTTTGATGACTGAATCGTCCGGCTTCATCCGGATGAAGTTGAAGCTGTTAATAAAATCCTTGAGAATCTCCAATTGCTTTCGAAACACTGGCCCGCCGCCGCCCGGAGCATCGATGTTCGCCGTGCCGTCTTCGTGACCGACTGTGAAGGAGTAATCGAGGTTATCAAACACTGCACCGCCGGCAATAATGAAGTCCCACGCTTCAAGCCGATACGCTTTCGGCTCACTGCCGGTAAAGCCCGTCTCATCATCACCTATGACTTTGTTCAAGCCATAGTTCTGCGCCACAGCTATGGGCGGCTTGGCGTAATGGAAGTTGAAAATCGACACATTAGGATTCGGCTTGACTATCTTCTTGTTCTTGTTCGCGATATTCTGGGCAATCAGGTGCTTTGCTTTGAAATTCGCTTCGGCCTTGACAATTGTGTCTGCAATATGTGCCTGCCATTCGAGCGTAACGCCGCCGAAGTATGGCTCGTTGCAGATTTCATAATACAAGTTGTCAAAATTCTTTAGCTCCTCGACAATTTTGCGTACCATCGCGTCCTGCACAGCCAACAGTTTACGGTCTTGGAGCGTATAAACCTCCGTGCGTTTCATTTTGCCGATACCGTTTACATTGTTGACGGCGTTCATCGGACTAAGTTCCCACATATCGTCTTTGTAGAATGGGCAAAACAGCACTAATTCGACGACAATGTCGCGTTTGCTGGCTTCGGCAACAAAGTTGCGTAAGCGTTTGAAGTACGCGGGGTCCCACTTTTTCAAATCAAATTTGTTACCGCTGTTGGCGTAGCCGCCTGTATTGCTGCGGGCCCACGGGCATATCAGTTGACC
Source organism: Planctomycetota bacterium (assembly GCA_013349615.1). Classification (GTDB taxonomy): domain Bacteria; phylum Planctomycetota; class Phycisphaerae; order Sedimentisphaerales; family Anaerobacaceae; genus CS2-K091. The sequence goes on along the minus strand of DUZJ01000050.1, from coordinate 9,619 downwards.
TTTCGCAGGGGCCAGGGTGTTGTTCTTAATCTTAAAAGCCCCGACCGGCTCGCAGTATGCCCCGCTGAACGTACGCGTCAGATTAAAACCATGCGAGGAAAGTGTCTTGAAGTACGTCTTGTAATTGAAGGCCCGGTTGAGTACTGCTCCGTAATGCTCGCCGGAGGTTATCAGAATTGTCGGCTTACCGCGCCACAGAAAATAGTGGCCGTTCTCCGGATGCAGTTGGATCGGCTTGACACTCTTCGCAGGCTGCGCCGCGCTAGCAAACACAGCGCTGCCGACAAACGATAGCACCACGGCACACACAAACATCGTAAGCTGAACACATCCAACATCTCTCGCCTTCCACCCGATTAACCGCATTTTGTTTGCCTGCTCAGCCATATCAATGCTTCTCCTAAAAAAATGCCAATAAACCAAGAGCCAACAAGCTTACGTTTAGCCCCGCAATTTATTGCGATGTTATTTAGCCCGCAGTTTTACTCCGGATTTTCCTTTTTCATTTTAACGGCCAGTTGTCCGGGCAGTAGTTAAGCCAATATGAAGCGAATATGCTGAAATCAGAGAAGTCAACGTTGTCTTTGCCGTTCAGGTTGGCAGGCGGGTCCGTATCATCGAGCCACAAGGAGGTAAAATTCGCCAGGTCTATAAAGTTCACCTTGCACGCCAGAACACCATAGCCGTAGAGGTCAGCCGAATTGAAGTTTATCCAGCCGATATTCTCTCCCCAGGCCCAGCCATTGAAATTGCCTTCGTGGTCGATGGTAACGCCATAGTGTTCCGGGTCTCCAGGTACTTTGGGATTGAAGTTTATCCAGCCGACATTTTCACTCCAGGCATAACCTGATAAAAGCCCCGTTCCATCGTTTGTAACACCGCCGAAATTTGGGTCAAGATTTATCCAGCCGATATTTTCCGCCCACACGCACCCGGTAAGATTCGCATCGCTGACCGTTATACCCGGCCCTTCGTTTGGCTCAAAGTTCAGCCAGCCGACGTTTTCGCCGTAGGCATATTGTGAGCCGTCATCATAAGGGTCAATATTCTCGGCGGACGCAACTGTGGCTAAGGCCAATATTGCCATAGCAAATATTGCTAATATTAATCTTCTCGAACACATCATTTTTCCCTTTCATTAGAACAACACATTTCCGCCGCCGTCACGGACTCAGAATGATATTGTGCCACGGGCCGGCTGTGGCCGGATCGCTCGACGTGGGCGCAGAGTTGCCAGCCCCGACATTCAGGTCCGGGGTATTGCTGCGCAGCGTGTTCTTGTAGATAAAGTTGCCCGGGTTGTTGGCCAGGTCGATCCCAGTTGTACTGTTCGCACAGATGTTGTTGCCCTCTATCCGCGAGCGACCTTGACCGCCGATGTTGACACCGGAGATGCCGGTGCCTTGGTTTCCAACAATGTCGTTGCCTGCTATCAGACAATTGAAGGTGATCTTGATGCCATAGCTCGTGTTCGCCCTCAGGACGCAGTCCTTGACAACGCTGGCGCTTGCTGCATAGATCCCACCGCCGCTGTTGTTGGTGACCGTACATCCAATGATCGTGTGACCGCTGTTGCCGCAGTAGATGCCGACGTCACCGTTGTTGAGGCTGCTGCAATTGAGCATGGTCGTACCGTCAAAGGACACAAAGCCGTCACCGCCATTGGAAATAGCGACACACTGCTCGATGACTCCGCCGGCGTTCGTCATGATGATGCCGTCGGAGCCGTTGTCTCGCGCAATGCAAGACCGGACGACACTGCCATACGCGGCCCGGATACCATACCCGCCATTGTCCGAAACCAAAAGTCCTTCAAGTCGTGCGTAACTAATGCCGTGGCTGAAGGGCATTCCGTAGGCGTAGGTGCTCGCGCCGTTGCCGCCCCAGTTGCTCACGATTCCGTTGACGACCACGAGGTTGCTGTGATAGTCCAAGGGGCGGATGCCGTCCACCGAACCCACAACGCCCTTGAGCGTAAAGCCCTTCAGGTCGATGCTGACGTCATCGGCAGCGACCACAATGCCGCTTTTGTTCGGCTCACCAATCACGCTGCCGGTCAGGTAATAAGAGCCCGGCTGGGTGAACTTGTAGACGCACGTGGCATCGCCCGGCGTGGTGTTTGGCCCGATCGGGGTCCGTGGCTCGACCTCATCCAGCGTCTTCATCGTCGGCCCCGGCGGCGCGCTCGGCTCCAGCTTTCCTGCGTAGCCGCTAAGTGAAAATACTACCAGACAAGCTAAAGCCGATACACTCACTACCACTTTTGTTCTTTTCTGTTTCGTTTCCATTTTTTAACCTCCTGAATTTTCCTATTTTCTTGTTGCCGATGACAGAATCGCAATCAGCAACTATAATTTTGCTATTCTTTCAATTAGGGGCGAGGAGTTAACCAATCATCCTGAGCTGTGATTCCGTTCGGCTCCCAGGTCCATATAATCTTTCCGTATGTAAAAGAAACATCTTCCTTATGCAGCAAAGAAGGCTTGATTGCCACAATGATGGCATTTTCCAGCTTGGTTGTGAAATAATGCTCCTCACCACCCATAGGGTCTATACGGTACCATTTGAGTTCTACCACTAACCGCTCCCCTGTGACCAGCGCCTTATAGAGCTTGGGACTTGCCTTATCCATAAGCTTGACGATACTAAGGGGCTGATGCATCCGTACACCCGTCGGCTGACCGGTGTCTGTGTCAAGAGGTATATGCACATCGTGTTCGAAGCCTACAACTACGCTTGTGCCCTCCTTCCCCGCTGCCGTGCAGCTTCCCTCTATAGCGCCCTGGTTCTCGCCTGTAAGTGAGATATGTATTGCCCCTGAGCCTTCAACCTCCGAGTGATGTGGGATCGAATCCCCGTCCTCGGACCCTGCTGACGTGACCTCGTTATAAATCTCATCCAGAGTGTGCATCGTCGGCCCGGGCGGTGCATTCGGCTCCAAATTCCCGCCTAAAGCGAACAGCGAGAACACGCACAGAGCAGCCAAAGCCAATACAGCCGCTACCACTTTTGTTTTTGTCTTTCTCGTTTCCATTTTTTTGTTCCTTTCAAAAATTGTCCCTGCGCAACCAGGGAACGGTTAAATTTGGCGGCACACACTGTGTGCACCGATACCTGCTGGTAATCTGGCCGAATTGGGGTAATAGAACGGCATTTTCACATCACTTACACCTCTGGCAAAACCACGTAAAGTAATGTAATTATACAACTTTTGCACGTCACTGTCAAGTAAATTGGCGAGAAATTCTGGATTCGAAATTCGCTGGACAATGACTTGCTCGAGATATGAGTCAAATTCGCGTAGGCTTTATTAGCGCCTACAGCGATTTCTTTTTGATGGCACGGAGCAGTTGTTTATCAATCTCGGCGCCTAATTCCTCGGCAACTTTTATGTGTTTGGCTGCCAAATCGTACTTCTTTAACTTGTAAAACGCATAGGCCAGCCCGTTATGCGCATCACCCATCTCCGGCTCAAGCTCGACCGCCTTCAAATACGCAGCCGCTGCTTGCTCGTAATCGTCCTTGTTGGAATAAGCCGCTCCAAGATTATGATGAATTGTGCCATCATCGGGCGCTATTCGAACGGCTTTCTTATACTGTTCAATAGCCGCATCATACTTTTTCTTTCCGAAATATACATTTCCCAAACCCACGAAGGCAGCCACCATGTCAGGCTGAAAAGCCAAAGCCTTTTTGTATGCTCGGGTTTCTTCATCGACCAAATCCAGCTTGTTATAGCAGAGAGCCAGGCCGTAGTGGGCCTCAGCTAAATTGCGTTTAATCTTCAAGGCCTTTTTATATTGAGAAATTGCCTGCCGATATTTACCCATCTGTTTATAAACATCGGCCAATTGGCTGTACAGAGAAGCGTCTTTTGGCTCCAAAATAAGTGCCTGTTTCAGGGTCACTTCCGACTGCACAAACATTTCAAGTTCGCAGTAAGCGCTTGCCAGATTTTTGTATGCCTGTGTGAAATTCGGGTCCAGCTCGAGTGCGTGGCAGTATTGAGCAGTCGCATCGTTGAGCCATCCCCGTTTGGTGTATGCATTGCCAAGATTGCTATGCGTCTTGGCATCATTTGGGTTGATTTGCAAAGCCGTCCGGTATTCGTACATTGCGTCCTCTATCCGGCCGTCTTTAAGATAAAGATTGCCCAGATTCGCCCGTGACTCGCCCAGTGAGGGATTTATCCGGACCGCTGTTTCAAGTGCGCGCAATGCAGACTCCGTATCGCCGACTTCGCTGTAGCTGTTGCCCAGATTATTAAGAAAACAGCCCAAGGTTTGGACTTTAGTCAGCTTTCTCATATAAATGCTGTCGTCTTCAGGCACCTTGAATTTAGTTATGTAATGCTCGTCAGAAGCACTTCCGCCTTTGCTTGTTGTTTCAATATTGAATCGCACTCGCCCATCATCGTATTTAACGAAGAAGTGTCCCGGCACGACAACCCCATATACAGGCAGTCCAAGGCGTTCACCGAGTGAAAGATAAAGAATCGACAGACTCAGGCAATACCCGCGTTTTCTATCAAGCACTGAGTGCAGGAACAAGTCATTCGGGTCACTTGCCTCTGAAACCGCTTTGAAGCCCAGCTCATCAAACAGATACTCATTTATCATCAGAATCGCACGGTAGTTAGCCCTTAGCTTTTTCTTTTCGAGCCGCGAGCGAATCTCCAATGCCATATCATCTAATTTTGACAGATACCTTCGGCCGTATACAATGTTGCTCCACTTCTCAGAAATAATCAAAGCAGCGGTGGCCAGATCAACTTCGTCCTCTCTTAGCCGAAGGACTCGTTCAATCGACTTCGCGTACAGGCCTGCTTTGCCCTCGTTGGCCAGGGGCTCATCTCGGCCAAAAGTTGCCGGCCCTGTAAAGACCGCAATGCACACAATCAGCAACAAACCCTTTTTCATAGCTGTTCGATGTAGTTTGCCCACTTGTTCTGCCTTTTTATCGAAAAGCCCCCTTAAACAACAGACGCTGTACAATCCTACTAAGTATTTGCCTCTACAGACCTTATCGTCAGAAAAGCCGTTTATATTTTGTGTTCTGACCAATTTGTAGTAAAAAAAGTCAGTTTGAACAAATAATTCTTGTCTAATTTAAATCCAAAGGTTATTTTGTTCAACGTAATTCTTTATATTAGGAGTCATATAATGAGCTGGAAGCATACTAATATCGGAAGCTTATTTTGTCGTGCCTTATCCAATATGCTATACACAATATTTCTGCTGCTTGCCGTCTTCGTGCTGGCGTCATGTCAGGGTCCGCGCGAAATCAGCCTCTTTGACGGCGAGACACTGGGGAAGTGGAAGGTCACCGACTTCGGTGGCCAGGGCAATGTCTACGTGAAAGAAGGCAGCATCTTTCTCGAAATGGGCAACGACATGACCGGCATAAACTGGACAGGCCCGGTCGTCCGGATGAACTATGAAATCAGCCTCGAAGCGAAGCGGGTGACGGGGAGTGACTTTTTCTGTGGGCTGACCTTTCCCGTCGGTGACAATTCCTGCTCGCTAATCCTCGGCGGCTGGGGCGGCGAGGTCTGCGGCCTGTCCAATCTCGATTACTACGATGCCGCCAACAACGAAACCACACGAATCATCCAGTTCGAGACCGGCCGATGGTATCGCGTCCGGTTGCGGGTAACGCCCGACAAGATTGAAGCATGGCTCGACGATGAAAAGATTGTCGATGTGGTAACGACCGACCGAAAAATCGACATCCGGACGGAAGTGGACTTATCTCAGCCGCTTGGCATTGCAACCTGGCAAACGGCCGGAGCCGTTCGCAACATTCGCTTGCAAACACTCACGGACCTAAGTGGTGTTCTCTGAGTCAACCATGGACGGATTAACCATTTAAACAAATCCTATTCGACCACCGCTCCGGTCTCGACCGGCACGCTGACAGGACGACGCTTGAACAAATCTATCTTCATCCACTTGTTGCTCTTGAATCGCCAGTAGTTCGCCAACCCGACGGCAATAATACTAATTGTAGCTACTATCCACGGCCCTAATGCCGCAAGCTGGCCAAAAAGCATAACAATAAGTAGACCGCCCAAACCCAATATGACCACTGCTCCCACTGCTGAGACAATCGCCAGCCATAATGTATCACCCGCTCCGCGCAAAGCCCCCCCATAAATGGTACGTGCCGCGTGAAACACCTGGTATATAGCGGCACAAATTAAAAGATTGGCTCCAATCCTGATGACATCTTCGTCCGAAGACCAGAACACCATCAAAGTATTTCTGAATACAAAAAAGATAATCCCCACTAATCCCATATAAACCAGCGCAACCTTCAAACAAACATAGGTTTGCTTGGTTGCCAGCTCTTTCTTGCCCGCCCCTATTGTTTTGCCTACGGCTGCGGCTAAAGCCGTCCCTATTCCGACGACCGGCATCACCGAAAGACTTGTGTACGAAAGCACTGCACTTGTCGCAGCCAATGCCTCCGTGCCGAATCGTCCAACGAGTGCAAACAGAATCATACCCCAGAATGCCACATTCATCATCAGTCCAAATCCTGCAGGAAGTCCCACTTTCAGCAAATCATACATCTTGCCGAAATCGAGGTTCACCGCTCGCCTGGTCCTGAAGGCCGTATTCATACCTCTACTCAGGAATACAGCCATATTTATAACAGCCGCGACAGCTATCCCGATAAATGTCCCCCAGCCTGCGCCTGCAATGCCCATCGCAGGAAAACCTAACTTGCCGAAAATCAATACGTAATTGGCTGCTACGTTGACAAGCTGCCCACATAACGAGGCACACATTGTGATAGTTGGCCGATGTATACCCATAAAGAATTGGTTGCCTGACCAGTTAATGACGGCCAGTATATGAGCGTAAAGTATGATTCGAAAATATATCACTTCCATCCCAGCCACCGCCGGCGGTTGTCCCATCATCCTGAATATCCACGGTGCAGCCGGCCACATAATTGCCACGACAAACAGAAAGTACGCTAAACCCATGTATATTGTCTGCCAGAAATAATTCGAGCAGCTTCTCTTATCGCCTCTGCCAAGACTCTGGCTCACAAACGTGCTCAGACTTACCATTGAGCCAATGGCGAAAGCGCTGGGTAGGAAACTGGCGAAACCCGCCGGCAAAATCGCCGCCAGGGCCTCCGTCCCCAGACGGGATACCATGTATCTGTCCACGAACTGCATAATGGTGAACGATACGGTCGTTACTATCATTGGCGCCGCTAACTTCAGCATATATCTTATTGAAGACTCGTCCACTATATGGCTTTGTGAGAGCAGAAATGATTTGTCAGTCATTGGTCGGAACTCTGTTTATTCAAGTTCAGTTTTTTTGATAGGTGCTCGACTGAGATTCCCAGAACTTGCACGCTCTTGACGGCGCTCGTCTTGCCGGAGATTATGCTGACAGCATTCTTTTTCACACCAAGCTGTTTGGCCAAAAAATCAAGCAGAGACTTATTTGCTTTTCCCTTCTCCGGCGGGGCCGAAACCTTAATCTTCAACATCTCATCAAGCAAACCGCAGACGCACGTCTGCCTGCTGCCAGGTACAATCTTTGCCGTGAAAACAACACCGCCATTAATCTCTTGAACTGCTAAATTACTCATAGACCGGATTGTAGCCGGTTGGATGGAGACAAAGAAGAAAATTTTGCCTGCATCTCACTCAATATTTTCCCTGATGTTCCTGCCTATCGCCAACTGCACATACTTTTCAATCTGCTCGGCAAGCTCACCCAACGATGCAAGCTGGAAATCTTCGTAATGGCCCGGTACGAATTGTTCATTCAAGGCCTTCTTGAAGATTCTGACTCGTATAACAGACGGCTCAGCATCAACCTTGCTGAAATCGCTGTCTTTATGCTCGCTAAGCTCAACACGCCAGTCTTCGCTTATAAAGACCAGGCACTTGCCGGTAAAAACCGCCAACGGAAAGTAATCGCGTAACAATTTAAGAGTTTCCATTGATTACTCTTTAGGTATTGCCACATTTTTTATTTTTTTTCTGCTGATAACTGTTTTGAGAGTTGGTGCCATTTACTCATCGAGCGCTTTAGGTTCTCGTGAGCGTCGCCACCTATGCCATATCCCTGAAGTCCTATTGGGCCGGTATAGCCTGCGTCCTCCAGAGTATTTAAAAACTTGAACATATCAAAAGTGCCCCTGTCCAATGTCTGAATTAGCTGTTTCCAGTCTTTTCCTCCGCTGTCCGCACCATTTATACTCACCAAAAAAAGGTGTGGCATCGCCGACTTTATCAGCGACTTCATATTTTTCTCATCATCCACCATTAGCCAGTGACATAAATTGAACGTAACTCCGACGTTTTTCCGGTCTACCTTCCCGGCCACTCGCACAGCATCTTCCACCCGCTCGACCCAGAATCCGTGGTGCGGGTATAGCGCGATGCGCAGCCCCACCTCAGCGGCTATATCGGCAATCTCACGGATGACTTCCACCGCACGAGCATCGCCTTCCGGCGAGGACGGCTTATGCTTTTTGCTTAGCACGAACAGCCAGAGTACCGCATTGCGCCCTTTCAATACCTTGATTGCTTCTTTTAATTCCGGACCGTACTTGGGCTGGTCGGCATCTATATTTGCTCCAAGATAAACGGCAAAAAGCCTCAAGCCGCTTTTATCCACCTCTCCGAGCATCTCCGCCACTTCCTTGCCCGCTGTGCAGCCGATACCATCATACCCCAACTCCTTGAGCATCTCCACCTGCTGTTTTGCAGTCTTGTGTTTGGCGTCTTTTGTAGCCGTATCCATCGCAAAGAACGGCAGCGCCCCGGCTGGTTCGAGCCGGATATTGCGATACGCCACCGGCCCATGGTCGCCTTGCAGCATAAGCGGCCCGGTCGGTTTCTCGTCATTATAAGTACTGGCACGTGTCGGCCCGGTAAGCTCCACATCTGCATGGACCACAATGCCGTTGTGTACTATCTTTTCAAATCTGGCGTTGGTAATTTTTCGCCCATTCTTGTCAAAGCGGGGAGCTCTGAAAATAGCATCGACCGTTTGCCATTGTCCGGGCGCAAGTGATGCGTTCACCCGTGGCGGATGGCCTTCGTAGCCCTTAGGATTTCTGTTGTCGTCCCAGCGCTGATAGATGCCGCCGCAGTCGGAGTGCGTCGGCTTGTCTACTCCCCAGCTATCGAATACCTGTATCTCGTATCGGCCCATGAAATACACGCCGGAGTTGGACCCTTTGGGAACCATAAACTCGATATGCGCCCTGACGTCGCCGAATTCCGCCTTGCTTAGTATGTTCCTTGTCCTTCCTGTAGGCCCATTCAAAATAACACCGCTGCCCGGCTTGCTGCTCAGCAAATTCGCATTCCCGGGATTTGTAAAGGTATCGCCGACGATTTCCCATTGCCCGGTATTACCCCGCCAGGCGGAGAAATCATCACCTACTAAGGAAACATTGGCACCGGCGCTTCCCGCTGACAGCAAACAGAAAACCGCAACAAACATCAACATCACCTGAATCGTTTTGCCTTGATGTTTCATAATCTCTTCCTTCCTTTCTTGATATTTTTCATTCCACTCCACCGATACGCATTTTACAGATGCCACGGACTGCGCATCGACCGTGACAGCATTCT